>CAZNBS010000015.1:0-33451 GCA_964570955.1 uncultured Burkholderiales bacterium | reverse complement strand
TTGTGATTCCGACGTCAATCGCGACGAAAAAGACAAGCCCCAAGGAGGCCAGGAGGACCGTCCACCCGTAGGGTCTCCTGAAGTACCAGCCTTCCCCCGCATTGCCGTAACCCAATTCAACACTCCACTTCATGATGGAGAAAACCATCGCTCCACCCGCCAATGCCGTCGCGACCACCCATGGGTTTCGTCCCAACGAGTCGAACCTAACCCACTCATTCCGAGCGGCGATGGAAAGACCGTAATAGCCTCCGACCACCAGTGCACCTAGCAACTGCCAAACAGGGTGCACGAGCTGTTTGGCATCGCGCGTCACCACACGTCGCTCGCGTGCCACCTCCGCCAAGGTTGGAGCCGGTGTCGTTTTCGTGTTCGGGACGCCACGCATCCCCTCTGCATCCCGAGCTGCGAACTTCCTCAGCAAGTACGCCTGGTGGAGGCTTCGACGGTCTTGTAGTGGCTGGGCGAGATCCCTTTCCATGTGCTCTTGAGCTTCCTCATAGCGCTGAATCACCTCATCGTTCCACTCCTGACTTGCCTTCCTAAAGTCAACCTTCAGGTTCTGGATCTCGTCGAGGCCGTTGTTGTGAAAAGCGACTGCTCTCTGAATCTCTCCATAATCGAGCCGCAGTTCAAGGGCAAGCTCGGGAACTCCCACCTTCGGTAGTGTATCGAGCACTTCCTGGTCTGCTTCCGAGAGCTCGGCAGAAGGGATGACCTCCAGGCATTCAGGCGAAAAGTGCGTTGCAAGATCTAGCGCCGATTCCCCGTGCAGGTCGAGAGGCGGATAGACGAACTTCCGCGCGTCCTCATTGGGCACATTGTAAGACTCGTTCATCGCATTGTTCCCGCGGACAGGTCGTCGAGCAACTCAGTTCCCTTACGCGCCTGTCGGACCTCCCCGTAAGTGACGAGCCTTTTCGCATTGATCAGCGGCTCCATTCGCCAGTGGATATCCTCGTATGCTCCTGGCGCGATGCCGATGTACGCTCCCCCAAGGAAGTTCTTCGACTTGAGCAGCTTGGCGTTAGCCTCCCTGTACTCGGAGCCATCGCTCCCTTCGTCGAATCCGTCGCCTATGAGGACCCCGATCACCTGCACGTTAGGTCCGGCGTCCTTCGCGATCTTCGCGACCCGCAGCCAGAACTGGTCGTTTCGCGTCCCCTGGATTGCGGAGGGCACCGGGAACGGGGAAAGGGCTCGCCGCCAACGATTCAACGTGCTCGTCCTGCCAAACGGAGCCGACTCCTCGGGGACGACCACTTCGACTTCCCTGTAGACTTTCACTACCATGACCCGATCGATCGTTCCGTCCAGCCCGAGTGCGAAGTTGACGCCCTGAGCCAACACGGTCTCCGAGTCCTTTCTGGTCTCGACGCTGAACGAAGCGTTCAAGCCGATCACCCATAATCTCCACAGACTGCTCACAGCCGAGCGTTCCTTGACGTCTCCCATCGTCCCCGAGCAGCCCACCATGCCTGCCAAGATTGCAGTGCGCGCTGCTCCTCCTACTTTTCTCCAGCCTGTTCGTTTCATTCGAATCACTTCTCGCTCGTGTGGGATTTCAGACTCCCCGGGGGCACGAGGAGTTCTTCAGAACAGGCGCCCTGGAGCGCCCCAAAGGTAAAACAAACCTGGTGGGAGGACCGGCCGCTCACGCTGACAACTCAGGAGTCTCACCGTGAGACTGGAGCCCCCCCATGAGGACAAGCGCCAATGCCAGGACGAACCAGACGAACAGAGCCGAAGGACTTCGGAGGTCTACTCTGTTGCCCTGCCTTCGGCGTGTTCTATATGGCGGCTGACAGCACCATCGAGAGGTTGCAGGCCAGCGACGAGGTATGGGTGACCACGTATCAGAGCCGGGACCCTTTGTTCAAGCAGGGCGACACCACCGGCAGCGTCGGAGTATTCGTGATTTGCGAAGGCGGGCTGGTAGTGACACGGCACGTCTACAGAGAAGACGAATCTGCAGATAAGCAGCCTATTCCCGGCAGTTCTCAAATCGTCGCGTTTGACACCGTGGGCTCTGTGCTGGGAGAAGTTGAGTTCCTCATCAAGGCTGTTCCCAATGAAGTGATGCCGCGTGGTTTTTCGGCAACTGAAGCAAAGGCCACCGTCGAGGCTCTGACCGAAACAAGCGCGATTACCATCACGGGTTCGGCACGAGAAGTTTTCTTCGACGACCCACAGATCCTTAGAAATGTCGCGAAGCTTCTTGCGATCAAACTACTGCGCCGGTCAGCCAGAGACGATGCGATGATCCTGCATCGAAGAAACTGGAAGGAAGTTATCGCATCCCTTCTCCATCGGCTGGCTCAACCGCCTGAACGAATGGGCCTGGGCGTCGATCCCTTATCGGACCCTCCGATGGATCTATTTGGGTTTGACCAGCTCCGCTGCAAGATCCCCATTGACGTTCTCGAAGAAGCCCTCGACGTTGGCGAGCAAACGATCAGAAGAGCATTCGCGCTTCTCCGCGATGAGCGCATCGCCGATTTCCGCAACGGAGTGATCCTGATTTCACGCAACTTTGTCGACAAGGGTTCCCCACAGGCTTCATGGTAATCGACGCTCGCAAGTAGACGGCCCGAGCTGGCGAGGAGTTGTCGTCGGTTCTGAACAGAACCGGGTGACTACGCGCGAACACTTCCCTGTTCCGATTCTTAGCTTTGCAATGTCCGACCGGCTTGGACCGACGCTCACCGCACCGCAGCCTCCCCGCAAGCGGGTCCCCTCCCTAACGGGCTCCCGCGGTCTGCTTTGAGCGAGTGGTCTCTGCGCCTGGCTGGTTGCTTTCATTCCTCGCTCGACGCCGGCCGAACACTCCGCTCGAACGGACTCCGCCCAAGGTGGAACCACTCCGCCGGACGGGCGCCTGACCGCATGCACGTTCCGCTGAAGCTCCACGTGCACAATGGTCCCGCTTCGCTCTGACGGCTGCCGACGGGCGATTCTCACCTCAGTGCCCTCCGCTTCCGCGCTTCGGATTCGACCTGCAGATTCGCTGTAGGGCGTAAATTGGCAGGTCTTGGAAGACGTGGACAGGCTCTAACTCGCCTCTATGGGGCTTCCAGAGCCTCGATTTTCGGCTGTCCTCCCCAAAAGGGGCGTTGATTGTGCGGCGATGCCCTCCCTAATGCTGTCAAGGATGGTACGGAGCGCCTTCGGCGTCCTTGACAGCGGGAGGGCCATCGCAGATTCTAGGACTTTGCCCTTTGGGGAAAAACAGCCTGCTCTGGAGGGGATTCACGACTTAGAGGAACAGCAACCGCTCGAAGCCCAAGTGGACGCCGTTCACGAGTACGTCGAAGCGATACGTACCGGCCTTCGGGATGGTCATCATGGCACCCTCAAACGGGATGTTCAGCTGCATGCGCCCTGGCCATCCACCAAGGGGTTGGGGGCAAGTGCCTGTTGCTCCGACATTCATGAGCGTCGCCCCGTCCTCGTCGATGAAGACCAGCTCGATCTGCATCGGTCGACCAGCTTCCACGACCTCGCATTCGATCTCGAGGCTCACGGTCAGAGGAGGCGACGGGCACGGATATCCACTTGCCGTAATGTGGTCAAACAGTCCGACAAGGGTTTTGCCATGCCCCACAAACTCATCGGCGAACCGGCAGAGTTTGCAATAGACCAACCTCATGACGTTATTCTATCCTCGGACGGACAGCCCCGTAAGCGGTGAAGTGCGGCAGGTAGAATTTCAACGGACCGCTTCGGGCAACAAGAATGTCGGCGGCGGTACCCGGTGCCCCTGCAAGATTCTCGCTTAGAGGGGTAGACGGTCAAGTGACCTGCCCCGGGCGGTCTATCCGCTCCGGGGTGGCCGGGGAGAACCAAGTGACCTGCCTAGTAGCCTGGCTTGCAAAGGATTCGAATGGTCCGTCGTCTGCATACATCGCTAGCGATAGCCTCATCACGTGGACCGCGCCCAATGTCGAAAAAGCACCGATCGGAGGTAGCTGGATTCACGCCTCAAAGGTAATCGCGTCTGCAAAGAGGCCAGTCATCGCTGGCTATTGCGGTGAATCCATCTTCGGAACAACCACGCTGGTTCAGTTGATGGCGATGATCGACGCAGGCGACGAGCCCATAAGCTACGAGACAACCATGAGTGCTGCAGCCGAAATCCTCGGGGCATCGCATGCCGCCTACCCCTTCCCTATCCGCGCAAGCTTCATTCTTGGAATGCGGCCGAGTGCAACGGAATTCGTGTTTGTCAGCATCAAATGCGAACCGCAGAAGCCTCCCGACATTGAGCAATTGGTAGCGGATGACGGAACAGGCCTATTCGGATCCTGGGGTTCCGGCCGTGACGCCTATATGACGGAACATCGGAAGTGGCAACGGTCGGACGCCGCTGGATACAGCCGCGCGATCGCTTGCGCTTTCTTCGACGCGGTTGGGTCAGGTGCCGACGAACGAACCGGAGGGCCACCTCAGATAGTGGGTCTATATCGGAAAGGGCCGGCCGTTGTTCATGGGATCGTTACTGAGTCGGGTCGATCCGTCTTAGGGATGGAAATTCCCACGAGCACCTTGAGAGCGATATCCTGCCCTGTCCAATGGCGCAACTCAAACTTCGAGCGATGCGACCCAGAGACCATGGCTCCCCTCAAAGGTGCCCAGCCCCAGCCACGTCCTTCAAACGTCGGTTGAGATCTTCCCCGTCAGACGAGGCACTACCTAAACCTCTGGGATATGAAACCCTCCCAAGATGGAGTATCATAAAGGACGTTATGAGGCACCGATGGAGATGTGGGCATGAGGGCTGAAATCGTTCCGGCCGCGGGCGGTTCAGCGGGCATCGTCTCGAGGGTGGAAGGATTTGCGGATCTCCCGATCCCGGCGGTCATCGCTCGGGAAGGGGAGCAAGCGGCCAGGCGCTTCGTCGAGTTTTTCACGGCCAACATCCGGAACCCCAACACGAGAGCGGCATACGCGCGGGCCGTATGGCAGTTCCTCGACTGGACCGAAGAGAGAAGACTCCCGCTGCAGGACCTCAACCCGATCTTCGTCTCGGCCTACATCGAAAGCCTGCAACTGTCTTTAGCACCGCCAAGCGTGAAGCAACACCTTGCGGCGATTCGCATGCTCTTCGACTATTTGGTCATTGGCCAGGTCGTCCCGCACAACCCGGCAGCATCGGTTCGCGGACCGAAGCACGTCGTGAAGAGAGGGAAGACCCCAGTGCTCCAAGCGGCTGAGGCCCGTCAGCTCCTCGATTCGATCGACACCGCCTTGATCGTTGGCTTAAGGGACCGGGCAATCATAGCAGTCATGGTCTACAGCTTCGCCCGAGTCGGCGCGGTGGTAGGAATGAACAAGGAGGACTACTTCCAGATTGGGCGCCGTGGTTGGTTCCGCCTTCATGAGAAAGGAGGGAAGCGGCACGAGGTACCGGCCCACCACAATGCCGAGGCCTACCTCGATGCCTATCTACAAGCCGCCAAATTCGAGAATTGGGCGAAGAAAGCTCCCCTTTTCCGGACTGTTTCGCGAGAACGGGGCCTTACAGAGGCAAGAATGACCCGCACCGACGTCCTCCGGATGGTGAAACGGCGTGCAGAAGGCGCAGATCTTCCCGACACGACGTGCTGCCACACATTTCGGGCAACGGGCATCACGGCCTATTTGGAAAACGGAGGCACCATCGAGAATGCCCAAGCGATCGCGGCGCACGAGTCTCCGCGGACGACCAAACTCTACGACCGGACCAGCGATGAAATCACGCTCGACGAGATTGAGCGGATTCTCATCTAAGGTTCGCGCTCGGTTTTTCGACGAAAAGTCCACGACGGGCGACAATTTCGCCTGGGCCGACCGCACCAGTAGATAGAGACGGAAACTGGCAGTCAGAACGAGCGAGTGCCAATGGCAGAGCCAACGAGGGCTCCGGCAACGTCCATTAACTATACGGAGTTCTACTAGATGCCAACGATAATACAGCTCACCACCCATTTTGACGAACTGCTGAAAGCCACGAAGCCGCCCGAGGACAGAATTCAAGCTGCTCAAGAGTGCCACCCACTTGTGCGCGACTATTTGGAGCAGCTGGACACCTTCAAGACCGTTGCGCCGCACAGCCGCCTCGTCGGATCGTACGCCCAGAATCTTTCCGTCGGCGACGTGAAGGACGTGGACATCCTGATTAGGGTGGCGGGCGATCCGGAAGCCAACGATCCCAATGCAAAGCAACTCCTTCGCGACCTCAGAGTCGCCCTGGAAGGACTCCCCGAGTATCTGGGCGATCAAGGGTCGGCGCAGTTTGACGTGAACGGAGCCCGTCGATCGGTACACGTCTATTTCAGGGACAAGGACTTCAACCTGGATATCGTCCCATGCATCGCGCCAGATGGCTTCGACTTTCCCATTTACGTTCCCGATAGAGGGTTCGAGAAGTGGATCGCATCCCATCCGCTGGGGTACGTCGCGATGCTCAACGACCTCAATAAGGCCAACCGGAAGAAGGTCAAGAAACTCGCAAAGTTGTTCAAGTACTACGTCCTCCAGAACATGATCTACATGCGGCCCAAGAGCTACTGGATGGGTGCCATGCTGCTCAACCTGATCAACGCTCAGGGCTTCGACGATAGCCTGTCGTTAGGGGAGCTCTTCTATTGGATGGCGAACGAGCTGTACAAGCAATACGACCACCTGCTTTGGACGAATCCGGATGCGACCCCAAGTATTCCTGACCCTGTTCTCGGGCACAACGTGTCCCACAGCTGGTCACGAAACGACTTCGAATCGTTTCTACGCCACTTGGACTGCGCACGTGAACGATCGGATAAGGCGCTGAGCGCGGCGACGACCGAAGAGGCCGTGAAGCATTGGCGCAGTCTGTTCGGTGAGGCCTTTCCCGAGTCGGTGGAGGACGAGGCAAAGGGCCTTGCCAGTTTGTTTGCTCCCGGTGCTGCGGTCGTGACCGGATTCTTGTCGACGCCGCGCGTCGTCACGCCGATTCCGGCGGCGAGGTTCCATGGCGACTAGGTGGCGGGGAAGTCGGCCGTCGAGAAGGCCAGAGCCCATATCACTGTTGATTCAGGACCTTGCCGTCCAAGCTCGCTTCCCAGGTTTTCGCTTTCGCAAGGAAGGACAGCTTGGGATCTGGCGTGGAGCGCTTTCGCCAAGGCCGTCATCCCCCGCCTACAGCATCGAGGTGCGATATAGGCCGGGCGGAATTCCCCGTGCTCGCGTGCTGCGACCCACGCTTCACCCCGACGCCCCTCACAAATACATCGAAGGCGAGCTGTGCCTCTACTGGCCGGTCGAAGATCCATGGCACGGCGGGAAGCTACTCGCGACGTTCATTTTCCCGCTCATTTGGGCCTGGCTCGGGCTATATGAACTCTGGCTGGAGACCGGCAAGTGGCTCGCTCCCGAGTCGCCACACAGGCGCCCTTCGCGACAAACCGAGGAGGATACGGCCTGAAAAAGCTGTTTCTTTCGCACTATAGCGGAGACGCGTCCGAGGTGGCCCTGCTCGCCGATCAGCTAAGGCTTCGAGGTATTGTCCCGTGGGTCGACAAGCAAGGCGGGTTCCTTGTCGGCGACGCGAACGCCTATGAAGCCCGCCGCGCCCTTCGCGAAGATTGCCTTGGTTGCCTTCTCTACGCGACGTCGAGTGTCTTTGCACGGCCCTTTATTGCCGAAGTCGAGATGCCGGCAGCAATCGCTCAGTGGAAAGCCGACCCCAAGTTCTTCCTTTTTGCCGTGCCGCGATCAGTCACTTTTGTTGATCTCGCGGCGAAGAGCACGAACGCTTTCGGTTTCAATATCGCGGATCACCATTGCGTTCCCGTGGCTGACGACTCGCTTCAGCCCGGCCTGATTCACGTCGCACGCGAGGTGCTGGAGAAGGTTGCCTGCGGACACCACCCTCGGCAAGCTGAAACCCTCCGCCTCCAGTTCAGCACCCGCGAAGTCCTTCCGTCATTGAATGACGAGCTGCTCACTATCGACGGTCGATGCATCTATCGCGCAAGCGACGCCTCCCTTTGGTCAAATCTGGTGACTGCGCTCCAGGACGTTAAGTCGGTCCTTTCGAAAGCACACGGGCGGCCGCGCATCATCGTAGAGGGATCCAAGCACATCACCTCGGCCTTCCTCTTCGGTCGGGTTTTTCAGAGTTTTGAACTTGAAATCAGGCAGACCCCGACAGAATACTGGTCGAATACGGGCCAGGCCACGTCTCCTGCAGTCCAGGTCATTGAGGATCTCCGAGATGGCGACGCCCTCATCGTTACCATCACGAGCCGTTTCAAGAACCTTCGAGAAAGCGCGATGAACGCGGCCGGCGAGGTCGATGCAAGCATGCTGGAAATCAGACCCGATTGCGGTCCACTCGAGCTTTCAGACGACACCGCGCGAGGACTTGTGGGCACAATCTATAGGGAACTTGACATTGCGGTCGCAAGGGTAAGACCGTCACGGATTCACTTGTTTATGGCGGCTCCTCAAGCCACGGCTATGATGCTCGGTCAGAAGTTTGCCGGTATGCCTGCGACCTACGTCTATGATTGGAATGGAACTTCCTACGAGGCGGGCAAGCTGATTCCGGGCGGAGTTCTATAGATGGAGGCAAAGACAGCCGCAAGCTGAGGGGCCATGAAAGAGCTGCTAGAGGGCCAGGACTGGGATGACATTATCGAGCGGCTCACTGCGTATGCGAACTTTTTGGTCGCAGGGCTCACTTGGCTCCAATCCAGGGCCGGCTTGCCTCCGGGCGGAAAGAGCGGTGAAGACTATGCAATGGATGCGATTCGCAAGGTCTTCGACAGTGAACGTACCGGGAGGCGTAAGTGGCAGCCGGAGCGCGTAAGTCTCTACGTCTTCCTGAAAGGTGTGGTTCGGAGCGATGTTTCCACCGACGTGGAGAGTGTAGAGAACTCCATAACTGTGCGACCCCAAGATGGCTTTGATTGCCAACAAGACGATGATGCGACCCTCCTCGAAGTCATAGAGTCGTTCTCAGGCGACGCGAACGTGGTCCGAGCAATCGAACTCTACATGGACGGAGAAACCGACGAAATGGTCAAATCCAAGCTTGACGTCAAAAGAGCTGAACTCAACCGCATTAAGGCTTGCCTCAGGGACTACTTCGAGATGAAGCCCCCGGCCAAACAAGTGAGGAACGTAAACAAATGAGCGGCGAACCGAAACCAAAAAGCGGAGCAGCCATCAATTCTCTCGCGAAGTTCGCGTTTGACGCGGAGGGGCAAGTTGATGACTCGTCCCGCGACGAGGTTCAGGCGCTCCTGCGCGATCAGGGCACAGACCCGAGTGCCCTTGTGAAACGAATGCGTCAATTCCTCGGTCAACAGCAGGCTGTGGCCATTTCCGAAGAAATGACTGCACGGCGGGCAGACCTGTTATCGATGCCATCGCGAATTGAGCTGCCCTCTCTTGGAGCAATGCGCCAGGCAATCGTCTCCTATGGATATGCCGCGAGACTTACAGATGAGATGACGGAGGAGGACATCCAGGCCCTATATCAACAAGTGCAGATTCTGCAGAAGCTGACCGAGGAGGACGAAGGATAGCCCCTGTCGATGCCCCTGCGGCCAAAAGGAGAGCGCTAGAGGTCTTAGCAGCGGCCGGGGTCGAACGGCCGGCTCAGATTGACGTCGAGAAGATAGCGATGAGACGAGGGGCCATCGTCATGCCTCAGCCGTATAAGAACCTGGACGGCTCGCTTCTCCGCGGCGGTCGCTTTGGGCTTATCGGATACCGACAAGACATCAAGGAGCCGGGCCGTATTGCCTTCACGATAGCCCACGAGCTCGGCCACTGGGAGCTGCATCGTGACTACAGTCAAGCGATCGCCTGCACTGCGGGCGACATCGCCGCATACAAAGGGAGCGGCATTGAACAGGAGGCAAACGCTTTCGCTGCAGAGCTGCTGATGCCAACGCCGATGCTTGCGCAAACGCTTCGTTACGCCTCTCCGACAATTCAGAAGGCCATTGAAGTTGCCTCGACATTTGGAACCTCACTTACAGCGGCAGCCATCAGGGTGACAGAGCTGATTGACTTCCCGGCAATCGTGGTCTTGTCCACCAGCAACCGCGTCAATTGGGCAGTTTCGAGCCTCAAGGCAAGACCGTATTACAGCGTCCAGCGCGGAGATCCAATCGACGACCGTGCACTCGCGTGGAATTGCTTGACGGAGCCCGATGAGCTCGACGAGCCATCGTCCGTCGACGCATCCGTTTGGTTTTCAAGAGACCACAATGCCGACCGCCTTCAAGTGTGGGAACAGTCGGCAGTCCTAGGTGACTACGACCTCGTGCTGACCATTGTGTCCTTCGACGAACAATAGCCATTTCTCCGGAAGGGTTCATCGTGCTTGCCCGAGGAGCCTCGAGTCTTTCCGCTAGTATAGGGTATCAAAGAAAAGTTTGATGTGAGGTTCCCTGAGCGCGATGAACACGATCTGGAGTTCAACCGGGTGCTTTGAGCACGATGACTTTGCCACTGAGGCGGAACTTGAACAGGCAGTCAGGCAGATCCAGGGCGAACTCTTCGGAAAGGGACGCATCTACCTTGAAGTCAAGCGGCTTATCGGAAAGAAAGGCGGGAAGCAGAACATTCCGGACGGGTATCTGATTGACCTCTCGGAGCGCAGGCCGAAACTTTTCGTGGTTGAGAATGAGCTGGCGAACCACCACCTCCTCAAGCACATCGCGGTTCAGATTCTAGAGTTCTCGCTTGCGTTCGAATCTGAGCCACGGCTAGTTCGCACGATTCTCATGAACGCGCTGAATGCTGAGCCCGACAAGCTGGCTGCCTGCGACCGATTCGCCCTGGACAACCGTTTCCGTAACCTCGACCACCTACTCGACGAACTCGTTCACTCTCCATTTCAGGCGTTGGTTGTCATCAATCGTGTGCCCGATGACCTAGTCAACGTGCTTTCAAGGAAGTTTGCATTTGGAGTCGAGGTGTTGGAGGTTCGGCGGTTTTCGAACCAGGAAGGAAACCAGATGTTCCTCTTCGAGGCTTTCTTGAAGGGGATCGAGGCCGACATTGCCTCTCCAGTCTCGAGCGAGAGTTCCAAGCTTCCCAAATCGACAAGTGAACTTGACACGATCGTCGTTCCCGCGCGGGAGGATGGCTTCGAAGAAACGTTTCTTGGCGAAAATCGGTGGTACCAGGTGCGCATACATGGGACGATGCGCCCCCAAATCAAGCATGTTGCGGTCTATAGGGTGGCGCCCATTTCTGCCATCACCCACGTTGCTCCGGTCGCGTCGATCGAGCCTTGGGCAGACACAGCCAAGTTTGTTCTCAACTTTTCGGAACCAGCAAGAGCAATCGGACCAATCCCCTGGGTGCCTGGCGGCAGGGTCAAAGCCCTCCAGAACTTACGGTACACGTCGCTCGCCAAGCTCGAGGCGGCGAAAAACCTCGACGAGCTCTGGTAGCTCAACGGTTCCGTAATCGGGTATCAAAGAAAAGTTTGATTCGCGACGCGGAGGGATGATGCTCGATTTACGCCAGGTGTTCTCGCTGACCGATTTCTTGCGGAACCATAAGGAGCTTGTCTCCAGGGTGACGGAGACAAGGAAGCCGGTGGTGCTGACCATCAAGGGCAAGCCCGCGCTCGTGATTCAAGACGCCGACAGCTACCAGGAGCTCATGGACCGCTTGGACCGAGCCGAGGGGAGGGAGCAACAAGACCAATGAGGACCGTTCGAGACGCATGTCAACTTCACGAAAACGCCCTGAGAATCAAGCTCAGCGACCAGATCGAGCAGCTCGATGAACTCATCAAATCTGAGGGTGATGGCGCTGCTTATTTCGAGAAGACCTTCATCACGCAGGGCATGGCAGATCTCGTCTCTGAGGGTATTGCCAGGCTCGCGGGAGCATCTTCCCAGGCCATCTTCCACCTGAAGCAAGCCATGGGCGGAGGTAAGACGCATCTGCTCGTTGGCTTTGGACTGCTCGCCAAGAATCAGGCGCTTCGCAAGTCCCATTGCGCTGGAATGGCTCACATCGACGGATTCGGCGAAGCCAAAATCGCCGCATTCAACGGTAGGAATAACCCTGACCACTTCTTCTGGGGCGAGATCGCCCAGCAGCTAGGGAAGGGAAGCGAGTTCTCCCAGTTCTGGACATCTGGACCCAAAGCGCCGGACGAAAACGCTTGGCTTCAGCTTTTCTCCGGAAATGAGCCGATTCTGATCCTCCTGGACGAGATGCCCCCCTACTTCCAGTATTACGACACTCAGAAAGTGGGGAACGGAACCGTCGCGGACATCGCTACCAGGGCTTTTGCGAACCTGTTGACGGCCGCTGGCAAGAAGGCCAATGTTTGTATCGTGGTTTCGGACCTCGCCGCGTCCTACGACACTGGCGGCAAGCTCATCAATAAGGCCCTCGAAGACGCTAGGTCGGAGCTCGGGCGGCAAGAGAGGAACATCACCCCCGTCGACCTAGCTGCAAATGAGATCTACGACATCCTCCGAAAGCGACTCTTCACCAGGGTGCCCGACCAGGCCGAAATTGGCGACATCGCAGCCGCTTTCGGCCGCAAACTGGAAGAGGCTTCGAAGTCCAAAACAGTGAACCGGGGCGCTGAAGCGATAGCGGACGAGATTGCCTCGACGTATCCCTTCCACCCCCGGCTAAAAAACGTCATCGCGCTCTTCAAGGAGAACGAGCAATTCAAACAAACCCGCGGACTGATCGAACTTGTATCGCGGCTTCTTCGCTCCGTTTGGGAGCGACAAGCCAACGACATCTTCCTCATCGGTCCCCAGCACTTTGACCTCTCAATCCAGGAAGTCCGAGACAAGCTCACAGAGATCTCGGGCATGCGCGATGTAATCGCCAAAGACCTCTGGGATTCCCAGCAGTCTGCCCATGCCCAAGTCATCGACCTTCAAAATGGCAAAGAAGCTGCCAGTCAGATTGGCGCTCTAGTCTTGACGGCCAGTTTGTCCACGGCTGTAAACGCCGTCAAGGGGCTCACGCGGGAGGAAATGGTCGAGTGCCTCATCACACCCCTACGAGAGCCATCCGACTTCTTGCAGGCGTTCGACGAGCTCGAAGGGGAGGCGTGGTATCTGCACCACACTCCCGAGGGCCGCTACTACTTCGACCGCCAAGAGAACCTGACAAAGCTGCTTCAAAGCCTCGCCCACGATGCACCGGAGAACCAGGTTGACGACCTGATTCGGCATCGCCTCACGGACATGTTCAAGCCCACCAGGCGCACCGCATACGAAGAAGTGCTCCCGCTGCCGAAGCTTGACGACATCGCCGATCGCGTTCGCAAGGGCCGTGTCCTCCTCATCGTAAGCCCCGATGCCAAGATTCCGCCCGAGGAAGTGCAGAAGTTCTTCGAGGCGCTCAGCCAGAAGAACAACCTCTGCGTTCTAACTGGAGACAAAACGGCCATGGCGAGCCTGGAAAAGGCGGCGCGGCAGCTATTCGCCGCACAGAAGGCGGACGGACGGATTCCCAAGGGACACCCTCAGCGCGAAGACTTGGAAAAGAAGCAGCAGACCTACGAGCTCGACTTCACATCGACGATCCTCAACCTCTTTGACAAGGTGTTCTTCCCGGTTCAGCGACCAGGGAAGCCCGCCGAACTACGTCACAAGCCGCTCGACATGACCAGGGACGCCAACAGGCCGTTCAATGGTGAAGAGCAGATCGAAAAGACACTCACCGCCGATCCGCTGAAGCTGTATCTCGACGTGGAGAAGGAGTTCGATGCTGTCCTAGACAAGGCTCAGGATCTCCTCTGGCCTGAGAACCTCGACGAGGCCAGGTGGGCAGACGTTGTGGACCGCTACATGGAGCAAGCTGGCATGTACTGGCTCCCTCCAAAGGGCCTCGACAGCCTCAAGTCCATTGCTTGTAATCGTGGACTTTGGGAAGACCTAGGGAACGGCTACGTCACCAAAAAGCCCAAGAAGAAGACCACTTCGGCTCAGGTATTCCCGGAGTCCGAACCCGACGATCATGGCAACGTTCGTTTGCGCGTCACGCCCGTCAATGCCGGACCGGCTCCGAAAGTTCACTACGCAGAAGATGGCGCGGTCAGCGATTCGTCTCCGGTGCTTTCCGACCAATATTTGACGACATCCGCTTTGCGCGTTGCCTTCCTGGTGAAGGATCCGTCCGGTCAATACGACACTGGCGATCCCGTCGCCTGGGCGAACAAGCTAGTGATTCGCAACTTCCTGGCTGAGAACGGAGACCAAAGGACGGTCGAACTCAAGATTGCGCCGCGCGGCGAGATTCGCTACACCCTTGACGGAAGTGAGGCCCGGGAAGGCAACGTCTATACGGAGCCGATACCGATAGACGACAAGGGGGCACGAATCCAGGTGTTCGCCCATGCCGATGGACTCGAAACTAAGCGCGAGTTCACCTTCCCGGCTAAGAGTGAAAAAGGGGTCAAGATCGACCCGGTACCGCCAGGCAAGATCATCCGGCCGGGAGCTGGATTCAAGCTCGATTCTCGTGCAAAGACTTTTGAGGGGCTCAAGCTCGCAGGAGAGAAGGGAGCCGAAATTCAGGGAGTCAACCTCTCCATCGGGCAGGGCGCGCAAATGGTCAGCATTGTTATCGGTGAGATTCCGGTATCGGCTGACTTCATCGAGAGCTTGCTTAACAAAGCCCTTGAGAAGTTCGACCCGAACGCTCCTATCACGATGACCTTCCGAAGAGCATCGTTTGCCTCCGGACACGACCTCAAGGAGTTCGCCGATAAGCTCGGGATTGAACTGACCGTCAACGAAGTGGAGCAATGACCCATCAGTTCGTTCGTGAGGGGAATCTGGTCGACTTCGGAGCGCCAACTAGCTACGGGGCGCATTTGTTCCGTGTCGAGATTCCCACTGTGCGAACGGGTGAGGTGGTCATCACGGAGGACTACGGCTATCGCGGCATGGAAGGTGGAATCCCAAAGGAAGAGGACCGGGCTGTCCTGAAGCGGGCGACTTGGTCTGCGATTGCCGAAGCTGCCAGGCGTGAGTTCAACGACCGACTTAAAGCCGCGAAGATTGTTACGAGCCGATGGCATACCGGCACCAACAAGGTAGACCGGTTGCTTGGAAAGGAACTCTGCGTGCTTGCTTGGGCGGCAGAGACAGCCGAAGAGCCGCTAATCCCCATCATTTGCAGCAAGTGGCTTGCCTTGAGGCCAGAGGAACGTTGGTGGCTGTTCTCCATGACCGTTGCCGAAGCCGGGCTGGCAGAAGACAAAGAACGAGGTTGGCGCAAGGCCCTGTTCCACGCCTTGTCTGACGGAGAGAAGCCCGCCGAGAGGAAGCAAAGGCCGCGCCCGGTCGAGCGAGACCTCTTCTCGCCGACTCTCTTTCAGGAGTCCGAATCATGAGCCAAGTCGTTCCCTTTAGCCTGGAAGACGCACCAGCGCTCATCGAACGGCTTCTCCCTGTGCAGAAGTTATCTGCCGAGGCCTACAAGGAGCAAATGGCCAATGTCGGAAAGACCCTCACCGCGCTAGGGAGCTATTGGAAGGGCCGTAAGCCGCTCATCCTGAATAAAGCCTGTGTTCTCGGGTGTCTGTTGCCAGTGACAGGCGATGACCGGCGCGACCTCGAGATTTTCGAGAAGCTCATGGCAATGGATGACGAGTCGTTTGCTGTGCGAGCAAAGCGCCGTCCGAAACCCAAGGAAATCCTGTCGAAGCTCGCCATCTCTCGGGTCTCGGACTATTTTGAGTCCGAACCGGAAGGCATTCTCCCTATCTCAGCCCCCGTCGACTTTACGGATGAATCTCTTGATGGAGTTAGGGTGCGCTGGAGAGAGGACGTTCCCCTAGTTGACCGGCTCCGGCTGGAGACCCAAATGATTCCAGAGGGTTCTTACCGGGACAGAGTGGAGGCAAGCAACCGACCCGAAGAAGTCGAAGACGTTCACGACCACATCTGGGAAGCCGTCAATGCTCACTTGGGCACAGGAGCTCGGTCTTTCCCAGAGCTCTTCGAGCAACTAGGCATCATGCGGTTTGGCCATCGCCCACGCTTTGCAGACACTTTCTCAGGATCCGGCCAGATCCCATTTGAAGCAGCCCGTCTAGGATGTGACGTCTATGCCAGCGACCTCAACCCAATCGCTTGCTTGCTGACATGGGGAGCCTTTCATATCGTCGGTGGCAACGATGAGGAAAGGCGAGAGCAGGAAGCCTCGTTAGAGCGACTCAAGGCAAACGTAATGGGAGTGCTCCGGGAACTCGGAACCGAGACGGATGGTCAGGGATGGTCGATCAAGTCCATCGTCTACTGCGTGGAGGCGGTCTGCCCGCAAACCGGTTGGTTGGTCCCTTTGATTCCTTCCTTGATAATCAGCCAAGACTACAGAGCCGTGGCTGAGCTGAGCCCAGACCCGGTTCGAAAGAGATATGACATCTCAATCCGCCGAAATGTAAGTGATGCGGAACTAGCATCGGCAAAGCTTGGAACTGTCAGAACTGATGGACGCGGGCAGGATCCGTACCTAATCCATCGGGTTAATGGAGTGGAGTACAAGACCAAGATCTCAACGCTTCGCGGCGACTATCGCAAGCCTGATGGAACAGCCTCTAGCAAGCTCAGACAGTGGTCACAACTTGACTTCACCCCAATCCCAGGTGACATATACCAAGAAAGGCCGTACGCAATCGTTTGGGCTCGACCAAAGCCGAACGGGAGAGGAGTTGAAGCAGAACTCAGGCCCGTTTCAGAGGATGACTTTGCGCGAGAGCAGACCGTCATCACTTACCTAAAGGACAATCTGGCTTCCTGGCAAGCAAACGGTTGGATTCCGGACATGAAGATTGAGTCCGGATACAATACGGATCAGCCGGTCCGAGAGCGTGGTTGGGCTTACTGGCATCACCTCTTCAACCCGCGACAGCTCTTGGTTGCCGGTTTGATCAAGAGATTCTCAACCGCTTCCGACCAAGTCGCCCTGGCTCAACTGCTCAACTACAACTCGCGACTTTCGATTTGGCATAGCGCCCGGGGGCAGGGATTTGGGAGCATTAGCCAAGTTTTCTACAACCAAGCCCTGAATACTGTCTTCAACTACGGGTGTCGTGGTGCTGAGGCAGCCTTCGAGAAAATCTGCGGTCGCGTGAAGGCGGAACCACTTCCTCCAGTGAACCTAATTGTCTCCTGCCGAGCAGCGAACGAGCTTGAAATCCAGAACGACGTCTACGTCACGGACCCTCCATATGGCGACGCGGTCAAGTATGAGGAAATCCTCGAGTTCTTCATTTCATGGCTTAGGCGAAATCCCGCCCCGGAATTCTCCGACTGGGTTTGGGATAGCCGACGAGCTCTGGCAATCAAAGGTGAGGACGAGGGATTTCGCCAGGGAATGGTTGCAGCCTATCGTCGGATGACCGAATGCATGCCCGACAACGGCATCCAGGTCATTATGTTCACCCACCAGTCTGGGTCCATCTGGGCGGACATGGCCAACATCGTGTGGGCGAGCGGCCTTCAAGTTACAGCAGCGTGGTATGTGGTCACCGAGACGGACAGTGCACTCCGAGAAGGCAGCTACGTGAAAGGAACGGTGCTTCTGGTTCTTCGCAAGAGAGCGGGTAACCACAAGATCAGCCGCGACGACCTCGCTTGGGAGATTCAAGAAGAGGTGGAAGAGCAAGTTGCCACCCTCACCGGCCTCAACCAGCAAGCTAAGGGTCTGTACCGAGACGAAAACGTCTTCGAAGACGCAGACATCCAGATGGCCGGCTACGCCGCCGCCCTCAGGGTGCTCACCAAGTACGCGACCATCGACGGTCGCGACATGCCGACCGAAGCTCTGCGGCCCCGAGTGAAGAGTGAGAAGACCTTTGTCGACGGACTCATCGAATTCGCCGTAGCAACCGCAAACCAGTGCCTGGTTCCCAGCGGCATTGAAAAGAGTCACTGGGACAAGCTCTCCGGAGCCGAGCGCTTCTATATGAAAATGCTCGACCTCGAAGCCCGAGGAGCCAAGACGCTCGACAACTATCAGAACTTCGCTAAGGCGTTCAAAGTCCGAGACTTCAACGCGTTTCTCGCGTCCAGCAAAGCAAACTCAGCCCGCCTGAAATCGGCGGTCGAGTTCGGAAGGGCGGAAATGGGGGAGAGTTCTGAGTTCCATCAGAGCGTTCTTCGCGCTTCGCTCTATGCGATGATGGAGATCGTCAAAAACATCCCTCCGGACGACGTTCTGGCACACCTTAGGCTCAACGTCCCAAACTGGTACGACTCGACTCAACGCGAGCTGGTTGCGGAGCTTTCCGGTTACATGGCAAAGCAGCTCGAAGCCATCCGGCCCGAGGAGGCGAGCGCAGCAAGGGTGCTTCGCGAACTCGTGAAGAACGAGAAACTGGGATAAGCCATGGCCGAACTGAACCGCTTCTCATCCCGCCGACAACCGCTCGACCGCGCTTTTTTGGCCGAGAAGCTGAGGGGCGCCAAGTCCTACAAACGCATCGCCGGGTACTTCCGCAGCTCCATCTTCGAACTCGTTGGGGAGGAAATCGGGTCAGTCGAGAAAGTCCAGATTGTCTGCAACAGCGACCTAGACCCCGCCGACATCAAGGTCTCTCGTCATGCCCGTGAGACCGCGCTGAAAGAGCGGTGGAACGCGGAATCTCCCGCCGAGATCGAGGCGCTGCTTCACAAGGAACGGTATCAGAGACTCCATGCCCTGCTGACGAGCGGCAAAGTGGAAGTCAGAGTCGTTCCGCGAGACCTCGTGTTCGTCCACGGCAAGGCAGGCGTCATCGAGGGCGCAGACGGCATCAAGACTTCATTCTTGGGTTCGGTCAACGAAACCAAGAATGCGTTTGCGGACTACTACGAGCTCCTCTGGGAAGACCCTTCAGCCGCTGGAGTCCATTGGGTGGAAGAGGAATTCGATGCCCTTTGGAAGGAAGCGATTCCGCTACCAGACGTCATCATCGAGGAGATTGGCCGCATTGGCCAACGAGAGGAAATCGACCTTGGGTCTGTCCCACCGGGCGACCTGGCGGCCGCGGCGCTCGCGGAGAGCCCGATCTACCGCGGCGGAGAGCAGCTTCAGCCTTGGCAGCGCTCCTTCGTCACGATGTTCCTTCAGCACCGGGAAACGTATGGGATGGCCCGGATGCTTCTGGCCGATGAGGTTGGCGTCGGCAAAACCCTGTCGCTTGCCGCAAGCGCCCTTGTCTCAGCTCTTCTCGAGGATGGCCCCGTGCTAATTCTTTGCCCTTCAACTCTGACCCTCCAATGGCAGGTTGAACTCAAAGACAAGCTCGGCATCCCAAGTGCGGTCTGGCATTCCAATCGCAAGGAGTGGATCGACCCCAACGGACACATCATCAAGACTCGCGGTCCCGAGGACATCGTCCGATGCCCATTCAAAATCGCCCTGGTCTCGACGGGGCTCATCTTCCAGGGAACGGCAGAGCGGGAGCATTTGCTCAAGCGCAAGTACGGCACCGTCGTGCTCGACGAGGCCCACAAAGCGCGTCGCCGCGGAGGACTCGGCGATCAGAAGACCGAGGCCAACAACCTGCTCAGCTTCATGCTTCAGATCGGGCATAAGACGCGGAATCTGCTTTTGGGAACGGCAACACCCATTCAGACCGAAGTGTATGAACTCTGGGACCTCCTTCGCATCCTTAACAGCGGGGTGGACTTTGTCCTTGGCCGTGAGGTGTTCGGTCTCTGGAGCGACTGGGAAAAGGCTTTGCCCAGAGTGAAGGGGGAGGAGTCGCCCATTGACGAGAAGGACTCATGGGAGTGGCTGCGGAACCCGTTGCCTCCCGGTTCAGAAGATCCCCTATTCTCGCAGCTTCGCCTTCAGATGGGGATCCCGGACCGCGCGTTCTTTACCGACCGAGGCTTTGCGTCGCTCGACTATCTGGAGCAACAGTCCGTCGCTCAAACACTCGAACCCGGCTTCTATCAAATACACAACCCCATCCTGCGGCACACGGTTCTCCGACGCCGGCAGACTTTGGAAGAGATGGGCTTGTTGGAGCGAGTGGCGGTAGAAGTTCACCCGGTTCCCAACGCCCCGCCCTCCACGTATCCAGGGATGAGCTTCGAAGGGCTCGGGCTTCTCACGAACCACCCCTTCGATCTGGCCTACGAGGCCGCGGAGAACTTCACAGACGAGCTTCGACTTCGCACGAAGTCAGCAGGCTTCATGAAGGCGATGCTGCTTCAACGAATCTGTTCAAGCTTTGCCAGCGGACTCTCAACAGCAAAGAAGATGCTCGGCCGGGAAAACATCGACGAGGAAGACGAGGAGGCAGTGCGAATCGCCGACACCCTCAGCGGGCTCACGTCGAAGGAGATTCAGTTCCTCAAGGTCATCATCGACGAACTCTCCAGGCCGGAAGCAAGAGACCCTAAGCTGGGTGCGGTTCGCTACTTCCTGACCGAACACCGAACCGAAGGCAAAACGTGGCTCGAACATGGTTGCATCATTTTCAGCCAGTACTACGACACGGCCCACTGGGTGGCATCTGAGCTCGCCAAGCTGCTGCCAAACGAACCGATCGCCGTCTATGCAGGTGTTGGCAAGAGCCGACTCTTTCACGGCGAGGAGTCTGCTGCGGTCGAACGCGAGGACATCAAGGCCGCCGTCAAGCGTCGCGAGATAAGGCTATTGGTTGCGACGGACGCCGCTTGTGAAGGGCTGAACCTTCAAACGCTGGGCACCCTGATCAATGTTGACCTCCCCTGGAACCCCTCCCGGCTGGAACAGCGCCTCGGACGCATCAAACGGTTCGGACAGGCAAGGCGCACGGTCGACATGCTCAACCTCGTGTACCACGACACTCGCGATGAACGGGTCTATCAAGCGCTCTCACGAAGACTCAGGGACAAGTTCGACATCTTTGGCGGGTTGCCAGACACCATTGAGGATGACTGGATCGACAGCGTCGAACTGCTCGAAGCCAAAATGGATGAATACATCCACCTCAGGAAGAAAGCCCGTGATGTGTTTGAGCTGCGCTACAAGGAGACCGTCAGTCCTGATGAAAACCGTTGGGAGCTGTGTGCACGCGTGCTTGCCCGGAAGGACGTCATCGACAAGCTCTCCGAGGCATGGTGAACCGTGTCAGACGTCTGACACGCGGGTCCTATTCTGCGGGAACTAGCAATCCCACTGGTTGCGTTTATAGCGAATAGAGGCCATAATAGAAACATGAGCACCATCACCGAAAACAGAATCGGGCCGTCTGACATCCTCCCTGAGGAGCAGGCCGGACTGCAGCGCGTCCTCCTTGGCGAGGTGCGACCTGTCCTGCTGACAGACGGAGGAGACGTCATTGAACTCCCCAAACCGCTCAATGACTTGTTTGTGGCCATCGTGGAAGCAATGAAGCGCAAAGAGGCTGTCTTTCTCATGCATGAGAACGAGGCCTTCACAACTCAAGCGGCTGCCAACTTTCTTGGACTGTCCAGACAGTTCCTCGTTCGCCTGCTTGAAGACGGGAAGATTCCATATCACCACGCTGGAACACACCGGCGTGTCTTCTTCAAGGACCTCGTACGCTATCAACACGACCGAAGCAACGAACGAAAAACTAAGCTCGACGAGATGACAGAAGAGCTCGTGGAAGCAGGCGTGTACGACCGCTTTGTCCCTCTCGAGCGAGAGGAAACGGAGCGGTAACACCTTGCGAGCAGACTTTCCCATCGTGCTCGACGCCAGCGTGCTTGCCGAGGCGGCTGTCTCGGACCTGTTCCTTCGGCTCTCAGAGGAGCCTCGTCTCCTCTTGCCACGCTGGACAGAGAATATCTGGGAAGAAACGCGCCGAACGTTCGTCGAGAAGCTGGGTTGGCCCGAAGGCGTGGCTGACAGCCGAATCAAGGCAGCTCACGAGACCTTTCCGGAAGCCATGGTGACGGGCTACGAGCATCTCACCGAGCAGTGCCAGAACCATCCGGACGACCGACACATCTTAGCTGCCGCGATTCATTCGAGCACCGAAACCATCGTGACGTTCAACGTCAAGGACTTCAAGGCGGAGGCACTCGGCCCTTGGGGAATCAATGCCGCCCACCCTGCCGACTACCTCAAGGTGCTCTATGACCACGACCCGGCCGCGGTCACCAACGCTCTTCACGCAATGGCCGCGAAAGCCAAGCGGACCGTCCCCGAGATGCTCGGCCGACTGGCGTGGTATGCGGCCTCCTTTTCGGAGTACGTCGCCAATGCGCAGTCTCTGGATTTACCAATCATCAAACCGGTCGAATGGCGCCGCTGATTCACTTGGGCATCAATCCAGAGTGCTTCAGAGATGTATAGGAGCCCTCTTCGCCAATGATCACATGGTCAAGCACTTCAATGTCGAGCAGTGCGCCCGCCTTGACCAATCGTTCGGTTACCTGAATGTCTTCCGGCGAGGGAGTCACGTCTCCCGAAGGGTGATTGTGCCCGAGCACGATCGAGAGTGCGTTGCAGAGAATCGCGGCCTTGAACACCTCGCGAGGTGAAACCAGAGCGGCCGTCAGCGTTCCAATACTGGCCGTGTGCACGCCGATCACGCGGTTCTTCGCGTCAAGCATCAGCGTGACAAAGTGTTCCCGGTCTTCATCCTCCAGATAGTGAGAAAGGATGCTTGCGACGTCTTCCGGGCCTTCGAGGGTCACCCGCTCCCGACCCGACTCCCGGACCAGCTGAACCCGGTAGACGGGCATCATCAGATCCTGGAGCGACGCCCCCTCGTCTGGCACCCGGCCATCTAAGAACTGTGAACCGACTACTTCCATCGTCCTCTGCCAAGGGATATGGATGGCGTTATTCGCGACGTGCCCTAAGATCGGACCCACTTGGGGCTGCAACTCACTCGGCCAATCTCCGCAGAGCCGACCCGACGAGAGCGAAGTCGCCTTGCCCGCAGGGACCGGCGAACGTGCCTGACCGACCCCAATTGCTTCTTGATATGGAGGGAAGGCGCCCTGGTCCTCATGGCTTGGTCCGCCGGTTCTAAAGGGCGGGAAACGACGAAGGCGATTGTGCTTAGCCATGCTTCTCCATCACGTCCCGGAGGGCATCCCCCTCGATGATCGCGCACCATGGCACACCGGGACGCTTGACTGCGCAAGGGGCACCCCCACTTCCGCGCTTCGCTTGTGCAGTCAGGGCAATTCCCCACCCCTTGCGCATCGCGCCCTAACGTGCCCTAACAGGAGCGCTCGAGGGCAATAACGCCCCGGGACAAAACAGATGGAGACTAACATGACCAACGAAACACAAACGCGACTCGACGTTCTCGCCAGCGTAGAAATCGGCGAAGAGAAGACCAAGTGGACCCGAATCGGAGTCGCTTTCCCTCTCAAGAAGCGAGCGGGATACTCGGTCCGCCTCGAGTTCCTTCCCGTCCCCAAGGACAAGGCCTACGAGTTCATCCTCGTCGAGCCCGGCGAACGGAAGGAAGGGCCGAGCGAAGAGTAGTCGCAGCCAGCCCGTAGGGTCCTCACCCTACGGGCACTTTCGCTATTGCACGCAATGCATTCACCATGGCCTATGAACTGGGGCACCCCTTCATGCACGCCGACGACAGAACGAACGTTCGATCGCAATCCAATCCGGGTAAAGCTAACCCGCGGATATGCCGAACCCTTCCCACGACTGTTTGCCAGGGGAAGTTATGCACATCGAGGGAGCCCGTTTTCAACTCGGCCGGACGATGATCACGCGGACCGCACTTGAGGCCATCCATCCGATGGACGTCACCCTCTGCCTGCGGCGGCACGCCTGTGCAGACTGGGGAGAATGTGACCCCGAAGACTCGGCGGAGAACGACTTCGCTATTTCCGCCTACCTCCGGATTCTGTCGGTCTACAGCGACCGCAACGGGGTCAAGTTCTGGATCATCACCGAAGCTGACCGGTCCTCGACGACGGTCTTGCTCCCCTCCGATTACTGACCGTCCCTAAGCGAAGGGCTTTACAATGCGTCGACTCAGGCGCAAACACGTCTTTGAAACGAGCGGCAGCCCGGCAATGGAGCGGCGCCGGTTGACGGCTCTGAGCAGGCACAGGAGCTGCGACCGGACGGGGCCATAGGGTTCGTAGGACAGCGTCGAGAACGCTCGCTCAAGCCGGTCCTTGGCGCTCAGGGCCCTGCCCACGAGAGCGTCTCGGAGACAACGGTACTCCGCCCTCTCGATCCGCACGCAAACTCGGCCGTTTCGATGTCCGATAGCATAACCGCCGACTTTGATGGGGCAGCGCCGCACATCCCGGATCATCCCCTTCTCGCGCACGAAGAAGAGGTGCTCCCCATGCGTGGCCAGCACAAGGAAGAACCGACCTAGTCGGATGTATTGAACGGCCGCTTGGCCAGCCTTTCGTCTGCGGCAACGGACGTACTTGGAGATGCTCAGCTCATAGAGGGCGACGAGCTTTTCGTCGATCCGCTCCGGATCCTTGCCCTCCGGCACCGCTCCCGCGACATAGAACCAGTAGCCGTTAGCGACATAGGACACGGCGACCTGCTGAACCAGGCCGGCCAGACTCGCCGCGACACATCGATATCTCCTACCCATGCCGCGTCCAGCTTCGGCAAGCTGAGCCCGGAAAAGGAAGGTGGTTGTTTGATCGGCACAACCACCAAAAGCCTTGAGCCCCTTCGGCTAAACCTCTCACCTTTGAAAAAACCTTCGGCAAGAACCTCAGCTTGGAACCTACACTTCGACAAGGCCGATGTCAGACGTCTGACATCCCTCGGCGGCCGCGCCATGATTTGGGGTCGCTTGGACAACCTTCACCTTTCGGTGTAGGTTCCTTCCGTTGCGGTTGCCCAATCTATAGCGGTTGCGGCCGCCTGTCTTCATTGCCCTTGGAACTCCCTCGAAGACCCGATCCTCCCGGACCATCTTCGAGGGAGACTCCACTGGCGTCTTTGAACGAGTCAACGCTCGTCGCTGCTTTCGTTCTGGCACTTGGCTTCGGAACCACCCGAAACCGCCAACACCCTAGCCACTGCCTTGCAGCCAAAATGTGCTCCCGTTGGAGCTTCTACTTGCAGCACACTCCCACTCTGCGGAATTTGAACCACCTTGCCTGCCGGCAAGGCACCGGGTAACGATTCCGGCATCCGCAGAGCTTCCCAGATTATTGAAACGCTTCTTCTCATCGGTCACGTCGCTAGGGGCCACCGGCCTCCAGGTCGTTGCGATATGCTCGGTCCCTTCCGGGCCGCCATAGTTGCCGCATGTGCAGTCCGCACAGCGCTTTCAGAAGGTAGAACCTACAAGCTCCCTCTTACCCATTCGCAAGACTCTTCGCAGTTCGGCACCGTCTCCGACAAGAATCACTGGCAAGCGGTATCAGACTCAATCTGTCCTTCCCGCCTCTCATGGTTGAGCTATTCGCCGCCGGTCTTTTCAACCGGACGCCGGGTTCCCATACGGTCCCCGGCCGGAGATCTCTTGCGAGACTCCGGACTCCCCACGCCAGCCAGAGTTGAACGAGCCCTTCAGTTATAAAGGACCACGAACCCCTCGGGGGGATTTGCACCCACTTTGCGCATCACGGCCTGCCTGGAACATCCGTCCCAAACAGGGTTGTCTCTGTCGCCCTGGAACCTTGCTCTCCGTCTGCTTGAGAGCCATCGGATAGAACGTCGGGATTAGCTTGGAACGAGTCCAAGGATTACTCCGGCGAGCCTCCGTCGAACTGGACGAGCCACTCTCGTGGCATCCAGCTCTACGAGCAAGCGCGATAGCAGGGAGTTACCCCGCTCTCCTTAGTGCAAGTGGTTAGCTTGCATTTACCGGGCGCGCCCGCCCATTCAAAGACGCCGGACAAGGAAAGACCCTGTCCGAAGCTTGACGGCCACTATAACACGGTTTGGAAGGAACCCGTGAAGAAACTTGCACCAGGGCATGCGCCGCCTTCATCCAACTCAAAAGGCCCAAGCCATGCCCAAGCGCAACAAAAGCGAGACCGCCGCCCCGTCCGAGAAACGCCGCGAGCGAGCGGCCGCCGCCGTCAGCGCTTTGCTCGACGACATCCACCAAGACAACAGGCTGCTCGAAGGCGACGAACTCGTCGAGGCAGTTTACGAGATCTTTCAGATCACACGGCCACTACCGCCAGATACGGAGCCGACTTGAAACCGGCCGCAATAGTCCTCGACTGCATGGTTTTCATCCAGATCGTCGCCAGCAAGGGCACGTCATACCGTTGCTTCCAGCGGGTCCTCGACGGTCAGCGAACCCTTCTCATGAGCAAAGAAGTCCTGGGCGAACTTCAGGACGTGCTGCACCGGCCTGAGCTGCGACGCAAGCTGCCAGGCTTGACAGAGGAGCGAACGAGGGCGCTCATACACCACATCTCCGAACTCGCCGAGCACGTTGAGCCTGTGCTTAGTTTCATGCGATTTCCTCCGGATCCCCGCGATGAGCCCTATCTGAACCTTGCGATAGGAGGCAGAGCCCAAGAGCTGCTCACCCGGGACAAAGCCCTGCTGAGGCTCTCGAATCCAGCGGATCCGCTTCGAAGCCAGCTCCATGCCTTGCATCCCAAACTGCGCCTGATGGAGCCGGAGCGCTTCCTTGAAAGCCCCGAAGGCTGAGCTGATTTCCAGAACCAAACGGCGGTTGATCGCGGATGGGATCTTCGGGAGCCGAGTCGCGGTCCATGACACGCGGGCATCGCACGTTTTACATTTGGTTTTTGCTCAGGTTGAGTAACTGCCCCTTGGCGACGAGCACGCACCGGCCGACAGACCCGGCTCCCTTCTAAACGCTCTTGCCATGTCGGCAAGACCTTTTCTGGAGCTTCTATGCAAGCCGAAACCGCCCGAAAACTCGTGACCCAACAACTGGACTCCTTGTCGACCGCCCTCGCCGGCGGGCACAGCGAAGAACTCCAGACCTATCTGACCGCGATGGCAAGGTTCCATCGCTACAGCCTGAGCAACGTCTTTCTGATCCTGCTCCAAAAGCCCGATGCGACCCACGTCGCGGGGTACCACACGTGGCGGTCGCTCGGACGCCATGTGCGCGAAGGCGAGAAGGGCATCGCCATCATCGCGCCGATGCGTGTCTCTAACCGATCTGATGCCGCCAGTCCCACCGAAACCGCGGGCGATTCCGAGAACGAATCAAGCATCCGCTTTCGATGCGCCTACGTCTTCGACGTTGCGCAGACCGATGGCGAGCCCCTCCCAAGCATCGGCGAGGCATCCGGCAATCCCGGAGAGTTCACCGACAGGCTCAAGAACCTCGTCAAGCAGCTTTCAATCGAACTCGAATACTCGGATTCCTTGGGCGGCGCCCTTGGAGTCTCGAAAGGCGGCCGAATCGAACTGAGGCCCGACCTGCCACCGGCTCAGGAGTTCTCGGTGCTCGTCCACGAGCTCGCCCATGAGATCCTTCATCAAAGGGACCGTGAGGCAAGACCTTCCAAAACCCTCCGAGAGACCCAGGCCGAAGCCGTCGCCTACATCGTGGCCGAGGGGATCGGGCTCGACACGAAAGGCGCATCCGCGAACTACATCCACCTGTACCAAGGCGACGCGAAGACCCTCATGACCTCCCTCGAGGAAATACGGTCCGCTGCCACTGAAATCCTGTCCGCCCTGCTTTCTGACGAGTAATCCGCACCTCGTCAAGCAGGCTTCGCATCCAACTTAGGAGCACGGGGCAGACGCAATTCGGCCCCCTGCTCCGTCCTTTCATTGAACCGCTTGACAAAGCGTGCACACCGTGCGAACTCTGCACAGTGCGACACACTGAATGTCGGGCCAGGTCCAAATCGGAAAGAGGCTGAAACGAAGTATGGATAAGACCCAGACGAGAAAGACGAGGACGGCGGGCGTCTCGTTCGAACCAGGCGTGCAGGAGTATTTGAAGCACCTCAGCGTCGAAGACGAACGCACCGTCTCCTACATTCTCAATAAGCTTGTCAAGCGGCACGCTCAAGAGAATGGAGTCGACCTCCAGCAGTATGTTGCAAACGAACAACCCCAAAGAGCATAAGTGGAAACGGCAGGGCGCATCGATATCAGGGAACAGCAGGGGAAGGCCGCTCAGGCCTTTCATGGCTATGCGCCGCCCACCAGCTCGACGACTTACACTCCGAACCAGTTCTTTGACTCGGTTCTCCCCAACGCCTCCCGCGGATGCCTCCGTCTCGTTGCCTACCTCATCCGCAAGACCCTGGGGTGGTCGGACGAGGAGGGCAACCCCCAGAACCCCGAGGCCTACGTCTCCTACCGAGAGCTCATCGAGACGGCTGGAGTGAGCCGTGGCGCTATCAAGGACGCCATTCAAGAGGCACTCGACAAACGGTACATCACGTGCCTCAAACTCGGCCAGCCCCACCGGGCAAACGAGGAAGGGTTCTCGGCCCTGTACAGTCTCAAATGGGACGAGCGCGAAGAGTACATCACAGATCCTGATGAGTTCGACGGGTTCTTTTCCGGCAACGGAAACCTGACCCACATACCCAACGACTTCTTTGACTACACAATCCCCAACGAGCCCCTGGCAGTTGTTCAAGTCATCGGCGTCATCATCCGGAACACCATCGGTTGGCAGACAAAGTTCGGCATGCGCCGTCAGAAGATCGAGATGTCCTTCAGCGAGATCATGCGGCGGACGGGCATCGGCTCCCGCACGACGATCAGCAACGCGCTAAAGGCGGCTATTGACGGGTATCACATCCGCCGTGTGGAAAAGGGTGTCTTCGACACGAACGCTGGCATCGACAGCAAGGCGACTGTCTATGCCATCCGGTGGCAAGACGACGAAGAGACAGACCGCGCAAAGGTCGAGCAGCCCAACCTCTTTGACCTCGACGAAGTAAACGGTTCAAAAAGTGGACCGGGTGATTTAGGTTCAAACACCGTTTCTCAAACGACGGTTCAAAAAGTGGACCGGAGTTCGACAGTTCAAAATATGGACCGGGGAGTCAGTCCAAAAAGTGGACCGGCCAACGGTTCAGTTCTTGGACCGGCAACGGTTCAGAATGTGGACTCAGATGAGTTCAAAAACCGGACCGACATTAAAACAACAAATCTAAACAACCTTCCCAAACAACATCAAACAGGCGAACCGGATGTTGTTGCGGGGGGACAATCGCTTTCGCGTCTGTGTGGAAAACTCTTGGCCGAAGGTCTGGAGCCGTCCACCGCAAACCGCCTTGTGGAAAACTATCCAGCCGAGCAGATCGAGCGCCAGATCGAGTGGTTGCCCCTTCGCAATGTGCGCACGAGCAGGACAGGCATGCTCATCCGCGCGATCGAGCGCGACATGCCAAAGCCGGGCGCGAGCGAAGTCCCCCGCACCGTCACTGACGAAGAAGCGTTCGTGGAAGGGTTCTACGAAGGCTGGTCCAATGGAAAGGCCGAAGCCCTCGTTCCCGCAAGTCCTTCGGAAATCCCCACCGCGGTCCGCTTGCTCAAATCGGTTCGTGCCCAACTCCCTGAAGCCGACGCCCGAGATTTGGGCCGCCGTTTCGGTCGCTATTGCGGTTCGCACCAAGCGGAGGGAAAGAAGTCCATTGCCTCCTTCGTCGTGCAAGCGCGGAATCACGGCTTTCCGTTCGTGGACGGAATCGTCGAGAAGATGAGATCCGAGAAGTTGGCGGCGTACAAGAAAGCGAAGGATGAGCACGAGTCCGCGAACAAAGAGTCCTATGAACTCTTTCTCGTGCAGCTCGAATCTCAGTTCTCTTCGGAGCGTCCCGATGCGTTCGCGGAGTTCACCGAATGGGAAGCGGAAGCTCGAGCCAACATCGAGAAGAAGACACAATTTGGAGGCGAGAAGATGGTCGCAAGGCGCCTGTCTTTTTTCGATTCGGAAGAAGCGGGGCGGGAGCGCTTCGTCGAGTTCTTTTCCCAGCACGCCGACACGCCCATCCCTAGTTTCTGGGAGTGGGATGCCTCAATCAACCCGAATTCCTTCAAAGACGAGAAGCCCGCATGAGAACGATCGCCGTCATCAATCACAAAGGAGGCAGTGGCAAAACCACCACGGCCGTCAACCTTGCCGCGGGTCTTGCCGAGCAGGGCTTCCGTGTCCTCATCGTCGACATGGACCCTCAGGGGCACGTCGCCTATGGCCTTGGAATCGCACGCGACGATTTCAAGGATCGACCTTCGATTGCGGAGGCGATGAATCCTGACTCCGAAGAACGGCTCCCCATCGAAAGCTGCATCTTGGACAGCGGCCTGAACGGGCTCAAGGTTGTGCCGGCAGACGCACGGCTTCACAAGGTCGCATCAAACCTTACGAACGCACCGTATCGTGAAACCATCCTTCTCAAGGCCCTCAAGGACGTCCGGGACCGATTCGACTACATCGTGATAGACACCGTTCCGAGCCTTCACGAGCTTTCCATTAACGCCATCGTTGCAGCCGAAAACATCCTCATACCGGTGCCGCTTTCGGGACATTCGCTCGATGGATTTGCACAACTTCTGCGCTCCATCAATACCTATAAAGATGGGAGCGACTACGACTGGAGGATCCTCAAGACCTTCGTGACGGGGCACGGCAAGGAACGCCAGCAGCAAGCCCTTGAAGTGCTGGGGCCGGTTGAGGACAGGATACTGGCGACCGAGATCGCCCGCACCGAAGCCATTGAAAGGAGCCAGATGAAGCAGCCCGAACAAGAGCGCTTAGTCCCCGTCGTTCTGTCCAAGAAGACGAACCGGGGCAAGCAAGATTTCCGAGCATTGGCCATTGAAGTCGTCGAGACGTGGCCGGCCACGACGGAGGCGGTTCGATGAGCCTCCAGGACGCGATCAAAGAAGCGGCCGCCGGAGCCAAGCACGACGACAACCTTCTCTTCGACGACAAGCCCAAGCTGTTCCAGTTACCCATCGAAGACATCGATCGCGACCCGGACCAGCCGCGTGGCGACATGGGCGATGTCAGCGACATGGTAGGGAGCATCAAGGAATTCGGGATTCTCCAGCCGATCATCGTGCAGCAGGTGGACAGCGGCCGGTACCAACTCATCATGGGCGAGCGGCGCCTTACGGCGGCCAAAAAGGCGGGCCTGAAGGTCATCCCCGCGATTGTCCGCACGATCGATGAGCACCGAAAACTCGAAATCCAGGTCATCGAAAACCTCCACAGAAAGGCGTTCCACCCCGTAGAGGAAGCCCAGGCCTATCAGCGTCTGATCGACGAGCACGGCCACCGGCACGAAGACCTTGCCAAGATTTTGGGTCGCTCCCGGACAAGTATCACGCAGACCCTTCGAATCCTCTCACTTCCCGCAGACCTGCTTTCTGAAGTGAGAAAGTCAGAGATAGTGACAAGCTCGGTCCTCCTGGAAATCGCAAAACAAGACGACCCCGCAGTCCAGCGAAGACTGCTGGCCAAAGCGCTCCGAGGCGAGGTCACGGTCAAGTCTCTCCGAGAGACCAAGCGAGACGTCAAGGCATTAGACCAGCCTCAATTCAGCAGCACTTCGATCAAGCTTGAAAGAGCAGTCGTCACTGTTCGATTCCCATCGACAGAGCATTCGCGAGACGACGTCAAGAGGGCATTGGAAGACGCAATCCAATCTCTTGCATCCGACGAATAGGGCGTATCTACGCGGCGAACAAACATATTCACACCTGACTCACCTTGGGATGAACGCCAATGGCGAACAACTAAGGCCCCGTAAGCGTCCAATTCAGCGTGGACAAGAGCCAGGCAGCGGAGTTCCTTGGGGTAAGCCCGCGCACGATCGACCGGTTAGCCGCACAGGGAAAGCTGACGAAACATCGCGAACGCCGAAAGACAAGGCCCGCCGTCGTCTTCAACGAGGACGAGCTGACTTCCCTCAAAGAGCAGCTCGGAGTAAGTCCATCTCGCCGACGGAAGGTCGTCTCGACCATTCGCGAAGGCATTGGTTTCCGCTTGGATCCGCTTTATGTCAGACGTCTGACACAGGTCGCAGAAGCTTGCAACATGAGTCCCGGCGAATATGCGAGGCTGCTTGTGATCCAGGCGCTCGAAGGCACGGACCGAGCATCGGGCCAACTCGACGAACTGCGCCGCTCGCTCATGAGCTTCTACACGGGACTCCTTGTGAAAGGCTACCGATTGCGCGAAGACGATGCCGAGCGGTTCGTCGCCCAACACTTCTCGGAGCCAAGATAGATGCTGAGCATTGGAGCCATGTCCGGTGGTCAAGCGGGCTATTATCTCGGCCTTGCTCGCGAGGACTATTACACGCAAGGGGGCGAGCCACCGGGCGTCTGGTTAGGTGCCGGCGCCGAAACACTTGGCCTTACCGGCATCGTCGACCCGATTCACCTGCATAACCTTTTCGGAGGAAACAGTCCATCCGGCGATCGGTCGCTCGTTCAAACCCAGAGACACCAGGGCAAACAGACTCACAGGCCTGGCTGGGACTTGACGTTTTCGGCCCCAAAGTCAGTGAGCACCCTCTGGAGCCAGGCTGATCCGGAGTTCAGAAGACTGATTCAGGACGCACACTTCGAGTCCGTCAAGTCGGCTCTCGCTTTTGTGGAGGAGAGTCTTTCGGCCTCCAGAAGGGGTCGTGGTGGAACGATGGTCGAACGTTGCCGCCTCGTGATTGCCACCTTTGAGCACTCCACCTCTCGCGCCCTGGATCCTTCAATCCACACGCACTGTCTTGCCCTCAATATCGGAATCCGACAGGACGGGAGCTCGGGCACGCTTAGCAGCCTGCCGATCTTCCAGTCCAAGATGACCGTCGGAGCCTTGTACCGCGCCGAATTTTCAACCAGGCTTCAGGATCTCGGACTCTCAATTAGACGAACGCGAAGTTGGTTCGAAGTCGACGGGGTGGCCAAAGAACTCACCACACTTTTCAGCAAGCGCCGCGCTTCGATCGAGGCAGACCTGGAGCGCAAAGGCGTTCGCTCAGCCCGAGCAGCAGCCGCTGCCGCGCTGGAGACACGCGAGGCCAAAGAGGCGAAGTCGCGCCAGAACCTCTTCCAGGAATGGCGCTCTCACGGCCAGGCACTCGGCTGGAGCACGCCGGAAGCCAACCGCTTGATCAAGCCGGACATCAAGCGAGACGTTGTCGCCAAGGACGTAAGCCTGTGCGCGCAATCCGCATGCCGAAAGCTCGACGAGTCCCAGGCGCACTTTTGTGAGCGAGACCTTCTCCGCTTTTCGGCTGAAGAAGCACAGGGGCGCGGATTCCGAGTGAAGGACATTGTTGAAGGGGTCCGGCAGTATTTGACGGCCGCTCCCGACATCGTTCGACTTGGAACCACCGCGAACGAGCCGCGCTATGCGACACAGAACATGATGGAGCTCGAGAAATCGCTTCTCTCTACGACCGGATCGCTTGCCATGCGAACCGGCCACGCCGTACCCACTGAACCAGCTATGACGGTCCTTTCAAAGCATAGGGAGCTTTCGGAAGAGCAGATGAAAGCGGTTTGGCACCTCACCGTAGAGTCAGGGGATATCGCCGTCGTCTCTGGAATGGCCGGCACTGGCAAGACGCGAATGCTCTCGGCGGCA
>CAZNBS010000014.1:19598-34278 GCA_964570955.1 uncultured Burkholderiales bacterium | reverse complement strand
CACCGCAGCGCTCGATCAGCTCCCCCGCCTCGCGCACCGATGTCCCGGCGGAGATCACGTCGTCCACGATCAGTACCCGTCCTGCCAGCGGTGCACCGATGGTCGTCCCTCCCTCCCCGTGGTCCTTGGCCTCCTTGCGGTTGAAGCAGATGGGCAGGTTGCGGCCGTGCTCGTCCAGTGCCACCGCAGCAGCGGTCACCAGCGGGATGCCCTTGTACGCCGGCCCGAACAGCAGGTCGAAGGCGATGCCGCCGGAGAGGATGGCTTTTGCGTAGAATTGCCCGAGTCTCCTGAGCGCCTGGCCGTCGTTGAACAGGCCCGCATTGAAGAAGTAGGGCGACAGCCGTCCGGCCTTGGTCTTGAACTCGCCGAAGCGCAACACGCCGCGCTCGATGGCGAACTGGATGAACTCCCTCCGAAATCCCTGATCGATCTGTCCTTCGAGCGTGCGCATCGTCTCTCTCAATCTGAACGGCATCCGCTCTGCCGTCGCCAAGGGTTTCCTCGACTGGCTCGCGGCACAGGAAGCCGACGTGGTGTGCATACAGGAGTTGAAGTGCCGGCCCGGCGACCTCACCGAGCGCATGCGCAATCCGGGCTCGATGCACGGTTACTTTCACTGCGCCGATCGGCCCGGCTACAGCGGGGTAGGAATCTACAGCAAGCGCGCAGCCGATGAAATCCGGCAGGGCATCGGGATTCCGGACATCGATGCGGAGGGCCGCTACCTCGAGGCGCGCTTCGGCGACCTCAGCATCGTGTCGTTCTACGTACCGTCCGGTTCGAGTTCGCCCGAGCGCCTGCAGGTGAAGTTCTCGTTCCTCGAACGCGTCATCGCCCCGTTGCACGCACTGGGCACCAGCGGCCGCGACGTGATCATCTGCGGCGACTGGAACGTCGCACACAAGCAGATCGACCTGCGGAACTGGCGTTCCAACCAGAAGAATTCCGGCTTCCTGCCCGAGGAGCGCGCCTGGCTGTCGGGCGTGTTCGATCACCTGAACTATGTAGATGTGTTCCGCCGTGTCGATACTCGAGCCGAGCAGTACACGTGGTGGTCGAACCGCGGACAGGCATGGGCGAAGAACGTGGGGTGGCGCCTGGACTACCAGATCGCCACACCCGCCATCGCTGCCCGCGCCCGGCGGGCCGCCATCTACAAGGACCAGCGCTTCTCCGACCACGCGCCGCTGACGATCGACTATGACTACCCGTTCTGACCGTCATCCATGAGCGAGAGTGCCAGGACCTCCTGGCTGCGCGACCTGCGCGTGTACCTCGAACCGCCGGTCGCGCGCATGCTGCTCCTGGGATTCTCGGCCGGGCTTCCGCTGCTGCTGGTCCTCGGCACCCTCTCGTACCGGCTGCGCGAGGCCGGCATCGACCGCACCACCATCGGTTTCCTGAGCTGGGTCGGACTCGCCTACGGGTTCAAGTGGGTGTGGGCGCCGCTGGTCGACCGGCTGCGCATCCCTATCCTCACCCATCGCCTCGGTCGTCGACGCAGCTGGCTCATCCTGGCGCAGCTCGCGGTGGTCGCCGGCCTGACCGGCATGGCACTGACCGACCCCGCCAGCGGATTGCGCGCCCTCATAGTCTTCGCGTTACTCGCCGCGTTCGGATCGGCCACGCAGGACATTGCGCTGGACGCCTACCGCATCGAGTCGGCGGCACTGTCGCGCCAGGCGGCGATGGCGGCGGCCTATCAGGTCGGCTACCGCGCGGCAATGATCACCTCGTCCGCAGGTGCGCTGTGGATCGCAGCAGCCCTCGACCCTGACGAGCAGACCTACCAGCACGCGCCCTGGGTGGTCGCCTACCTGTCCATGGCCGCGCTGATGGCGGTGGGAATCGTCACCGTGCTGTTCTCGCGCGAACCCGCGCACGAGATCGCCCCGGAAGTGAGGGCACGCGAGCAGGCGGTCGCCGGACGCCTGAGCCGGCTCGGTCTGCCCGCACCGGCGCTCACCCTGCTCGCGTTCCTGCACTCGGCGGTGTACAGCCCGTTCCAGGACTTCGTGTCGCGCTACCGCTGGCAGGCGTTGCTCCTGCTGGCGCTCATCGGGACCTATCGCGTCTCCGACATCGTCCTGGGTGTGATGTCCAACCCCTTCTACCGGGACATGGGATTCACCAAGGACGAGGTGGCCGCGATCTCCGGTGTCTACGGCGTGATCATGACGCTGGTCGGTGCCGCCATCGGCGGTGTGCTCTCGCTGCGACTGGGCGTCATGCGCGTGCTGTTTCTAGGGTCCCTGCTCTCTGCCGGGACCAACCTGCTGTTTGCCTGGCTGACCACGCGCGGACACGATCTCGTCGGCCTGGTGTTCGTGATCTCGGCCGACAACCTGAGCGGCGGCCTGGCGAGCGCGGCATTCGTCGCGTATCTGTCGGGACTGACCAATCTGGCCTACTCGGCAACGCAGTACGCCCTGTTCAGCTCCATCATGCTGCTGCTGCCGAAGTTCCTCGCCGGCTTCTCCGGCTGGGCCGTGGACCAGTACGGCTACACCCACTTCTTCATGGGAACGGCCCTCCTGGGCGTGCCGGTGATGATCCTGGTCCTCGCGGCGGGACGCGAGGCGCGCCGGCGCGCCTCGCTTGTGCCCGCGGCACCTCCAAGCTGAAATTGGCGCCTCAGGTGCGCGCCGCGTCCAGGCGGTACACGGCCACGGCCCCCATCAGGTTCGGCAGAAGGCCGGTGCGTTCGCCGCGTTCGTTCATCACCACGCGCTCCAGGATGCGGATGCCGCGCACCGTGCAGAACGACTCGAAATCGGCGATGGTGAACAGGTGCACGTTGGGCGTGTTGTACCACTCGTAGGGCAGGTTCCGCGACACCGGCATGCGCCCGCCGAGGAAGATCTGCGACCGCAGTCGCCAGTAGCCGAAGTTCGGGAAGCTGACGATGCCCTCGCGGCCCACCCGCAGCATTTCCTTGAGCAGATCCTCCGTGTGCCGCACCGCCTGCAGCGTCTGCGACAGGATCACGTAGTCGAAGGAATTCGATTCGAAGCCGGACAGCCCGGATTCGAGATTGCTCTGGATGACGTTCACGCCATTGCGCACGCTGGCCACGATCCTGGCGTCGTCGATCTCGATGCCGTAGCCGTGCGCCGCACGCGTCTCGCGCAGTGCGCGCAGCAGGGTGCCGTCGCCACAGCCCAGGTCGAGCACGTGCGCGCCCGGCCGGATCCATTGCGCAATCGCGGCAAAATCGTGGCGGGCGGCGCGGCCGGGCCGGGTCACGAGGCGGGAAGCGTCGTCAGCCGCCATCGATCTTGTCGAAATAGGCGCGCACCACGCCATGGTAGCGCTCGTCGTCCATGAGAAAGGCGTCGTGTCCGTGGGGGGCGTCGATCTCGGCGTAAGAGACGTCGAGACGGTTGTCGACCAGCGCCTTGACGATCTCGCGCGAGCGCGCGGGGGAGAATCGCCAGTCCGACGTGAAGGACACGACCAGAAAGCCCGCCCGCGCCCGCGACAGCGCCTTGGCGAGATCTCCACCGAAATCCGCGGCGGGATCGAAGTAGTCGAGCGCCTTGGTGATGCGCAGGTAGGTGTTGGCATCGAAGTACTCGGAGAACTTGTCGCCCTGGTAGCGCAGGTAGGACTCGATCTCGAACTCGACGTCGAAGTTGAACTTGAGGCTCCCCGTGCGCAGCGCACGCCCGAACTTCTCCGCCATGGCATCGTCGGACAGGTAGGTGATGTGGCCGAGCATGCGCGCCAGACGCAATCCGCGCCGGGGCACCACGCCGTGCGCGTAATAGTCGCCGCCGTGGAAGTCCGGGTCGGTCGTGATCGCCTGGCGGGCGACCTCGTTGAAGGCGATGTTCTGTGCGGAGAGCTTGGGGGCCGCGGCAATGACCAGCGCGTGCGCCACCCGATCGGGGTGACTCATGGTCCACTGCAGCGCCTGCATCGCTCCGAGGCTTCCGCCGATCACGGCGGCGAAGCGCTCGATGCCCAACTGGTCGGCCAGGCGCGCCTGCGCCTCGACCCAGTCTTCCACCGTGACCAGCGGAAACTGCGCCCCCCAGTGGCGTCCGGTGGCGGGGTTGATCGACGCGGGGCCGGTGGAGCCATGGCAGCCGCCGAGGTTGTTGACGCCGAGCACGAAGAAGCGGTCGGTGTCCAGCGGCTTGCCGGGGCCGACCAGGTTGTCCCACCAGCCCTCGCTCTTGGAATCGTCGGCATACCACCCGGCGACGTGGTGCGAGGCGTTCAGGGCGTGGCACACCAGCACCGCGTTGCTGCGCGCTGCGTTCAACCTGCCGTAGCTCTCGTAGGCCAGATCGTAGCGCTCGATCACGGCACCGCTGCGCAGGACCAGCGGCCGCTCGAAGGCGGCGCGTTGCGGTGTGACCACCCCGACGGAGCCGGGTACGGCCAGGGCAGCGGCAGGCACGGTCGAGTTCACCGTCAGGAGGCGGCCGGATCGACACCAAGGTCGATGATCGACAGGCGGCGCACCAGCTGCTGAATGGCGTCCTGACGCATGTCCTGATACAGGAACAGCTCCTCGTTCTCCTTGGCGAGCGCTGCATCGTCGTCGTAGATGAAGTCCCGCTCGAGCGTGATCTCGTCCGCCGGCAGCAATTCCTTGCCGTTGGCATCCCGCACGCGGAAGGCGATGCGGTAGCGCAGCAGGTATTCCTGCACGCGCCCGGCAGCGCTCAGCGACAGGATCTGCTTCTGCTGCGTCTCGTCCAGGATCTCCAGGATCGCGTCCGCCTGACGGGGCGCATTCGCCAGCCTGCTGCGGCTGTAACTCTCCACGTAGCGTTTGAACTGCGCGCCGAAGGAGGAGTAGTCCGGCGCGGCGACGTAGAGATTCTCGAAGGGGATCTGCGCCGGCGCGACCGGCCTGAAGCCGCACGCACCCAGCTGCACGATCAGCGCGAGCAGCGCCGCACGGTGCCAGAGACGCTTCATAGCACCAGGTTCACCAGGCGCCCGGGAACGACCACGACCTTGCGGATCGCCTGGTCGCCGACGTGACGGGCGGACGCCGGACTGGAGCGGGCGATCTGCTCGATCTGCTCGCGCGACGCCGTCGCCGGGACGCGGATGCTGCCGCGCGTCTTGCCGCCGATTTGCAGCACGAGTTCGATCTCGTCCTGCGCCATCGCCGACTCCTCCGGCTCCGGCCAGGGTGCGGCGAACACGTCGGCGCCGAAACCCAGCTCGCGCCACAGGTGGTCGCACAGGTGGGGCGTGATCGGCGCCTGCACACGCAGCAGGATGGACAGGCCCTCCCGGATCACGCGCGCCCCCGCGTCACGATCGACGCCTTCGAGTGCGTTGAGCATCTTCATGCAGGCCGAGGCGACGGTGTTGAACTGCTGCCGCTGCATGTCGAAGTTGGCCTGCCTGAGGTTCAGGTGGATTTCCCTGCGCGCGGCGGCGATCGCTCCGCCCGGTCCGGCGTCCAGTGCCGGTGCCGGGTCGAGCCGCGGGCGCACCGTCTCGTGGTACTGATGAGCGAACGTCCAGAGCCGGCGCAGGAAGCGGAACGAACCCTCCACCCCGGAATCGGACCACGCCAGCGTCTGCTCGGGCGGGCTGGTGAACATCATGAAGAAGCGCGACGTATCGGCGCCATACTGGTCGACCAGGGACTGCGGATCGACGCCGTTGTTCTTCGACTTCGACATGGTGCCGATGCCGCCGGACTCCACCGGCAGACCGTCGCCCCGGAGGACGGCCGAGATGCGGTTCCCGCGTTCGTCCGTCTTGATCTCGACGTCGGACGGGTTGTAGTACACGACGCGTCCCGTACCCTGCTTGCGGTAGAAGATCTCGTTGAGCACCATACCCTGCGTGAGCAGGCGCGAGAACGGTTCGTCGAACGACACCATGCCGAGGTCGCGCATCACCTTCGTCCAGAAGCGCGAATAGAGCAGGTGCAGGATGGCGTGCTCGATGCCGCCGATGTACTGGTCCACGGGCAGCCAGTAATTCACCCGCTCGTCCACCATGGCGCCCTCGTTGTCCGGACACGCATAGCGGATGTAGTACCAGGACGAATCGACGAACGTGTCCATGGTGTCGGTCTCGCGCCGCCCGGGGCGCTGGCAGCGCGGGCACGTGGTGTTCACGAAGTCGGGCCGCCGGTTGAGCGGATTGCCGCTACCGTCGGGAACGCAATCCTCGGGCAACACCACCGGCAGCTGCTCGTCCGGCACGGGCACGTCGCCGCACGTGTCGCAGTGTACGATCGGAATCGGACAACCCCAGTAGCGCTGGCGCGAGATGCCCCAATCGCGCAGACGGAACTGGACGCGCTTGCGCCCCAGTGCCTTGCGCTCGAGATCGGCGGCGATCGCCTCCACGGCGCCGGCGAAATCGAGGCCATCGTAGCGCCCCGAATTGATCAGCGTCCCCGGCTCCGCATAGGCGTCCAGCCAGGGCGCGGGAGCGGTGTCGCCGGCGGACGTGCGCACCACCGGCTTGATCGGCAGTGCATACCGGGTGGCAAACTCGAAGTCGCGTTCGTCGTGAGCGGGTACCGCCATCACCGCGCCCTCGCCGTATCCCATCAGCACGTAGTTGGCGATCCACACCGCGAGCTTCTCCCCGGTCAGGGGATGCAGCACGTACAGGCCGGTCGGTACGCCCTTCTTCTCCTGCGTCGCGAGCTCGGCCTCCATTGCCGGGCCCCGCTTGCACTCCTCGATGAAAGCCTGCAGCGCGGGATTGCTTTCGGCAGCGAGCGTCGCGAGCGGATGCTCGGCCGCCACGGCGCAGTAGGTCGCGCCGAGCAGGGTGTCGGCGCGAGTGGTGAAGACCTTCAGCGCCTGGCGCTCGTCGTGCGCATAAGGAAAGGAAACCTCGACCCCCTCGCTGCGGCCGATCCAGTTCGACTGCATCAGCTTCACGCGTTCCGGCCATCCGGGCAAACCGTCCAGTGCGCCGAGCAGTTCGTCGGCGTAGGCGGTGATGCGCAGGTAGTACATCGGAATCTCGCGCTTCTCCACCAGCGCGCCGGTGCGCCAGCCGCGGCCGTCGATGACCTGCTCGTTGGCGAGCACGGTCTGGTCGACGGGATCCCAGTTCACCACGCCCGTGGTCTTGTAGGCGAGCCCCTTTTCCAGCATGCGCAGGAACAGCCACTGGTTCCAGCGGTAGTAGTCCGGACGGCAGGTCGCCAGTTCCCGCTCCCAGTCGATGGAGAAGCCCAGCGACTTGAGTTGCTTCTTCATGTACGCGATGTTGTCGTACGTCCATCGGGCCGGCGGCACGCCGTTCGCCATCGCCGCATTCTCGGCCGGCAGTCCGAAGGCGTCCCATCCCATCGGCTGCAGCACGTTGTAGCCGCGCATCCGGTAGTAGCGCGAGAGGACATCGCCGATGGTGTAGTTGCGCACGTGCCCCATGTGCAGCTTCCCGGAGGGATAGGGAAACATCGAGAGGCAGTAGTACTTGGGCCGCGAGCGGTCTTCCACCGATCGCGCAGCCTTGCGCTCGTCCCAGGCGGCCTGTGCCTGCGCTTCGATGTCTGCTGGGCGGTACTGGGACTGCATCGCGGTGTGCTGCCTTGGGGGATTGGGAAGGACCGGGAATTATACCGGGCAAGGCTGACGACACGGCGCCAGCCTCCGATCGGAAGGGCTACCGTCGCGGATGCTGCCGTATAATCGAATGCCTCTGTAGCGACTGTCTCCGTGGCATCCGGCAACCTCCTCGAAGGCCTCAACGAACCGCAACGCCTCGCCGTCACCCTGCCGCACCAGTCCGCCCTGATTCTCGCGGGGGCGGGAAGCGGCAAGACACGGGTGCTGACGACGCGTATCGCCTGGCTCATCCAGACCGGTCAGATCGGGCCGCAGTCCCTGCTCGCGGTGACTTTCACCAACAAGGCGGCGCGCGAGATGCTCACGCGCATCTCCGCCATGCTTCCGATCGACACGCGCGGCATGTGGGTGGGCACCTTCCATGGGTTGTGCAATCGCATGCTGCGCGCACACTACCGGGATGCCGGGCTGCCGCAGACGTTTCAGATCCTCGACAGCCAGGACCAGCTGGCGCTGATCAAGCGCCTGCTCAGGTCGATGGGCGTCGACGACGAGAAGCTGCCACCGCGCGATCTGCAGTATTTCATCAATGGGAACAAAGAGCAGGGTCGGCGGGCGGCACACGTGGAGGCGTACGACGAGCACTCGCGGCATCTGACCGAACTGTTCGCCGAGTACGACCGGCAGTGCAACCGCGAGGGCGTGGTGGATTTCGCCGAGCTGCTGCTGCGCAGCTTCGAGCTGCTGTCGCGCAACGAGGTGCTGCGCGCGCACTATCAGCGCCGCTTCACGCACATTCTGGTCGACGAGTTCCAGGACACCAACCGGCTCCAGTACCGCTGGCTGAAGCTGCTTGCGGGCAGCGACAACGCCATCTTCGCCGTCGGCGACGACGATCAGTCGATCTACGCGTTCCGGGGTGCGTCGGCGCAGAACATGTTCGAGTTCGAGCGCGACTTCGCGCGCGGCGCGGTGATCAAGCTGGAGCAGAACTACCGCAGCCACGCGAACATCCTGGACGCGGCCAATGCGCTCATTCGCCACAATCAACACCGGCTGGGCAAGGACCTGTGGACGGCCGAGGGCAAAGGCGAGCCACTGCGGCTGTACGAGGCGGCCACGGACCTCGAGGAGGCGTCCTATATCCTCGACGAGGTGCGCCAGCTGCGCAGCGAAGGCGTGCGGCTGTCCGACATTGCATTGCTGTACCGCTCGAACGCGCAGTCGCGCGTCCTCGAGCACGCGCTGTTCAATGCCGCCCTGCCATACCGGGTGTACGGGGGCCTGCGCTTCTTCGAACGTCAGGAGATCAAGCACGCCCTCGCCTACCTGCGCCTGGTCGCGAACCCGGACGACGACGGAGCCCTGCTGCGGGTCATCAACCTGCCCGCGCGCGGGGTCGGCGCACGTACGCTGGAGCAGCTGCAGGAATCGGCACGCATGCGCGCCATCAGCCTGTGGCAGGCCGCATGCTCGACGCCGCTGGGCGGAAAAGCCGGGGCCGGGGTCGCAGGTTTCGTGAATCTGATCGAGAGCCTGCAGCGCGAGGTCCGAGACCTGGCGCTCCCCGCCCTCGTCGAGCGCACGATCGAGCGCAGCGGGCTGATCGCCTATTACGAGACCGAGCGCGACGGCGCGGACCGCATCGAGAACCTGAACGAACTGGTCACCGCCGCCGCCGGGTTCGAGATCGAGGGTGGCGCGTTCGACGCCGCACAGGATGCCGTGCCCGGTGACGAGCGTGCGATGGACGAACGCCCGAGTGCACTGCGCGCGCTCGAGTCCTTCCTCGCCCACGCCTCGCTCGAGGCGGGCGAGCATCAGGCACAGGCCGGCGCGGATGCGCTTCAGCTGATGACGGTGCACGCGGCCAAGGGGCTGGAGTTCCATGCCGTGCTGATCAGCGGGCTGGAAGAGGGCCTGTTCCCGCACGAGAACAGCCTGAACCAGGACGACGGGCTCGAGGAGGAGCGCCGCCTCATGTACGTCGCCCTCACCCGCGCGCGGCGGAGGTTGTATCTGAGCTTCGCCCAGAGCCGCATGCTGCATGGCCAGACGCGCTACAACATCGCTTCGCGCTTCCTGTCCGAGATTCCCGAGGGCCTGGTCCAGCGCGTCAACAGCGGCCGCAGCGCCGGCGGTTGGGCAAGCGCGTCCTGGAGCGACGCCGGCCGCGGCCCGCGGCGCGAGTCCACGGGCGCCAGCCGGCCCTTCGCCGTGGACCCCGCGCTGCCGTTTCGCGTGGGGCAGAACGTGGTGCACGCGAAGTTCGGGCCGGGCGTGATCGTCAATGCGGAAGGCCGCGGCACCGATGCGCGCGTGCAGGTGAACTTCCGCAGCAGCGGTCTGAAGTGGCTGGCACTGGAGTACGCCAAGCTCACCCCTGCGTAGGCTCGCTTTGCCGCGTCAGGAACGTTCGGACCGTGCGGTGAAGATGTCCCGGTAGGCGGTGTAGGCGGTCAGGATCGCCAATGGCACCCAGAGCGCGAAGCCGATGAACACGAGCGCCAGGGCCACCAGGAGCAGCGCCGACATCACGGCGCCATAGAGCAGGAACGGCAGGACGTTGACCGCGCAGGCACGCATGCTCATCGCCATGGCGCGCCAGGCGGGGACATCGTCGAGCATCACCAGCGCCGGCGCGAACCACGTCGCCATGGCCAGCGGAACGAACAGCGCCGCGGCGGCGAGAATCGCGGTGCTGGCCCTGTCCGCGGCCTCCGGTTCGATGCGCTCGGGATGACCTGCCTCGGTCGCCTCGATCACCTGGCGCAACTCCTCGCCGCCCAGGGACAGGGCCACCCCACGTACCACGACGCTGCCGACCAGGTAGACGCCACCCACCGTGACCAGCGGGGCGGCGTTCTCGCGAAACCCGCGAAACAGGTGCGCGATCTCGATCTCCTGACCCGCCTCGGTATCGCGCGCCGCAGCCATCAGGCCGGCGAGCAGGATCGGCGTGACGAGATAGAGCAGGTAGCCTCCCAGGACCGGCAGCATGGTCAGCACCACGCCCAACAACAGCATGATCAGGCTGAGCACGATCCACAGGATCGGGTTGCTCCGGAACAGGGCGAAGGCTTCGGCAATCCAGCGCCAGCCGCGTGCGAACGGCACCCGCCGGATCAGGGGCATAGGAGTTCGGCGCCCCCGCCGCTGCGGGCACGGGCGCGGTGATGCAGGAGGATGCGGCGAAAACGCTCGGGGTCGTGAGCGTGCGTGAGGTCACCCGGGCGCGGCAGGTGGAAGTCGTACAGCCGCGAGACCCAGAAGCGCAAGGCGCCGGCCTTGAGCATGATCGGCCAGGCGACGCGCTCCGCGTCGGTGAATGCGCGCACCGCGCGGTACGCACCGAGCAGCGCGGCAGCGCGCGCCGCATCGACCTCGCCATCGTCGGTGGTGCACCAGTCGTTGAGCGTGATCGCCACGTCGTACACGAGCACGTCCACGCAGGCGAAGTAGAAATCGATGAAGCCGCCCACCACCGGCGCTCCGCTGGGGCTGTCGTGGAACAGGACGTTGTCGCGGAACAAGTCGGCGTGGATCACCCCGCGCGGAAGATCGTCGTGCCGATGCCCGGCCTGGTAGCGGATCTCGCTGCGCAGCAGCTCGGCGTCCTGCTCGTTCAGGAAGCGGTACAGTTCCGGCGCGCAGGCGCTCCACCATTTGGAGCCCCGCAGGTTGTCGAGATGACCTCGGAAGGTCTGTCCCGCCAAGTGCATCTCGGCCAATACCTCACCCACGCGCGCGCAGTGCTCGGCGGTCGGCTCCATCTCCGGCTTGCCCTCGAGGAACGTGACGATCGTCGCCGGCTTGCCGTTGAGCTCTCCCAGGTAGCAGTTGCGCAGATTGGCGATCGGCTTGGGGCAGGGCAGGCCGTGCGCGGACAAGTGCGCCATCAGGTCGAGGTAGAACGGCAGTTCCGAGGGTCGGAGCTTCTCGAACAACGTCAGTACGTAGCGACCGTGCGTCGTGGTCACGAAGTAGTTCGTGTTCTCGATCCCGGCGAGGATGCCGCGCAGATCGGTGAGGACGCCGATCGAATAGTCCTTGAGCCAGGCGGACAGCTGCTCCGGCGTCACCGTGGTGAAGACCGACATCGCTTACAGGTTCAGGTGTGCCTCGCGCTCGCGCGCCGAAGGTTCGAAGCCACGCTTCTCGTAGTGATCGAAGATGGCCTTGACCACCTCCTCGGGCCGGTCGACCAGCTGGATCAGATCGAGGTCTCCGGGATCGATCATGTTCTCCGCCACCAGTGTGCCGCGAATCCAGTCCATCAGGCCGGACCAGTACGCACTGTGCACCAGGATGATGGGCATGTGGCGAATCATACGTGTTTGGACGAGCGTGAGCGCCTCCATCAGTTCGTCCAGCGTGCCGAATCCACCCGGCATGACCACGTAGGCCGAGGCGAACTTCACGAACATCACCTTGCGCGCGAAGAAGTGGCGGAACGACTGGCTGACGTCCTGATAGGCGTTCGTCTGCTGCTCGTGCGGCAGCTGGATGTTCAGCCCCACCGACAACGATCGCCCGTGGTAGGCGCCTCTGTTGGCCGCTTCCATCAGACCGGGACCGCCTCCCGATATCACGGTGAAGCCGGCATCGGAGAGCTCGCGCGCGATCTGCTCGGTCAGTTGGTAGTAGGGATGGTCGGGCGGCGTGCGCGCGCTGCCGAAGATGCTCACGGCAGGGCGGATGCCGTTGAGCCGTTCGGTTGCTTCGGCGAATTCTGCGATAATCGCGAACACTCGCCACGCCTCTCTGCCGGCCCACGGCTTCTCGATGAGTTCTGGGGCCAACAGGGGCGGAATTTTCTCTGCAGGGTCCATAGTCGCTGATGTCGTGTTCATCGCGGCCGGCGGAGCAAGGCTTCGCGCCCTGCGTCGGCGGGCCGGTCAGGGCCCGCGAGCATTTATCGCGCCCACGCGCCTGCCCACGATGAAGACTCTAGTGTTGGTCGACGCCTCGTCCTATCTCTACCGGGCATTCCACGCATTGCCCGATCTGCGCAACAAGGCGGGGGAACCGACCGGCGCCATCTACGGTGTCCTCAACATGCTGAGGCGCCTGCACAAGGACGTGGCCGCGGATTATAGCGCGTGCATATTCGACGCCAAAGGCCGTACGTTCCGCGACGAGCTCTTCGACCGCTACAAGGCCAACCGGCCGCCGATGCCCGACGATCTCGGTGCACAGGTCGCTCCGCTGCAAGAGTGCATCCGGGCAATGGGATGGCCGCTGCTGGAGGTGCCGGGGGTCGAAGCCGACGACGTCATCGGCACGCTCGCCGCCCGCGCCTGCCGGGCCGGCATGCGCACCGTCATCTCCTCCGGCGACAAGGATCTGACGCAGCTGGTGAACGGCTCGGTCACCATGGTCAACACCATGTCCAACGAGACTTTCGACGAGGCCGGCGTGCAGGCCAAGTTCGGCGTGCGGCCGGACCAGATCGTGGACTACCTGACCCTCATCGGCGACAGTGTGGACAACATCCCCGGAGTCGACAAGGTCGGTCCGAAGACCGCGGTCAAGCTTCTGCAGCAGTACGGCAGCCTGGACAATCTGTTGCGCCACGCGGACGAGATCGGCGGTGCGGTGGGCGAGAATCTGCGCAAGGCGCTGTCATGGCTGCCGACCGCACGTGCGCTGCTCACCGTGAAGTGCGACGTCGGCCTCCCCGACGGCTTCGAATACATGGCGCACATCGAACCGGATCGCGAACGGCTCGCCGCCCTGTATGCCCGCTTCGAGTTCAAAACGTGGTTGCGGGAGTTGTACAGCGCGGGGATTGCGGGCGGGGAGACATCGCCGGCCGCCGTAGCGCCGCCGGCCGCACCGCGGGAGCGCACCTACGAGACCGTTCTCGCGCCGGCTCAGCTGGAGGCGTGGATCGGGCGCCTGCAGCATGCCGAACTGGCCTGCGTGGACACCGAGACCACCGGACTGGATCCGCACCAGGCGCGCCTGGTGGGAATCGCCTTGTCGGTCGAACCCGACCGCGCCTGCTACATCCCGCTTGCGCACAGCTACGCCGGCGCGCCGGCGCAATTGCCCTTCGAGGACGTGCTCGCGCGTCTGCGCGCCTGGCTGGAGGATCCGGCGCGCCCGAAGGTGGCGCAGAACGCGAAATACGATACGCACATCTTCGCCAACCATGGCGTTCGCCTGCACGGGGTCGCCCACGACACCTGCGTGCAGTCCTACGTGCTGGAGAGCCACAAGCCGCACGACATGGACAACCTGGCGCACCGGCACCTGGGCGTGAAGACCCTCACCTTCGAGGAAGTGGCCGGCAAGGGGGCCGCGCAGATCGGGTTCGACCAGGTCGGCATCGAGCGCGCAACGGAATACTCGGCGGAGGATGCCGACGTCACCCTCCAGCTGCACGCCGCGCTCTATCCGCGGATCCTGGCCGACGAGAGCCTGCGCTTCGTCTACGAGCGCATCGAGATGCCCGTGACGGAAGTGCTGTACGAGATGGAGCGCGTCGGCGTGCTGATCGACACGTCCTTGCTCGCCCGCCACAGTCATGAACTGGGCAGGCGCCTGCTCGACATCGAGCAGCGGGCGAAGGAGGTGGCCGGCCAGCCGTTCAACCTCAATTCCCCGAAGCAGATCCAGGAGATCCTGTTCGAGCGCCACCAGCTGCCGGTGATCAAGAAGACCCCGAGCGGGCAGCCGTCGACCGACGAGGACGTACTCGAACAGCTCGCGCTCGATTACCCGCTCGCGCGACTGATCCTCGATTACCGCGCCATGTCGAAGCTCAAGTCCACCTACACCGACAAGCTGCCGCGCATGGTCAACGCGCGCACGGGACGCGTGCACACCACTTTCAACCAGACCACCGCCGTGACGGGCCGGCTGTCGAGCAACGACCCGAACCTGCAGAACATCCCGATCCGCAACGCCGAAGGCCGCCGCATCCGCGAGGCCTTCATTGCCGCGCCGGGCTGTCAGCTCGTCTCGGCCGACTATTCCCAGGTGGAGCTGCGCATCATGGCGCACCTGTCCGGCGACGAGACGCTGCTGGAGGCTTTCCGTTCGGGTGAGGACGTCCACCGGCGCACGGCGACCGAGATCTTCGGACTGGGGCCCGGGGCGGTGACCAGCGAGCAGCGGCGCTATGCCAAGACGATCAACTTCGGACTCATCTA
>CAZNBS010000014.1:0-19588 GCA_964570955.1 uncultured Burkholderiales bacterium | reverse complement strand
GCATGTCCGCATTCGGCCTTGCTTCGCAGCTGGGCATCGAACGCTCTGCGGCGCAACAGTACATGGAGCGCTACTTCGCGCGCTATCCCGGCGTGAAGCAGTACATGGACGCGACGCGGCAGTCCGCGCGCGAGCGCGGCTACGTCGAGACGGTATTCGGCCGGCGCCTCTACATGCCCGACATCAATGCCTCGAACAATCAGCGTCGCATGGGCGCCGAGCGCGCCGCCATCAACGCGCCGATGCAAGGCACCGCCGCCGATCTGATCAAGCTCGCGATGCTCGCAGTGCACGGCTGGCTGCGTGCGGAGAATCTGCGCGCGCGGCTCATCTTGCAGGTGCACGACGAACTGGTGCTCGAAGTGCCGGAGCCGGAACTCGAGCGCGTGCGCGAACGCGTGCCGGCGTTGATGGCCGGCGTGGCCTCGCTGGATGTGCCGCTGGTGGTGGACACCGGCGTCGGTCCCAACTGGGACCGGGCGCACTGAGTGCACTGCGCACGCGCAGCGACTAAGCGGGCTGGGTAGAGAACTGCAGTCGATGCAGACGCGCGTAGATGCCGTCGCGTTCGATCAGTTCCGCGTGCTTTCCGGTCTCCACGATGCGCCCGCGCTCCATGACCAGGATGCGATCGGCCCGCTCGATGGTGGACAATCGATGGGCGATCACGATCGTGGTGCGTCCCTGCATCAGCGCGTCCAGCCCGGCCTGGACGTGGCGCTCCGATTCGGAGTCGAGCGCGGAGGTCGCCTCGTCGAGGATCAGGATCGGCGCGTTCTTGAGGAGCGTGCGGGCGATCGCCAGCCGCTGACGCTGGCCGCCCGACAGCTTCACGCCGTTTTCGCCGACCATGGTGTTCAACCCTTCCGGCAATCCCTGAATGAACTCCCACGCGTGCGCCGCGCGGGCGGCCGCGACGATCTCCGCCTCCGACGCGTCGGCCTTGGCGCCGTAGGCGATGTTCGCCGCGACCGTATCGTTGAACAGGGTCACGTCCTGACTCACCAGACCGACGTTGGCGCGCAGGCTGCTCAGTCGCACGTCCTCCAGATCGTGGCCGTCGATGCAGATGCGGCCCGAGCCGGGATGGAAGAAGCGCGGAATCAGGTTGGCCAGCGTGGTCTTGCCGCTCCCCGACGCGCCGACCAGCGCGACCGTTTCCCCGGGCTTGACGTGTAGCGTCATCTGGTCGAGTGCGTCGCGTTCCGCACCCGGATAGCGGAAGGTCACCTGCTCCAGGAGCAGGTCGCCGCGTGCGCGGCCGAGTTCGACGCTGCCCCGGTCATCCTCCGGCTTCTCGTCGATCAGGCCGAACACGCTCTCCGCCGCCGAGAGCCCGCGCTGGAGCTGCTCGCTCACCCCGGTGAGGCGCTTCAGCGGCGCCAGCACCAGCAGCATGGCCGCGATGAACGAGACGAAGCCTCCCACCGTGGTCCGGTCGGCCTGCACGTCGAGCGTCACGCGATAGATGACGATGGCCACGGCGATCGAGGCGAACACCTGCACCAGCGGCACGTTGAGTGCGGCGGCGGCCTGTTCCTTGAGCAGGAACTGGCGGACGCGGTTGATCGCCTTTTCGAAGCGCCCCCGCTCGTAATCCTGCCCGCCGAAGATCTTCACCACCTTCTGGCCCTCGATGCTCTCCTGGAGCACCTGGGTGACGTCGCCCACGGCACGCTGCGTCTGCCGGGTGAGCCCGCGCAACCGGCGGTTGAAGAGACGCACCATGAATGCGATCGGCGGAATCGTCACGAAGGTGATGAGAGTGAGCTTCCAGTTCAGCCAGAACAGGTAGCCGAGCAGGCCAACGACGGTGATGGCATCGCGCACCAGGACCGCCAGCACGGTGGTGACGGCGGAGGAGACCTGCGTGACGTCGAAGGTGTACTTGGAGATCAGCTTGCCGCTCATCACCTCGCCGTAGAAGGCCTGGGGAAGTGACAGCATCCTGGCGAACATCTGGCGTCGCAGGTCCTGCACCACGCGCTGCCCCACATAGGCACTGGCGTAGGCGCCCATGAACATGCCCAGGCCGCGCACCAGGAACAGGATCACGATGACGAAGGGGACCCATCGCATGAACTGCGGATCGCGCGCGACGAAGGTGCCGTCGAGAAAGGGCTTGGCGGCGGCGGGCAGCGCGACCTCGGTGGCGGCCGAGATCGCCATCCCCAGCACCGATAGCGCGAAAATGCCCCGGTACGGCTTGACGTAACGCAGCAGGCGCCGGTAGAGGCCGCCGTTCATGGCCGTGCGCAGCGCCACATGAGGGCGCGCGGCAGGACGGGAGACGCAGGGCGGGGTCGGAGGCGGGTCACGAGCGGGGTCGAGCCTGGACGGGCAGGCGAAGTGTACCCCGTCCCCGCGGGGCCTCCGCAGTTCTCAGCCGAAGTTGACCATCACGTGGCGCACGGCGGTGTAGTCCTCCAAGCCGAACAGGGACAGGTCCTTGCCGTACCCCGACATCTTCACGCCCCCATGCGGCATCTCGTTGACCAGAGTGAAGTGGGTGTTGATCCAGGTACAGCCGTACTCGAGCTGCGCCGCGGCTTTCATGGCCTTGCGGACGTCCGTGGTCCACACCGACGACGCCAGCCCATAGTCGGAGTCGTTGGCCCATTCGATGGCCTGGTCTGCATCCGAGAAACGGGTGACCGAAACCACCGGACCGAATACCTCCTTGCGTACGATCTCGTCGCCCTGCATCGCGCCTGCCAGCAAGGTGGGTTCGAAAAAGAAGCCGCCGCCCGAAGCAGGTCTCCCGCCGGCGATCACTTCGATGTGCCGCAGCGACGCGGCGCGCTCGACGTAACCGGCAACGCGATCCCGGTGAACCGCGCTGATGAGCGGTCCGATCTCGCTGTCCTCCCGCTCCGGCAGACCGGACCGGATCGAGGCAACCGCGGAGCCGAGTTCGGCGACGAGCTTGTCGTAGATTTGGGCTCCGGCGTAGACCCGGCAGGCGGCCGTGCAATCCTGCCCTGCGTTGTAGAAGCCGGCCATGCGGATGCCCGCGACCACTGCATCGAGGTCTGCATCGTCGAACACGATGACCGGCGCCTTTCCGCCCAGTTCGAGATGCGTGCGCTTCAGGCTCGCAGCCGCGGCCTCGATGACCTTCTGCCCCGTGCCGACGCTACCCGTCACCGAGATCATGCGCACGCCGGCATGGTTGATGAGTGAGGAACCCACGCTCGGACCGCGTCCCGTCACGACGTTCAATACGCCCGGGGGAAGCAGTTCCGCGCAGATTCCTGCGAGCTTCAGTAGCGTCAGCGGCGTCTGTTCCGACGGTTTGATGACGACGGTGTTTCCGGCCGCCAGCGCCGGCGCCAGCTTCCATGCGGCCATCATGAGCGGATAGTTCCACGGCGCAATCTGCGCGATGACGCCGATCGGATCCCGTCGAATCATGCTCGTGTGAGCGGGGAGATACTCGTCGGTGTTGCTGCCTGGCAGGCAACGCGCGGCACCGGCGAAGAAACGGAAGCAATCGACGATCGCCGGGAGTTCATCGTTGAGCACGCGTGCACGCGGCTTGCCGCAGTTGAGCGACTCCAGTTCCGCGAACTCGGCGGATGCCTGCTCGATACGATCTGCCAACTTGAGCAACAACAGCGAACGCTCCTGGGGCGTGCTCTGGCCCCAGCGCTTGAACGCCTTGCGGGCAGCCGTCACCGCCGCGTCGACCTGCTGCGGGCCCGCCTCGCGCATGCCGACGATGCGTTCACCCGTGGCCGGGTTGACGAGCGCTTCCTCGGCACCCTCTCCACTCACGAACTTGCCGTCGATGAACTGTCTGGTGAGGTCGGCGTGCAGCATGATGATCTCCTCTTGGTTCACTTGCCGCTTCCGGCCGCCTCGTGTGTGTCGCGCGTGAGGCGGAAGGCGAGCAGGATGGGAACGAACGTGACGACGATGACGAACACCGCGACCACGTTGGTGACCGGTCTCTGGCGCGGGCGCACCAGTTCGGTGAGCATCCAGATGGGCAGCGTACTCTGCTGGCCCGCGGTGAAGGTGGTGACGATCACTTCGTCGAAGGACAGCGCGAAGGCGAGCATCCCCCCTGCCAGCAGAGCCGTGGCGATGTTGGGAAGAATCACGTGCCGAAACGTCTGAAAGCCGTTCGCGCCAAGATCCATGCTCGCCTCGATCTGATTGAATGCGGAGCGGCGGAAGCGCGCCAGCACATTGTTGTAGACGACCACGATGCAGAAGGTCGCATGACCGACGACGATGGTCCAGAAGCTGAACGGGATGTCGAGCAGCCCGAGCGCGCTGCGCAGGCTGATCCCGGTGATGATGCCGGGCAGGGCGATGGGCAGGATCAACAGCAGCGAGATGGCCTCTCGCCCGAAGAAGCGGGAACGCCACACCGCCGCCGCGGCCAGCGTACCAAGCACCATGGCGGCCAACGTCGAGACCGTGGCCACCTGGAGCGAGAGCCACAGCGCATCGCGGATGTCCTGGCGTTGCATGGCGATCGCGAACCATTTCGTCGTCAGCCCCGGCGGAGGAAACACGAAGGTCTTCGCGTCGGTGCTGAAGGCGTACAGGACGATGAACGCGAGCGGCACGTGCAGGAAGGCGATGGTGGCGACCGCGGCCGCGCTCAGCGGCCATCCCGCCCTCGGCGACGCGCTAGAGCGCATTGAACGCTCCCAGCCTGCGGGCGACACTCAGGTAACCGACCATGATGACGATCGGAACCACGGTCAGCGCGGCGGCCATCGGAACATTGCCGGCCGTGCCCTGATGACGATACACCGCCTGCCCGATGAAAGGCTCGGAGGTCCCGATGATCGAAGGAATGATGTAGTCGCCCAGCGTGAGAGAGAACGTGAAGATCGACCCTGCAACGATGCCGGGCAGTGCGAGCGGCCAGATGATCCGACGGAACGTCGCGCGCGAATCTGCGCCGAGGTCGGCCGAGGCCTCGATGAGACTGCGAGGCACGCGCTCCAGCGCCGCGACGATGGGCAGAATCATGAAAGGGAGCCAGATGTAGAGGAACACCAGAAAGGTGCCCAGGTATGAAGTCGACAGCGAGGGACCGCCGATCACCGGCAGCGCGAGCACCCCCTCGAGCAGCCAGGCCAGGTGCAGACGTTCGGCCAACCAGGTGACGATGCCCTCTTTGGCCAGGATCAGCTTCCAGGAATACACGCGCACCAGGTAACTGGACCATAGGGGCATCATGACGCCCTGGTAGAGAACCGCTTGGGGGCGCGGACGCGCGAAGCCCACAATTAAACCCGCGCGCGGGATGGCGCGCCCCGCCGCCGCCACGGTCACCGCCGCGGCCACCGCTGCAGTGCGAAAGACGATGTCGAAGTTGGAGAGCGTGAACAGCGCCCGCCACGTGGCAAGCGAGAACTCGCGCACCACCAGACCCGAGAATTCGTCGATGTAGAAGAAGCTCTGCAGCAGCAGCGAGAGCAGCGAGCCCAGATAGATCACGCCCAGCCACAACAGTGGCGGGGTCAGGAGCAGGAACAGCAGCAGGCGCGGGTGCAGGTATAGCGTGCTGGACAGACGGTCGAGCACGCCGCTACGGGGGACAGCGTCGGCGCTAGCGTCCACCGCCCTCATCCGACAGCGGCTGTTGATGGCGTGCGTGCCATGCAACCGCAACGCGGGCCCCCAGCCCGGGCCCGGTACCGCGGTCGTCGCCATTCTGCTGCACCACGACCATGTCCACGCCTGCGTCGAGGGCGACCACGTACCGGGTCGCGGCGCCGAGGTAGGTACTGGACGCGACGGTTCCCTGCATGACATTCCAGCCCGGAGGAGGCGCCGTGTTTCCGTCGAGCAGCCGCAACTTCTCGGGACGGATCGCGAAGGCGCCCGACGCGCCGGTCAATCGATGCGCGGCCTCGCCGTCGAAGACATTCGACACGCCAACGAAGCTCGCCACGAAGGCGGTCGAAGGGTGCTCGTAGATGCCGGTCGGCGTGTCGATCTGCTCGATCCGGCCGTTGTTGAACACCGCCACGCGATCGCTCATCGACAGTGCCTCCCCCTGGTCGTGCGTGACGTAGACGAAGGTGATGCCGACGCGCTGCTGCAGCGCCTTGAGTTCCACCTGCATCTGTTCGCGCAGCTTGAGGTCCAGAGCACCCAGGGGCTCGTCCAGGAGCAACACCCGGGGATGGTTGATGAGCGCGCGCGCGAGTGCCACGCGCTGCCGCTGCCCTCCCGACAGTTGAGCGGGCTTCCGGTCGCGCATGCCTTCGAGCTGGATCATTGCCAGCATCTCTTCGGAGCGCTTGCGCCGCTGTGCGGGGGCGACCTTCCTGACCATCAGGCCGTACTCGACGTTCTCGCCCACCGTCATGTGCGGGAACAGCGCGTAGTCCTGGAACACGGTGTTGACGTCCCGCTGGAAGGGCGGAATGCCAGCCACGTCGACACCGTGGATCTCGATGCCGCCGCCGTCCGGTTGCTCGAATCCGGCGATCAGCCGCAGGCAGGTCGTCTTGCCGGAGCCCGATGGACCAAGCAGGGAAAAAAACTCGCCGTCGGCGATCGCGAAACTGAGCTCGTCCACCGCACGAACGGCCCCGAAAGAACGAGTGACCGCATGGAAACGCACGGCCGGCACGGACGTGTGAGTGTTCATGGCCAGGAGCGGTCCAGGGTCGTGGACCCTGGACCGCGCTTCGACGCTAACGTCCCCCCAGAATGGCGATGTAGTCCGTCACCCAGCGATAGTAGGGCACACAGGTGCGGCCGCCGCCGCAGTTGCTGACCGGCGTCCGCCAGAACCAGATGCGGGCGAACTCGTTCAGCCCGTTGCGCGCGCAGCCTGCGTCCGTGAGCAGCTTGTTTCCCTTACACGCGGCGAGGTTCACCGGAACCGAACCGAACCAAGCGGCCAGATCGCCCTGTGTCTTGGCACTGACGGAATGCTCCATCCACATGTACGCACAGTTCGGATGCTTGGCATCGACATGCATCATGGTCGTGTCGGCCCAGCCGGTGGCGCCTTCGACCGGCACGGTGCTGGCGATCGGCTGCTTCTCCGACTGCAGAAGGTTGACCTGGAAGCCCCAGGCCGACGAGGCCACCACGCCCTCGTTCTTGAAATCGTCGATCTGCACGAACGCATCGTGCCAGTAGCGCGACACCAGCTTGCGTTGTCCGCGCAGCAGGTCGAGAGCGGCCTTGTACTGCTTGTCGTCGAGCTCGTACGGGTTCTTGATACCGAGTTCGGGGCTCGCCTTCATCAGGTACAGCGCCGCATCGGCGATATAGATCGGTCCGTCGAACGCCTGGACGCGTCCCTTGTTGGACTTGCCGTCCGGAAGGTTCATCTCCTTGAACACTACGTCCCAGCTCTTGGGTGGGGTGGGGAATACCTTCGTGCTGTACGCGAGCACGTTGTACCCCCACTGGTAGGGTACGCCGTAGTGCTTGCCATTGACGAAGTGCCAAGGCGCCTTCTGAAGCCGCGAATCCACGTTCTGGAAGCTCGGCACCAGCTTGGTATTGACTTCCTGCACCCGCCCACCGGCGATGAGGCGCATGCTCGCGTCGCCCGAGGCCGTCACCAGGTCGAATCCGCCCTCGTTCATCAGCGCAACCATCTCGTCCGAGGTGTTAGCCGTTTTCACGCGCACTTTGCACGCGGTCTTCTTCTCGAAGTCGGTAACCCAGTCGAAATTCTTGTCGGTCTCGCCACGCTCGATGTAGCCGGGCCAGGCGACGATGTCGACGAATCCCTCGCCCTTGCCCAGCTTTTCAACGCGGGCATGGGCGTTGGAAGCAACCGAGGCGCCGGCGGCGACGGCCGCCGCCAGGGTCAGAATAGTGCGCAACCTGGAAGACATTTCGATTCTCCTTCTTCGCATTCTTGCGGTATGAGAACGGCCGGTGCCTGCTCCCGCGCCTGCTCCCAGCGCGGACCCGCCGCGGCCACTCCCGGCCGCGACGATGCCATTCGATTCTAGGCAAGCCGCGGTCGCGTGTCACCTTTTGCTGGAACGCCGGCTGCACTGGCCGCATGGGCGGTCCGTCCGCCACCGGCGCCACGCGCAGTTGACGCCGAATTCCGGCGCTCACTATAGTGTCGCAATGGACGCGGAACTCGATTCCCTCGACGCCAAGATCGCCCAGCTCGTGCAGTTGTGCCAGCTTCTGCGCCAGGACAACACCGCACTGCGCCAGCAACTGGCGTCGGCGCATTCCGAGAACCGGCAGTTGGCCGACAAGATCGCGGCAGCGCGGCTACGGCTCGAGGCCCTGCTGGAAAGGATTCCGGAGGACGTACGGTGAGCGAGTCCGGCGTGATCGAGGTCAGTCTGCTGGAACGCAAGTTCCAGATCGCCTGCAAGCCCGAGGAGGAGGCAGGCGTACGGCAGGCGGTCGACTACCTGGACCGGAAGATGCGGGAGCTGCGCGATGGCGGCAAAGTGGTCGGGTACGACCGCATCGCCATCATGGTGGCGCTGAACATCACCCACGAACTGCTGTCTCTGCGCCTGGGCAACGGTTTTGACATGGGGTCGTTTAAGCGTAGAATGCAGACGATGTCGGCCAGGATCGATCAGGCCATGGCCGCGCAAGACGAGCTCTTCTGAGGCGTGTTGCAGCAGCTTCCAAGCGTTTGCTCCCTGCGGTGTTCGTGGAGGTCGTATATTCTGTGAACCAATGTCGTTAGCCTTGGTTGCGGCCCTCAGGTAGCGCTGTTGTGCGCGTCCTTCGCGGAAGCGCCTGATGCGCTCGGAAAGCGACCACCTTGAACCTCAGGTTCAAGATGCCGGCCTTGCGGCACTAGCGGGGGGCACCCTACGGGAAGAAACGAGCGGCTTTGCCGCTCGTTTTCTTTTGTACCGGCCCACGCTCTCGTTTTGGCGCTCAATTTAGGACGCGATGCGATACTGGCTGATGAAGTCCGAGCCCGACGTGTTCGGCATCGACGATCTCGCGAACGCACCGAAGAAGACGACCGCATGGTGGGGCGTGCGTAACTACCAGGCGCGCAACTTCATGCGCGACGACATGCGGGTCGGCGATCAAGCGTTCTTCTACCACTCGAGCTGTCCGGAACCTGGAATCGCCGGTATCGTGCGTGTGTCGCGGCGCGCTTATCCGGACGAGACCCAGTTCGATCCGAAGAGCGAGTACTTCGACCCCAAGTCCACGCGCGAGGCACCGCGCTGGCTGAACGTCGACGTGACGCTAGTTCGCAAGACGCCCCTCCTCGGGATTCAAGCTCTGCGCAGTCATCCGCAACTGCAGTCGATGCGCGTGCTGCAGCGGGGCAACCGGCTGTCGATCACGCCGGTGCAGCCCGACGAATGGGCGTTCATCCTCGAACTCGTATAGGACATCGACGATCATGGAGTGGTGGTGGGCAGCGTATCTCGTACTCGGACTGTTCGTGGGTTTCTTCGCGGGCCTGCTCGGGATCGGCGGCGGACTGATCATCGTCACCGCCTTGGTGTTCATGTTCACGCATCAGGGATTCCCCGCCGATCGCGTCGTCCACCTGGCGCTCGGCACATCGCTGACGAGCATCGTCTTCACCTCGCTGTCGAGCATCCGCGCGCATCAGCGGCACGGTGCGGTACGCTGGGACATCATCCGACGGGTCGTGGTCGGCGTCGTGATCGGCACGCTGCTGGGAACCCTGTTCGCCGATGCCCTCCCCTCACGCTACCTGGCGATCTTCTTCACGGTGTTCGTCTACTACTCGGCAGCGCAGATGTGGTTGGACATGAAGCCCAAGGCTTCGCGCCAGCTTCCCGGCCCGACCGGGATGACGGTCGGCGGGCTCGGCATCGGCGTGGTGTCCAGCCTGGTCGGCGCTGGGGGTGGCGTGATCAGTATCCCGCTGATGACCTTGTGCAACGTACCCATGCGCAACGCAGTGGGCACCTCCGCGGCACTTGGACTGCCCATCGCCATCGCCGGGGCGATCGGTTACGTACTCACCGGTCTGGACCAGACGCACCTGCCACCGATGACCATCGGCTACATCTACCTGCCGGCGCTGGTTGGCATCGTGGTCGGCACCTTCTTCACGGTGCCGTATGGGGCGAAGGCCGCGCACAGCATGCCCGTGCCGATGCTCAAGCGCGTCTTCGGCGTGATTCTGTTCGTCATGGCGACGAAGATGCTGCTGACGCTGTTCTGAGCGTCCCGTCTACGCGGCGTAGCGTTCCCGCAGCACGTTCTTCTGGACCTTTCCCATTGCGTTGCGTGGCAGGTCGTCGATGACGACGATTCGCTTGGGAACCTTGTAGTTGGCCAGTTCGCGCTTCAACGCACCGATCAGATCAGGTTCGGAAAGCCTGGCCCCGTTGCGCGGCACGACGACCGCCGTCACCGCTTCGCCGAAGTCCGGGTGCGGCACCCCGAACACGGCGGATTCGGCCACGCCGGGCAGCGCATCGAGGACGAGTTCGATTTCCTTGGGGTAGACGTTGTAGCCGCCGGTAATGATGAGGTCCTTGGCGCGTCCCACGATCGACAGATAGCCGTCCGCATCGAACGCGCCGACGTCGCCGGTGCGGAACCAGCCGTCCAGGGTGAACTCCTCGCGCGTCTTCTCGGGCATGTTCCAGTAGCCCCTGAACACGTTCTCGCCCCGGATCTGGATGGCGCCGATCTCGCCGGTGCGCAGCGGGGCATCGCCATCGCTCGCGACGCGCGCCTGGTTGCCCGGCAGCGGCAGGCCGACGGTGCCGCCCTTGCGCTCCCCGTTCAGCGGATTGGAGGTGATCATTCCAGCCTCGGACATCCCGTATCGCTCCAGGATGCGCTGGCCGATGCGCTGCTCGAAGGCCGTGAACGTCTCCATGAGCAGGGGCGCCGAACCGGATACGAACAGGCGGACATCACGCGCCAGCTCGCGCGTGAAGGCAGGCTCCGCCAGGAGTCTGGTATAGAACGTCGGCACGCCCATCAACACGCTCGCACGTGGCAGATCGCGCAGCACCAGCACCGGATCGAACTTGCGATGCCAGATCATGCGTGCGCCCGACAGGAGCGCGCAGTGGTTGGCCACGAACAGCCCATGAACGTGGAAGATGGGCAGCGCATGCAGGAGCACGTCGCGCTCGGTGAAGCCCCAGTAATCCACCAGCACGCGAGCGTTCGACACCAGGTTGCGATGGGTGATCATCGCCCCCTTCGAGCGGCCGGTGGTGCCGGAGGTGTAGATGATGGTGGCAAGCGTGTCGCCATCGACCGGTGCGCCCGCGTACGTGGAGGCGCAGGCTGCCGCCGCGTCGTACAGGCTGCCGGTCCCTTCCCCGTCCATCGTGAACACGGCCGCGCCGTCCGCCATGGCAGCCATTTCCGCATGGCTCTGCGGACGGCACACCACCGCCCGGGGCTGCGCGTCGCCGATGAAGTAGCCCAGTTCGGCGCGCTGGTAGGCCGTGTTCAGGGGCAGGTAGACGAAGCCTGCGCGCAGGCAGGCCAGGTAGACGAACAGCGACTCCACGGACTTGTCCACCTGCACCGCCACCCGATCACCGTGACGCACGCCGGCGCCGGCCAGCGCGTTGGCATAGCGTGCGGTCTGCTCGTGCAGTTGCGCCCAGGTGTAGCGTCGCCCACCATCGGTGACGAGCAACTCGCGAGAGGGATGGCGCAACGCCATGCGTTCGACTTGCGAATAGAGGTCGTTCATGTAGAAGCTTCGCCGCATTGCTTGGGGTTCATGCGCACGCGCTTCTCGAGCAACGCATCCGCGACGTGGGATTCGAGCCAGGTGTCGACGCCGGTTTCCACGGGGCCGCGCGTGCCGACGATGGTCTCGCGCGCGGCCGGAGGAAGAATTTCGATGCGCGCATCGCCAGCCGCGGACACGCTGTGTGCCGGCGCCGCGAATGCGACGTAGGACGCGCCGGAAGCCTGACCCACTATCCATAGGGCGATGCGGTGGCCGCGCCCGGCGAGCATGGCGATGACCAGGCTCAGGTGCACGAGGTAGTCGGACAGCAGCACGTCCTCGTCACGCACGCTGGCGGCGTGGGCGCTGGCGTCGAGCAGGAGCACGATCGGGCAGGAGGGCCGCGCTTCGCCCAATTCCAGCAGGGATCGCGAAAGGCGCGCGCTGTCTTGCGCGTCGAGCGGGCCACCTCCCAGCGCACCGACGAATACCGGTTTGCCTGCGCCCGAATCCGGAAGCGCCTGCAGCAGGCGACCCGAGATCGAGGGCACGTAGCCGGGCGGCAACAGCGCGTCGAGCAGCGACGGCGCGAGGTCCGCCCGGTCGTGGATGGCCGCCGACCGGGCCGCGAGCCTTCCCTCCAGCCGAGACTGCTGCCCGGTCAATTCCGGCGCGGCGGCCGGGGGCTGAACGATCCAGTCGCGCACCGTGCGCATTGCGCTGTCCAGCGTGTCTGCGCGCGCGCCGTCCTTCTCGTGCCATGCGAGGCGCGCGGTCGTGCCCAGGTGCGCTCGCACCATGCTCGTATCCGACGCGTCGAAGCGGTCGCGCCCTTCGGCCGCCTCGATGACGCGCGGGCCGGACGCGGCAAGCAGCGTCTGGGGCAGGTAGCTGCGCTGCCCGCAGAGACAGGCGAGCAGGCTCGCGCCGCCGAAGCAGCTGCGACCGAGCAGTGCGAGCATCGGGACACCCGCCAGTCGTGCCTCCAGCGCGGCGCGAAACAGCCTGCGGAACGCACCCAGCGCCGCGAGATCCTCGTCCACGCGCGCCCCTGCCGAATCCAGGGCCAGCACCACCGGTGTACCGCTGGCGCATGCATCGGCGAACAGCTGCGCCAGCGCGTGGCCTTCTTCGATGCCGATGGCGCCGCGCTGCATGCTTGCGTCGGTCGCTGCGACCGCCACGTTGCGATCGGCGATCTCGCCGTTCGCGACGATGAGCGCGCGGTGGCGACGGATCCGTGCGGGCGCCTGGTCGAACAGCGCGCACAGCCGAACGTCCGCTGATGCAAGCGCAAACGACGTGTCGGGCACTGCGAGCGACCTCAGGCGAGGCACCAGCGCCGGATGATTTCCTCGTAGGCGGCAACCGCCTGGGCGATGCGCTCCACCACGCAGTATTCGTCGGTTTGGTGCGCCAGCTGAGGCTCTCCCGGTCCGAGGATCACCGTCGGCGGATTGCCGTAGGCGCGGTTCAGTGCCGCCGCATCGGTGAAGTAGGTGGCCGTTCGCGGGGTCGGCTCGGCGCCGAGGATGGGTGTCATCACTTCGAACACGCTCCGGATCCAGGGCAACGACGGATCGGTGTACACCGCCTCGAGATCCATCAGCGTTTCCAGCTCGACCTCCGGCGACAGTTGTCGGGTGAGGGTGGCGAGCAGATCCGCGTGACGCACCGTGGGCACGGTGCGGATATCGATTCCCACGCTCGCGCGATCCGGTACCGAATTGATGTTGAGTCCGCCGTGGAACGTGCCGACATTGAGGGTCGCTTGCCCCATGAGCGGGTGCGCAGGATTCTCGAAGCGGAATCGCTCCAGCTTGCCGACCGCGCGTGCGGCCTTGTAGACCGCGTTGTCACCCTTGTCCGGCATGGATCCATGCGCCGTCACGCCGCGCGCATGCGCCTGCAGCCAGAACGCGCCCTTGTGTCCGATGAACGGATAGTTCGAAGTGGGCTCTGCCACCACCACCGCACCGGCTCGCCCGAGCACGCCGTCCCGGTGCATGTGGAACGCGCCCTCGCAGCCGGTTTCCTCCCCGGCGGTGATGACCAGCGTCAGACCCGGCGTGCGATGCAGATGCGGCGCCATGCGCACCGCCGCGGCAACGAACGCCCCCACTCCGCTCTTCATGTCGCTGCTGCCGCGCCCGTAGACGCGTCCGCTGTCGAGTTCGCCCGCGAACGGATCCTTCGTCCACGGTGCCGCCCCCAGCGGGACCACATCGACATGCCCGGTGAAGCACAAAGGCAGCCGATCGGCATCGCCCCCGATCTCAGCCAGCAGGTTCACCCGACCCGGCCCGAACGCGTGGTAGCGCGTGCGGAATCCGGCGCGTTCGAGGACGCTGCCGAGCAGACGCGCGCAGCCCTCCTCGTTACCCGGCGGGTTGATCGTGTCGAGCCGCAGAATTTCCTGCGTCAGCAGCAGCGGATCGGGAGCATTCATGGCCGTCCTCGTCGTGGAAGGAGCAAGGATACGCGCAATCGTCCGCTTCGCCGCGCCATCGGTGTGTCAGCCGAAATAGGCGCGCTGTACCTCTGGATCCTCGCGCAGGGAGGCGGCTTCGCCTTGCGCCACCACGCGCCCCTGCGCGAGCACGTACCCGCGGTGCGAGATCGCGAGCGTCTGCTTGACGTTCTGTTCGACCAGGAGGATGGATACGCCGGTTTCGTTCACGCGACGGATGACGTTGAAGTTCTCCTTCACGAACAGCGGCGAGAGACCAAGGGAAGGCTCGTCGATGATCAGCATCCGGGGCCGCGACATGAGGCCTCGCCCGATGGACAACATCGCCTGCTCGCCCCCGGACATCGTGCCGGCCAATTGCCCGGCGCGCTCCTGCAATCGCGGAAAGGTGCGGTAGACCTGCTCCAGGCTGTCGCCGATCTCGTTCCTGCTGCGAATCTGGTATGCACCGGCCAGCAGATTGTCGCGCACGGTCAGGCGCGGAAACACTTTGCGACCTTCGGGAATGCAGGCGATGCCAAGCGATACGATGCGGTGCGTGGGGCGTCCGCGCAGTTCGATGTCGCCGAGGCGGATGCTGCCGCTGCGCGGCGGGGTGAGTCCGAGCACCGCTCGGATCAGCGTGCTCTTGCCCGCACCATTCGAGCCCAGGATGCAGGTGATCTCGCCTGCGCGGGCGTGCAGACTGACGCCGTGGAGGACGTCGGCACGATCGTATCCGGCGGTCAGGCCGGTCACGCGCAGGTCGATCATCTCGTCACTCGACCCCCAGATAGGCTTCCTGCACCCGCGGGTCGGACACGACCGTGGCATAGGAGCCTTCGCAGATCTTCTCTCCGAAATTGAGCACCGCGCAACGATGGCTGACACGTTCGATGACGCCCATCTCGTGCTCGATGAGGATCACGCTCAACCCGGGCTGGCGCGTGCGGGTTGCCAGGATGTCCTCCATGAGTTCGTGCGTCTCCTCGTGGGTCATGCCCGCTGAGGGTTCGTCGAGCAACAGCAGCTTGGGCTCGCCGATGAGCGCGCGGCACACCTCGACACGCCGCCGGTCGATCATGCCCAGCTCGCCGGCGGGGTCGTACAGCCGGTCCGGCAGACTGGGGTGAAAGCTGTGCAGCAGCGCCCGGGCGCGGGCCTCGTGCTCGCGCAACTGCTGTTCGAAGGCGCGGCGCCGCAGGAGATTGAAGCCGAGCCCGAGCGAGAGCAGGCGATGATTGCCGATCATCAGATTGTCGAACACCGACAGCGCCAGGCACAGACGCGAGCGCTGGAACGTGCGGGCGATGCCTGCATCGTAGACGGTCTGAGGCGTCGCGCCCGTCACGTCGCGTCCGTCGAAGCGCACCCGGCCTGCCGCGAGCTTGTACAGGCCGGTGAGCGCATTGAAGAACGTGGTCTTGCCAGAGCCGTTGGGGCCGATCAGCCCCAGCGTCTCCCCTTGCTTCAGGGAAAGGTCCAGGCCGTTGAGTGCAGTCAGGCCGCCGAACTTCACGGTCAGACCGGTGCACTCGAGCAGCACGTTCATGGCTTTCCCCAGGTCGGGAAGTAACGGCGCAGCGGTCGTGGAAGCAGGCCGCCGGGCCTGAACAGCAGGACGAGGATGACGAAACCGGAGAACAGCAGATAGCGGTACTCCTGGATGAACTGCAGCTTCTCGGGCAGAACGACCACCAGGACCGCCGCGGGCAGGATCCCCAGCGGATTGCCGACACCGCCGAGGATCACGATCGAGACGAAGATCAAGGACTCGGCGAGCGTGTACGCTGCGGGCGCCACGAAGCCGGTCATCATGGCGTACGCGGCGCCGGCCACGCCGGCCAGCACGTTGCCCAGGCTGAACGCCACGATCTTCCAGCGCGCCACCTGGATGCCGAATACTCCTGCTGCCGTCTCGTCGATGCGCACGGCATCCAGGCTCAGGCCGAGCCAGGAGCGTTCGAGACGCCGTACGAGCACGAGCGCAACGGCGAACAGCACCAGGCTGAAGAGTGCGTAGGCCAGATAGAAGGACAGCTCGGTGTCCTCGCCGATCTCGATGCTGTCGTTGAAGTTCCAGCCGCCCAGCGACAGGCCGGGCACCTTCAGGCCCTGCGGTCCGCCGAGGAGTTCGTTGACCTCCAGGAACGTGCGGAAGAGGATGGCGAAGGCGATGGTGATGAGCGCGGCATAGTGCCCGCGCGTGCGCAGGAGCGGCAGCACGAGGACGGAGCCGACGGCTCCCGCGAGCAGGCCGGCAGCGGCGAGGATCGCCAGGTGCGGGATGGCGGTCTGTGCCGCGAGCACCGCTGCGGTGTACCCGCCGATGCCGAAGAACGCGGCCCCGGCGAAATTGACCACGCCCGCGTACCCGAATTGCACGTTCAGTCCCAGGCACGTCACGCTGTAGAGCAGGACCGTCGAGACCATCAGCAGCGTGAAGTGATCCTCGCGCAGCAGCCAGAGTAAGCCGAGCCCCAATGCGAAGGCGAGTCCCGCGAGCATCGATGGTGCCGTTCGCCAGCTGCGCTCCAGGCGCGCGGCGACGCCGCCGCGTCCTCCAAGCAGGATCGCCGCCACGCCTGCCGAGGCCAGCACACCGACTCCCCACTGGTCCTCCGCATGCAGGAAGAAGTAGGCGTAGATGCCGGCAAGCGCGAGCATCAGCAGCGCCGGCCACGTGCTGGAGACCAAGCCGTCTTTGGTCACACGCGCTCCGCAGACTTCTCGGCGATCAGTCCGGTGGGACGCCACGCCATGATCAGGATGACGAGCGCGAAGGCGAAGACATCCTTATAGGCGGGGACGCTGAACCAGATCGCTCCGATGGTCTGCAGGGCGGCGAAGAGGAAGCCGCCCAGTACCGCGCCATACAGGTTGCCCAGGCCGCCGACGACGGCCGCGCTGAACCCGATCACCCCGAGCAGCAGCCCCATGCCAAAGTTTATTTCGTTGTAGTAGAGCCCCGCCGTCACGCCCGCCAGGGCAGCCAGCGCGGACCCCAAGGCAAAGGTGACCAGGACCACCATCTGGAAATTCATGCCCATGATGCGCGCCGTCTCGCTGTCCTGCGCCACGGCGCGTATGGCCAGGCCGAGACGCGTCCGGGTGATGAGAAGGTGCACGCCGACGATGGACGCCACGCCCACGGCGAGGAGAATGAGGTTGTCGACACGCAACGTGAACGCACCCATGCTGAAGGCGTCCGTAGGCAGCAGACGCGGGAACGGCTTGGGGTTGGCTCCAGCCGGATAGAACAGCCGGATGGATTCACGCAGCACCGTGCCTGCCATCAGCGTGATGAGGAGCACGTTGATCGGGGGGGCGCCGCGCAGCGGCAGGACCAGCCAGCGTGCCAGCAGTGCGCCGAGGAGGCCCATCGCCAGCATCGCGGCGATCATCGCCCAGACGGCGAGGAGGCCGCCGGAAGTGACGCCGAGTTCCGACAGGCCGAGATAGGTCATCAGGCCCACGAACGCGCCAACCGTCAGGACGTCGCCGTGCGAGAACTTGATGACATCCAGGACGCCGAAGTACAGGGTGAAACCCACCGCCACCATGGCGTACAGGATGCCGAGCATGAGGCCGTTGAAGACGTATTGTCCGAGCAGCCCGGCATCCATGATGGCGTTCTACGCAGCTTGGTTCAGCGCGAGACGAGCCGACGCTTGCCCGTGGCGAAGTCGCTGTCCTCCCACACGATCCACTTGCCGTCCTGAACGACGAGCTTGGTGATCAGCGGCACCTCGTTCTGCCGGTGGTCGTCGAAGGTGATCGGGCCGACCACGGACTGATGATCGCGCGTATCGTTCAGCGCCTTCCGAACCTTTCTCCGGTCGGGTCCGACGCGTTCGATTGCATCCATCACCAGGTTGGCGGCCGCGAACGCGAAGGCACCGTACGCCTCCGGTGGATCGTTGTACTTTTGCGCGGCGTACTGTTTCATGAACTGCCTGCCGCCCGGAAGCTTCTCGATCGGCGCGCCCTCCCTGAACGCGACCGTGCCCTCCGCCTGCTTTCCCAGGCCATCGATGTATGCGTCCGAGACGATGCCCGATGTGCCCTGGAACACGGCCTTCACGCCAAGCTTGTCCATCTGCGTGCGAATGCGCACGCCGATTGGCGTCGTGCCGCCGAAGTAGAGCACATCCGGCTTGAGGTCCTTGATCTTCGTGAGTTCGGCAGAAAAATCCTGCTGATCTGCGGTGACACCGAAGGTGCCGAGGATCTTCCCGCCGTTCTTGGTCAGGTACTCCGAAAAGTACTTGTTGTGACCCTTGCCGTAATCGGTGGTGTCGTGGATGATCGCCCAGCGTTTGTAGCCCTGCGCCACCATGAACTTCGCCGCGGTCTCGTTCTGGTTGATCATCGTGCCGTTGACGCGATGGATCTCCTTGTAGTTCTGGGCGTAGGTGACGTCCGGCAGCACGGCCCCCCATACCACGACCGGAAGGCCGAACTTGTTATAGACGTCGACGGTGGCCATGGCCACGGTAGAACAGTAGTGCGTGATGCCGGCGACGATGCTGCGATCCGCAGCCGCTTTCGTGGCGACCTGCACGCCGATGTTGGGCTTGCACTCGTCGTCCAGGGCTACGAGCTCGTAGCGATAGCGAGACTTGCTGTCGGCGTTGCGCAGCTTCACCGCGAGGTCGGTGGAATTGCGCCCGCCGAGGCCGTTCGACGAATTGCCGCCGGTGAGCGGCCCGATGAACACCAGCTTGACCGTGTCCTTGGCCATCAGCAACGGGGACGGTAGCACGAGGGCCACGACCAGAGCGCTGTAGAGCAGGCGAGCGAGCATTTCGAATCCTTCTCGACAGTCGGAGCGCAGAAGGCTATGGGCTCGACCGCGGCTTGTCAATTGAGAGTCGCACGTGCGCCGATGCAAAAAAAAAGCGGCATGCGCCGCTTTGGTCGAGCCCCGGCGGGTACCGGAGTTTGTTCTTCTTCGTCGTTGTAGTTGCTATCTCTTGCGCAGCTTTCGGATTGCGGCGAGTTGCGCGGCAAGCATGGCCAGTTCCCCCTCGACGACCGCCAGTTCCTCCTTGCTCTGGGCATTCCTGCGGGCCTCCTCGGCACGCTGCTGGGCCTCGACGGCCTTCGCCTCGTCGAGGTCCGCGCCGCGGATGGCCGTGTCGGCGAGGACAGTGACCGCGGTCGGCTGCACTTCCAGGATGCCCCCGGCGACGAAGATGAGGTCCTCGTCCGCTTTATCAGCGGTCTTGATGCGTACCGCACCCGGCTTGATGCGCGTGATGAGCGGCGTGTGCCGCGGGTAGATGCCCAGTTCTCCCGCCTCTCCCGGCAGGACGACGAACTCGGCATCGCCGCTGAAGATCTGTTCTTCTGCGCTCACGACGTCAACGCGAATGGTAGTGGCCATGGTTTCCTTCCTGGGCCGCGGCGATTACTGGAGAGTCTTCGCCTTCTCGAAAGCTTCCTCGATCGCGCCGACCATGTAGAACGCCTGCTCGGGCAGGTGGTCGCATTCGCCGTTGACGATC
>CAZNBS010000013.1:10930-34562 GCA_964570955.1 uncultured Burkholderiales bacterium | reverse complement strand
GGCCTCGCCGTGCCCGCGACGCATTAGTGGAGTGCTATTGATGGGCGGTCCTTGGCATCGGCAGGTGCGCCCGACGCCGACGTGAGGACGCGCACGCCACTAGGGCTTGCCGTCCAAGAAGTCGACCGCCAGTGCGCTCAGTGCCCGCACGCCGTGGACGAGAGCGGACTCATCCACGAAGAACAGCGGCGAGTGGTTCGGGGCTGCCTTGTCCATGTCCTGATCGCGTGGCGTGATGCCCAGGAAGAAGAACAGGCCGGGAACCTTCTGCTGGAAGTAGGAGAAATCCTCGGCCACCATCACCCGCGACTGCATCTTCAGACCGGCTTGCGCGCCGACCCGGCGCAGCGTCGGCAGCATGCGCTCGGTCAGAGCCTCGTCGTTGGTGGTGACCGCCACCGCCTTCTCGATCGCGACCTCGGCATGGGCGTGATTGGCCCGCGCGATGTTCTCTGCCACGTGCCGGATGCGCGCGTGGATGTCTGCGCGCATGTCCTCGTCGAAGCTGCGGATGGTCCCTGACATCTCCACGCTGTCGGGAATGATGTTCTTGCGCGCGCCACCGTGGATGGTGGCGATGGTGACGACCGCAGGTTCCTTGCTCACGTCGATCTGGCGGCTGACGATGTTCTGCAGGCCCACCACGATCTGCGAGGCGGTCACGACCGGATCGATGCCGCGCCAGGGCCAGGCACCGTGTGTCTGGCGCCCGTCCACGCGGATCGTGACCCAGTCGGCGCTGGCCATCAAGGGACCGGAGCGCCAGGTGATCTGCCCGGCGGGAATGCCCGCGATGACGTGCAGACCGAAGATGGCGTCCGGGCGGGGCTCGTCGAGCACGCCCTGCTCGATCATGTAGATGGCGCCGCCCTGTTCCCCGGCGGGCGGACCCTCCTCGGCGGGCTGGAAGATGAACTTGACCGTCCCCGGCAGTTCCTCGCGCATGCCGGCCAGCACCTGCGCCACGCCCATGAGGATCGCCACGTGCGCATCGTGTCCGCACGCGTGCATCACGCCGACCTCCTGCCCGTTGTACTGACCCTTCGCCGTGGAACGGAATGGAAGGTCGCCTTCCTCGGTGACCGGGAGGGCGTCCATGTCCGCGCGCAGTGCCACCACCGGGCCCGGCTTGCCGCCCTTCAGAACACCGACCACTCCGGTGTGCGCCACGCCGGTCTGCACCGTCATCCCCAGCGAGCGGAGATGATCGGCGACGAGGCGCGCGGTCCGCGTCTCGCGGTTGGACAGTTCCGGGTGTTGGTGGATATCGCGCCGCCACGCGATCACCTGCGGCTCGATCTTGCTTGCGGCGTCGTCAACGGCGTCCTGCTGTGCCGGGGCCGGCCCGGACAGTAAAGCACCCAGTACGGCGAGCAGCGCAAGCGGTTTCCTTCGCATCGATATTCTCCCTGATTGGTTGGTCAGCGGTCCGGGCTGCGGCGGCCGAGCTTGCGGGCGATGGCCCAGCCCACGATGTACCACCAGCCGCTGCCCACGGTGCCATGATAGGCGAGCGGCCACCAGAAGTTCGAGAAGTCGGACAAGGGATCACGCCCAGGCTCACGGGGAAATCCAGTGCAAGGAAGATGAACCAGTGATGCGTCCACTCGCCGCTGCTGCGCAGGATGCGCAGCGCAGTGATGGCGAGCAGCACAAGATGGAGCAGGGCCGCGGCGACACCGGCACGCGAGGAACGGCCCACGCGGACCCTCTGCAACGCCGCTTCTAGGCCTTCTTCTTTTCGCGTCCGGCAATGAACCGCTGGACCAGCTCCCGGTGCTCCTGCGTGGCGGTGATGACCGCGTAGTGCGAGGAGATCATGTCGAGGTTGCTGCGCAGGTCGTTGCGCAGGCCCTGATAGATGGCACGCTTGGTCATGCGAAGAGTGAGCGCGGGCGCCCGGCAGATGCGCCGCGCGATCTTCTCGGCTTCCGCCATCAGGTCGGCGTCGGGGAATACGCGATTGACCAGGCCGATGCGCAGCGCTTCCTCGGCGTCGATGAAATCCCCGGTGAAGAACATCTCCAGCGCGCGCGCGGGGCCCACCAGTCGCGGCAGAAAGTGCGCACCGCCTGCGCCGGGCACCAGCCCGACCTTCACGTAGGTCTCCGCGAAGCGCGCGCTGCGCGCGGCGTAGCGGATGTCGCACATCAGGGCCATGTCCATCCCGGCGCCCGTCGCCACGCCGTTGACCACGGCGATCACCGGCTTGTCGAGATCCTCCAGCGTGAGGGGGATGCGTTCGATGCGGTGGAACAGTTCGTTCTTGCGCTGCTCGGGTGTCTGTTCGAGGCGCTCGCCCATCTCGACGATGTCGCCGCCGCTGCAGAACGCCTCGCCGGCACCGGTCACCATGACCACCTTGATGGCCTCGTCGGTGCGGCAGCGCTCGAGGGCGGCGACCCAGGCGTCGATCATCGCGAAGTTGAACGCGTTCAGCCGCTCCGGCCGATTCAGGACGATTCGGGCGATGCCGTCGTCCACGAGGAACTGCAACTGGTCTGTCATGAGAGAGATCCGGAAATGGTCAATCGCCCGCGAGGGCCGGCCACAGCGCCGCGCCGCCGCGGCTGCACACGAGCCGTCCGAGCTGCGCCTGCCAATGCGCTTCGTTGCCGAACTCGTCGCGCCAGGACCATAGGCGCCGGGTGGAGAAGTGCAGCGGATGCTCCTGCGTGAAACCCATCGCGCCGTGCACCTGATGCACGATGGCGGCGACGCGGCCCGCAGCTTCGCCCACGCGCGACTTCGCAATGGCCACGGCGAATTCGAACTGCGCGGTGCGCCACGCATCCGCCCCGAGGTCCGCCGCGGCAACCGCGGCGGCATAGTGCCCGGCCGCTTCGGCCAGCATGTGCTGGATGGCCTGGAACCTGGCGATGGGCCGGCCGAACTGCTTGCGCTCCATCGCGTAGGTCAGCGCGAAGTCCAGCGCGCGCTCCATCGCGCCGGCCATCTGCTGTGCGCGCAGCAGCGCGCCTGCCGCGAACAGCGGCTCAGGTGGCGCGGGCCGCATTGCATCCGCGTCGACGACGACGTCGTCGAAGCACAAGCCGGCACGCGGTTCATTCGCCAGATTGCGCACCTCGTCGCCACGCAGGCGTTCGCGCGCCACCAGCACCAGCTTGCGCACGCCGTCCTCGTCGCGTGTCTCCAGCAGGAGGCGATCGGCAGTGCCTCCCCACGGCACGCGCTGCACGCTGCCGCGCAGCGTCCACTTCGCGCCGGCCTGTTGCAGTGTGACGCTCTCGCCGGGCACGATCGCCACGCTGCCCGGCTGCGCGCAACCGCCGGCATCGTACCAGCACAACTGCGCGAGCATGCTCTCGGCGAGCGGCAACGGCACCGCGTGATAACCGAGCCGCCGCACCAGGCGCATGCCCTGCTTGAAGTCGATCCCCGTGCCGCCCGCAGACTCGGGCAGCAGCGCCGCCGGCAATCCCGCCTCCTCGCACATGCGCCACAGGCTGGCCGGATACTCGCCGGCATCGGCGCGCGCGAGCACCTCGCGCGTGACCTCCGCGGCGAGCAGCCGGTCCGTTTGCTCGAGTACGAGACCGGTGATATCGGAATCGCTGAATTCGTTCGTCATCGCGTCTGTCCTCAGCGCAGGCCGAGCCCGCGGGCGATGATGCCGCGCAGGATCTCGCGCGTGCCGCCACGGAGGGTGAACGAGGGGGCATGCAGCATCACGTGCGCGAGCGTCTCGGTCAAGCGCAGGCTGTGGTCGTCCACGCTGGGCTGCAGGGGCAGCAGCAGTCGCGCGATCTCCGGCACCTCGCGTTCGAACGCCGTGCCGACGTCCTTGACCAGCGCCGCCTCGGTATTCGGGCTGCGTCCCTCGTCGAGCATCGCTGCGACCGAACTCGACATGCGCAGCAGTGCGGCGAGGTGCGAGACGAGGCGGCCGACCTCGGCCGCCTGGCGCGCATCGGGCTGTGTGCCGATGGCGTCGATCAGTTCCACCAGCAATCGGTAGTCCGAGAGAAAGCGGTCTGGACCGGAGCGTTCGAACGCGAGCTCCCCGGTCACCATCGACCAGCCGGCGCCCTCGTCCCCCAGCCGCATGTCGTCCGGCACGAAATACTCGCGGAAGAACACTTCGTTGAACTCATGTCCCCCCGAGAGGTTGTGGATGGGACGCACGGTCACGCCCGGGGCCGCCATGTCGACGATGAACTGCGTGAGACCGCCGTGCCGGTCCTCGCCGGCATCGCCGGTGCGCGCGAGCACGATCAGGTAGTGCACACGGTGCGCCTGCGACGTCCAGATCTTGCTGCCGTCGATCAGCCAGCCCTCGCCCTGCCGTCGCGCGCGCGTCCGCACTGCCGCCAGATCGGAACCCGAGTCCGGTTCGCTCATGCCGATGCCGAAGAAGCATTCGCCCTTGCACACGCGCGGCAGGATCTCGCGGCGTGCCCGCTCGCTGCCATGACGCAGGATCTGCGGTCCCGACTGGCGGTCGGCCACCCAGTGCGCGCCGCATGGTGCGCCGGCGGCCAGCATCTCCATCGCGACGACGAAGCGCACCAGGCTGGTCTGCCCCTGGCCGCCGAACTCGCGCGGCCACGGGATGCCTATGAAACCTTCCTGGCCCGCGCGCCGGCTGAATTCGGGATCGAAGGTGCTCCAGGAGCAGCGGTGCGGCACGTAGCGCCCGCCGCCGCACTCCTCGGCGAGGAAGGCACGCACGCGCCTGCGCGCTTCGAGCGCCTCGGGCGGCAGCGGCGGCGCATCGAAACGGAACGCTTGCATGATTGAAGCCCGTCGCTGACGGGAGATGGACGTCGAGCGGTCGATTCTAGCCGATTGCCGCGCGCCGCCTCACGGGTGGTCGCGTGAGGGAATGCGATACATGTACACGGCCAGCGCGATGCCGAGTACGGCGAGGCCGGCTTGCACGCGCGCGTCGTGCACGAAGAAGACGATCGAGATGCCGAGCGTGACAGCCATCATCGCGATGGAGATCAGCTTGGTGCGATAGCGGATGCTGCGATACTGCTGCCACTCGAGGACGGCGGGGCCGAACCAGCGATTGTTCAGCAGCGCGTTGTAGAAACGGCGCGAGGCGCGCGCGTAGCAGGCCGCGGCGAGGAGCAGGAACGGGGTGGTCGGCAAGACCGGCAGGAAGATGCCGGCGATGCCCAGCGCGACGAAGACACTGCCGAACAGCACCAGCGCGACCCGAACGACGGGCGAGGGATGCTTGCGCACGTGCGCGCTGTAATCCTGGGGAGTTCGCTCCACGGGCGCAGACCTGTCTTGCGGCCCGGATGGCGATGGGGCGGGCCCTCGAGGTCCGATGCTACACCGGCCCAGTGCGATCGCCTGCATGGCACCGGACGGGCATGCCTCAGCGTGTGCGGGCGCCGAGCACGTCGCACGCGGGGCCGAGCCAGCCGACATGGACGTCGTTCTCGTCGAGAACCTTGACGGGCCTGCCGCAAGCATCGGCGGGAGGACTGGTGTACGGATAGAAGCGCGGGCCGGCCCCGGTGCCATCCGGTCCAGACAGCTCGTGCCAGGCCAGAACCTCTGCGCCGTTGCGCCGTGCAGTGCAACTCCAGCGGTCCTGCCCGCCGCCGCGCAGTTCTACGGCCACCGCTTCGTCGTAGGTGCCGTCGTCGCGTGCGCTGTCGACCCAGCGAACGGCAGCCGGCGCCTTGGCCAGGCAGGTGCGGATGGCCTTGACGTAGCGTGACAGCGATTTCGACCAGCCCTCCCCGACCGCCGACACGCGGTCGGGCGGCAGCTCGACGTCGCGCACGGGACGACGTTCACTGTAGTCGGGCCGTGCCTTGAGCGCTGCGATGCGCTGCGCATAGCGCGCTTCCAGGCACGCCACGCCGTCAGCCTGCCGCCGGCATTCGTCGCGTCCGGCCCACCAGCGCTGCTGCGATGCGCTCAGCTCACGTTCACCTTGCGGCCCGGCCGTACGCAGCAGATTCGCGTAGGCAACTGCCAGTTCGAGGTCGAGAGCGGACAGCTGCGCGCTGCTGCAGACGGTATGTTCCACCCAGCTGGTCGCCTGGCTGCACAGGAAACTCGGGGTGGCGGCCAACGCCGGGACAACCGGTACGGTGCCCATCAGGACGAGGCAGAGCGCGGCGGCGGCGTGGCGGCAGGGCAGGGTGTGCGAGATGGGCATGGCGACCTCCTGGCGAGGGACGCCGGTCGGCATGCAATATCCGCGCTCGCTCGCGGGCGTTGCGCGCTCAGCGCGCCGGCGCGTCGTCCAGCAAGGGCAGGATCGTCTCGCGGTAGTGCCGCGGTGTCTTGGCGCCGGTGATCTTCAAGCGCAGGAAGCCCTGGCGATCGACGATGAAGGCCGTCGGTGTCGGATAGCGGCCCCCGAATCCGTTGCGAGTCAGGGTCGCTGCCATCGTTCCGGGCAGGTGATACATCCCCAGGTTGCGCGCCACGCGCTCGCGGTCCTCGAGGCTGTCGACGCCGATCGCGATGACCTCCAGGCCGGCGTCGCGGTATTTCTCGTATACCGACTCGAGCAGGCCGATCTCGTAGGCGCAATACCTGCAGTAGCTCGAGTAGAAGTTGATCAGGACCACCTTGCCGCGCATGCGCTCGAGGTCGAACCGCTCGCCGGAGAACAGTTCGCCTGCGAGCGGGGGCGCAGGTGCGTCGATCTCCGGCACGGCATGGGCCGGCTGCACACGCAGCAGCGCGGGTGCCACGAGCAGGGCGGTCAGGAACTTGCGGCGCAGGATCATTCAGCGGATGTGCTTGCGGCTGATCTCGCGGAACACGTCGGTGTCGGCGCGTGCCAGCCATTCGAACGCCACCATCTCGCGCGACACCACCTGTGCGCCTGCGTCGCGCATGCGCGCGATGCCCAGGTCGCGATCGGTCGGGTGCCGCGATCCCACCGCGTCGGCCACCACGAACACGTCCTTTCCCTCTGCGACCAGGCCGAGCACGCTCTGCAGGACGCACACGTGTGCCTCGGTGCCGGCCACCACGAACTGTGCACGCCCCCACACCGGGTTCGGCACGAGACAGCCTTCGGCAACACACGAGAAGTGCACCTTCTCGACGACTTCCTCGTCGCGCAGCAACGTGCGCAGTGTCGGCACCGTGGGTCCGAGACCCTTCGGGTACTGCTCGGAGGCCACCACCGGCACCGACAGACGGCGTGCGATGTGCGTCAGCCAGAGCGCGGCATCGAGCACATGGCCTCCATCGTGGATGTGCGGAAGCAGGCGCTCCTGCAGGTCGACCAGCAGCAGCGCACTGCGCTCCGCCGCGATCAGCGCGGTGCGTGGCATGGGACGCTCAGCCGATCGCCGCGGTGCTCAGCTTGCCACTGGCAAGGAGATCGCGGAAGGCGTCGTAGGTGGCACGGATGCCGGCCTCGAGGGGGACCGCGCCGTAGTCGCCGAGATGGGCGCGCACCGGTTCGTCGGACAGCGCCATCGGAAACGGCAGTGCCGCGCCGGTGGCGTCGATGGCTGCGTCCGGAGCAATCCGGCGCAGTACCCCGAGCGAGTGCTCCACATCCGAGGCAACGCCGTTGATGTCGAACACCGGCGCGCCCGTGCGCTCCTTGGACACCGCCTTCAGGAAAGCGCTCGCCACCTCTCCGGCATGCAGCCAGGAGACCGGACCGGTGAACGGCACGGTATAGGGTTGCCCGGCCGCGGCGGCGAGGATCGCGACGGTGGTCTTGGAGGTCATGCCCTGGTCGCGCCCCACGCCGTAGACGACGCCGGGGCGCAGGCCGACGCTGTGCACCCCCCAATCCTGCGAGTAGACCTTCGAGGTCTCCTCGTTGCAGAACTTGTAGGCGCCGTAGAGCGTGGGCAGGGTGCCGTGGCCCTCCATCGCACCGTGCGCCGCGATGGAACTGGCATAGGTGATCCGCCGGATGCCGAGCGCGCGCGCTGCTTCGAAGATGTTGATCGTCCCCACCACGTTCACCTTTGCCCCCGCCACCGGATCCGCCTTGCAGAACGGAACCTGCAGTGCGGCCAGGTGCACGATGGCGCTGGCGCGGCTCGCCTCCACCGCCTTCATGACGATGTTGGTGTCGGATACGTCGCCGGTCAGCCAGCGGACCGAGGCGAGTTCCTCGTTGGACAGGAGCAGCGAGGGGCGGCGCTTGTCCTCGGTCAGGTCGAAGGCGACGACCGGCACCCCGGCCTTGACCAGCAGTGCCATGGCCCAGCTGCCGATGCAGCCGCCCGCGCCGGTGATCAGGACCGGACCGTCGAAGTCGCTGCGCGCGATGGGAAAGTACTCGTACACGTTCGTTTCCTCGTGAAGGGACCGGCGATCAGGCACCCGTCTGCATGGGCAGGGAGGGATCGGCCGCCCATTCCGTGAGCGAATTGTCGTACACCCTGACCTTGTCGTAGCCGAGCATGGCCAGGACCAGGGCCACGCTGGTCGCCGCGATGCCGCCGCCGCAATAGGTGATCACCTCGGGTGCGGCGAGCGCGGGGGCAAACATCGCGCTCAGTTCGCCCGGGCTCTTGAAGGTGTTGTCCGCCCGCACGTGCTGTGTGGCGGGCACGTTGATGCTGCCGGCGATATGACCGCGGCGGCCATAGTGGACGCCGCCGGTTCCCGCATGCTGCTCGGCGCGCAGGGCATTGACCGTGCACACGCCTGAATTGCCCACGGCCGCCAGCACGTCGTCACGCCGCGCAACCAGTTCGGGCCGCATACGCGCGGTGAAGCGCGCCGCGCGGCTCGGGCGCGCAGGCCCCCTCTCGACCGGCCGTCCCTCGCTCTGCCACTTCTGGAAGCCGCCGTCGAGGACCGCGGCGCGATCGTGCCCGAACACGCGCAGCATCCACCACATGCGGGTGGCCCACCAGTGACTGGCAGTCGAGTAGGTCACGACCAGTGTGTCATCTCCCACCCCAAGTGCCGACATGGCGGCGGTGAAACGCGCCGCGTCGGGCAGCATGAAGTGCAGGCGCGGATGCGGGGTGGAGACATCGTGCTCGATGTCGACGAATCCCGCACCGGGAACATGCGCCTTCTCGAAGTCCGCCCGCCCGGGGACAACCTCGTACAGCGAGAAGTCGGGGAGGGGCGGGAGGTGCGTGGTGCAGTCGAGGACGCGCACGTTCTCGTCTTCTAGATGCTGCGCCAGCCCGTCCGTGGTGACGAGAAATTCCGGTTGGACGAATGCGTCTGCCATAGTGAAGACCGATCTCGTGCACAAAGAAAGAACCGTCGCGCCCGGCCGGGCGCGACGAACTTCATAGTAGCACGCAGCTTCGAAATCCCGGCTCGTGGCGCACGCCGAGGGATGGGCATGGTTGCTGCTCGTGGCGGCCCGCCATGTCGACGGAGGCTCGGGCGCGTGATCAAGAAGGTGACAGGTGTGTCGATCGGGCTGATCCTCGTCATCGCGGCCATCCCCTGGCTCGTCGGGCGCGCCGTCGAGGACGACTTCGTGACCCGTCTCGAACGACTGGCGGGTGGCGCCGACGCGGTGCTGCAGATGCGCCTGCTGCAGTACGAGCGCGGCTGGCTGACGTCGGTGGCCGTGCATCGCGTGATGCTCGGCGATTCAGGGACCTTCGACATCGTGCATCGCCTCGATCACCTGCCGCGGGTCGGCGAGGGCTGGGCGCGCGTGCGCTCGGTGCCGGTGTGGCGCGGACAGGCGGACGACCTCGTGCGGCACTACTTCGGCTCCACTGCGCCGGTGACCGTGGATACCGTGAGCGGCTTCGACCGTACCCTGGTCATGTCGATGCGCTCGCCGGCGTTCGGCAAGACCCTCCTGGAAGAGCCGGACGTGCGCCTCACCTGGGGTGGGGCGGAGGGCTGGATGCAGGTGGCCGCGGACGGCAGGGCGCGTGTACAGGTGAATGTTCCGGGCCTGGCGATGCACGGCCAGGGCGTGGTCGCGACCTTCGCCGATCTGCGCGTCGACGGCGACTGGCGTACCGCACGCGACCCCACCGCCTGGGCGGGACGCACGCTGCTGCGCGTGTCGGCGATCGGCCTGTCCGGTCCGGACGGCGGCGCGCGACTGCGTCACGTCGAGAGCGAACTGGAGCGGCACGATCAGGGTGACAGCGTCTCGCTGGCGGTGCGTCTGCAGGTGGGAGAGGGGGTTGCCTTGGGCGATGGCGCGACCGAGGCGTTGCGCAATGCCGTCCTCGAACTGCACCTCGACCAGCTCGGCAAGCCGGCGCTGCGTACGTATCTCGAGCGCATGGCGCATCTGCCGACAGGACTGCCGCCCGGCGAGCAGGCACATGCCAGCGCGCGCATGGCGCTGGCCCTGCTCGCCGACCTGCTCGAAGGCGCACCCCGATTGCGCATCGAGCGGTTGCGGCTCAGCACGCCCAACGGCAGCTTTTCGGCCGCAGGCATCCTCGGCATCGAACCGGATTCCTCCGCGACGCCGGACGGGGATCTGTTCTCCCGGCTGCGGCTGGACGCTCGGGTGGACATCTCCCAGCGTCTGCTCGAGGGGTGGCTTGCGCGCGATATGCGACCTGGCGTGGAGGCTGCCCTGCTCGAGCGCAGGGGCGAGGTCGATGCGCGGCTCGTGCGCGAACTGACCGAGCGATTCGCGCGCGAACGCATCGATGCATGGACCGCCGCCGGCATTCTGGCGGCGGAGCGCGACCGTTACCAGGTACGGGTGAAGCTGGCCGAGGGCCAGTTCAGCGTCAACGGTGTGCCGAGCGAGCGGTTGCTTCCCTCCGGGTCGGGTGAAGCCGCACCGGGCGCGCAGCCGGGACCCGTACGTCATGGGAACGAGGCGGCGACGGTTTCTGCCGTTTCTGGTGAAATGGCGGCCATTCATCAGCCGAGACCATGAGGAGAGCATGAGCGCCCAGGACTACGAATCGGACTACAACCCGCGTGTGGCGGTGCCTGAGTATGCCTCGCACTTCGAACGCTGGACCCGGCTCTCGGAAGAGGCGCGCAGACGCATGGACGGCTACCTCGACGTCGCATACGGCTCGCATCCAATGGAGCGGATGGACGTGTTCCGGGCACGCCGCGCCAGCCGCGGCATGCTCATGTTCATCCACGGGGGATACTGGCGCGCGCTGGACAAGAGCCAGCACAGTTTCGTCGCCCTGCCGTTCGTGGACAACGGCGTGAGTGTGGCGATGGTCAACTATGCCCTGTGTCCGGCCGTGACACTGGAGCAGATCGTGCGCCAGGTGTTGCAGGCATCGGCGTGGTTGTACCGCAACGCCGGGAACTTCGGCGCGCCGGCGGGGCGCCTGTACGTGGCGGGCCACTCCGCGGGCGGGCATCTCACGGCGATGATGCTGGCGGCCCTGTGGCCGCGTTTCGCCGCCGATCTGCCGTCCAAGCTGTTCCGCGCCGGGCTGTCGATCAGCGGCCTGTACGACCTCGATGCGGTCAGGAAAACCCCCTCGGTGAACGCCGACGTGCGCCTGGACGCACGATCGGTCCGGCGTCTCAGCCCCGCGCTGATGCCGCCTGCGACGGACGCACCCCTGTATCTCGCCGTCGGCGGGAAGGAGCAGCGCGGGTTCCACGCGCAGCACGCGCTGATCAAGTCGCGCTGGGCAGAGGCGATCGCGGCCGACGTGCCGTGTCCGGAAGAGAACCACTTCACCATCCTGGAGCAGCTCGGCTCGTCGCACAGCGCCTTGTTCAGGACCGCGCTGGAGATGACCGGCAGCTAGCGCGCTTCCCGCAGCCGCTTCTGTATACTCGTACAGGAGAACGCGGGAGTGTCGGATGGGACTCAAGACAGTGAATGGCGCGGCGGCGGCGCCGCACAAGGGGCGCGGCGCGCCGGCCAATCCGGAAGGGCGGTTCGAGCGCCTGCAGCGGCGCCCGGAAGACGACGGTTGGGAACAGCCGGCGCAGGAGGAACCCGGCCGTCCGCGCACCACGGTCGTCGAGGAGCGCGCGCGTGGAATCATCACGCACAACCGCTCGCCCGACGTTCCCTTCGACGCCTCCGTCAACCCGTATCGCGGCTGCGAGCACGGTTGCACCTACTGCTATGCGCGCCCCTCGCATGCCTACCTGGACTTGTCGCCCGGGCTCGACTTCGAGACCCGCCTGGTCGCGAAAACCAACGCTGCCGACGTGCTGCGCGAGGAACTGGCCAGGACCGGCTATCGGGTCGAGCCGATCGCCCTCGGCGTCAACACCGACGCCTATCAGCCGATCGAACGCTCGTTGCGCATCACGCGCGGCATGCTGGAGGTGCTGGCGCAGTGCGAACATCCGTGCACCCTGGTGACCAAGAGCGCGCTCATCGAACGCGACCTCGACCTGCTCGGCGACATGGCGCGCAAGAACCTGGTGCAGGTGTTCGTCAGCGTCACCACGCTGGATCATTCGCTCGCACGGCGCATGGAACCGCGTGCGGCGGCGCCGAACCGGCGAGTGGAGACGATCGCGCGCCTGGCGCAGGCCGGGGTGCCGGTAGGCGTGATGGTCGCTCCCGTCATCCCCTATCTGACCGACCCAGAACTGGAGAAAATTCTCGCCTCAGCCCGCGCCGCCGGCGCCGGCAGCGCCGGATACGTCGTGCTGCGCCTGCCCTGGGAGGTGAACGGGTTGTTCCAGGCGTGGCTGACGCATCACTATCCGCTCAAGGCCGCGCACGTGATGAGCCGCATGCGCGAGATGCGCGGCGGCAAGGACAACGATCCGAACTTCGGCTCGCGCATGCGCGGTCAAGGCTTGTACGCACAGCTTCTCGCGCGGCGCTTCGAGGTGGCATGCACGCGGCTCGGCCTGAACCGCGAACGCCGCCGCGCGCTCGACTGCAGCCGATTCCGCCCGCCGCCACCGCCGGGGCAGATGCAGTTGTTCTGAGCGTCTCGTCGGGTCTCTGGGCTATGATCGAGAGCCGACGGACCTCTGCGCCCGATGAACATGAAACGTCTCTGCCGCGCCGCCAATCTTCCGGAAGCGCACATCCTCCGCGGCGTGCTGGAGCAGTCCGGCATCGAGACGTACGTGTTCAACCAGCACGCGCAGGGTGGCGTGGGTCAGTTGCCGGTGATGGAGGCGTGCCCGGAATTGTGGGTGGAGGAGGAAGACATCGAGCGTGCGGCCGCGGTCCTCGATGCATTCCGGCGAACGCCGGCTGTCTCGGCGGCCCGCCAGTGTCCGGCCTGCTCGGAGGACAGCCCGGGCAACTTCCAGCTGTGCTGGAACTGCGGTGCGCCGCTTTGAGCCGCCTGCTCCCGGTCCCGGGCGGCGCCGTGCGCTGCGCAGGCTGGCCGGGATCGCCTGCGCAGCCTCCTTTCCCGCAGCCGGGGTCGCGTTGAATCGAGGCGTGGAGCTCTTCGCCGACGATGCGCTCGGCCGCTATGGCTTCCCGGCGGGGCATCCGTTCGGCATCGACCGGCAGAGCGCCTTCCTGTCCGCCCTCGCGACGCAAGGACTGGACCGCGACATCACCTTGCGTGCCGCGCGGCCCGCATCGCGCGCCGAACTCGAACGGTTCCACACTGCCGCGTTCGTGGAGCGGGTGGCCAACGCCGAACGCGATGGCGTGGAAACGCTCGACCAGGGTGACACGCCGGTATTTCCGGGCGTCTTTGCCGCGGCGGCCGCGGTGGTCGGCGCCGCACTGGAAGGGCTGATGCGTGTCATGCACGGGGAATGCCGCGCGACCTTCCAGCCGGTGGGCGGTCTGCATCATGCGGGACGCGCTCACGCGGCCGGCTTCTGCGTGTTCAGCGATCTGGGCGTCGTGATCGAGACCCTGCGCAGCGAGTACGCCATTCGCAAAGTCGCCTACGTCGACATCGACGTGCATCATGGTGACGGGGTCTACTATGCGTTCGAGGAGGATCCGGACCTGATCCTCGCCGACGTGCATCAGGACTGGCGCTCGCTCTACCCGGGCACCGGCCGGCCGGAGGAGACGGGCCGCGGGGCGGCACGCGGCAGCAAGCTCAACATCAACCTGCCCGCCGGCGCGGGCGACAGCCAGTTCCTGGAGGTCTGGCCGCGGGTCGTCGCGCACCTGCGCCGGTTCCGACCGCAGTTCGTCTTGTTCCAATGCGGGGCGGACGCGATGGCCGGCGACCCGCTCGGGGGACTGCGCTACAGCGCGCACGCCTATTCGCATGCCACGAGAAGCCTGCGGCACCTGGCCGACGAACTGTGCGCCGGCCGCATCATGGCGTTCGGTGGCGGCGGCTACGATCGCCGCAATCTTGCGCACGCCTGGTGCGAGGTCGTGCGCGCACTGCGTTGAGGCGCGCAGGGCTAACCCACCGAACGATGCCGATGCAAGGACCGGTCGGCCCGCTCGTCGAAATCGCCGGCAGGCGATGGCACCTCCTGCGCGGGCGCAGCCTTCGCGCGCGGCAGGTCGACCCAGAACACACTGCCGTGGCCGACGAGCGAGCGTACGCCGATGTCGCCGCCAAGGCGCCGCGCCAGCGCCCGGCAGATGGACAGTCCCAGTCCGCTTCCGGGAAGGCGCGCCCGATCCTGATTGTTCGCCTGCCCGAAGCGCTGGAAGATCTGCTCGCGCGATTCTTCGGGAATACCGGGTCCTTGATCGCGCACGAACAGGCGCACCCTGTCGCGCTTCGCCTCGCAACCGAGCGTCACGCGTGCGCCGGCTGAAGAGAACTTCACCGCGTTGGAGATCAGGTTGGTGAGGATCTGCTGCACGCGATCCGCATCGGTCCACACCGTCGCGCGCACGGGCGGCTGGTCGACCGCGAGCGACACGTCGAGCTTCATCGCATAGGGCGCGTTTGCCTCCAAAGCGCGTGCGAGCAGGTCGGCAACTTCGACGTTGCGCGGTGCGAACTCGTGCAGTCCGATCTCGATGCGTTCGAGATCGAGCACGCTGTTGATCAATCCCGACAGATGGGTACCGTTGTGTAGAGCCATGTCGAGGAAGCGCCGGGCCTCCTCCGGGATGTGATCGCGGTACTCGTCGCGCAGCACCTCGAGGGCGCCCAGCACGCTCGCCAGCGGCGTGCGCAGTTCGTGGCTGACGGTCGCCATGAACTCGCTCTGACGCGCCTCGATGTCCTTGCGCTCGGTGATGTCGGCGACGGTGCCGGCCACGCGCAGTGCCTGTCCCGAGGCGCCGCGTTCCATCACGCGCGCATGCAGTTCCACCCAGCGCCAGCCCGCGCTGCGGGTCTGCACGCGCGCCTGCGCACGCAGGAATGGGCGCACTCCCAGCAACGTCTCCTGGGTTGCACGCTCGAACGCCTCCAGGTCGTCGGCATGCACCAGGGCGAGCAGGTCGCGCACCGTGGTGACCGCGGCGCCCTGCGAACTGCCCATCATGCGTCCCCACTGCTCACTGAGATAGACGTCTCCGCTGGCCACATCCCAGTCGACGAGCGCGTGGCCCGACCCTTCGAGCGCCAGCGTCAGCCGCTCCTGGCTCTCGCGCAACGCCTCGGCGGCGCGGCGCTGCGCCGTGATGTCCTCGACCACGTGCACCGTGCCCAGGTAGTTCGTCCCATCGAGGATGGGCGCCGCATTGGTACGGCACCAGGTCTCGGTTTGGTCGCGGTGCACGAAGCGGTGCTCGATCCGGTAGGGGGTGTGCGCCAGGCGTGCCGCCTCGCCCGTGTCGCGCACGTGCTCGACATCGTCGGGATGCACCGTGCTCAGGTACCCGCGGCGCCGGACGCGCTCGGCGCGCACGCCGGAGATCCGTTGGTAGTTGACGTTGGCGAAGATGCAATCGCCGTTGGCGTCGGTGACGGTGACGCCGAGCGGCGAGGCCTCGCAGATCGCGCGAAACCGCGCCTCGCTCTCGCGCAGGGCGCGCATCCCCTTGCGGCGGTTGCTGATGTCCACCATCGTGCCGCGCACGCTGATGGGGTCGCCGCCCTCGTCGCTGTCCGGGTGCGCATGGATCTCCACCCATGCGTACAGGCCATCCTGTCGCAGGCAGCGCGCGGGGATGCGGCATGAATACATCTCGCGACGCAGTAGGGACTGCAACGCCTCCAGGACCGCCGGCCGGTCTGCGGGGTGAACGAAATCGACGATGGGCTTGGATGCCATGGCATCGAGCGGCCACCCGGTGAGCAGGCTCCAGCCGTTGCCCAGGCGCGAGAAATTGCAGAAGCGATCGATGGAGAACGCGATTTCGATCTTGCGACTGCCCTGCAAGGGAGCGTGTTCGGACGTATTCATGGCTGCCGTTTCGCGTTCATGGTCTCGGCATCGACGCCCGCCCCCAGGCTCGTTGCGCGAAAGCAAGTTTAATGTGAAATGCAAAAAACCTGCTCAAGCTTTCTGTTGCATCCCGCATTTCGGTGGCGGAAGCCGCCCGATTGTCGCATCGGAGCGACGGAGTGTCCTCGCCCCGTTCGACCGGCATCGACTGCAGGTGTGAAGAGACGTGGTGGGCGTGGCAGCGAACGCTGCCGGACCGGGGGAGCGAACCCAGTCCGGGGTCAGAAGCGCAGGCGCAGGCCGAACCGGAGTTCCGGTTTCAGTTCGCCGTCCCCGTAGTCCTCGACCAGCGCATCGTAGTTGAGAGCCCATCGAGGCGTCAGCCAGTGCTCGCCGGTGATCCCCATGTTGCGCGACTCGGTTTCCTCGATCAGGCGAGGCCCCAGTCCCAGCGTAGGGCCGACGGTGTAACTGAGGCCCACGGAATTGCTGTCGCCGTAGAAGTAGTGAAGCTGGAAACGGTGACCGCTTGCGCTCGCCCCGTCGTCGGAGCGCCCTGCGTAGAAGGTGTAGGAGCCCCGGTACCCTTTCCACGAGCGTTCGACCGACAGCATGCCGAGGTCGGCGGAGCCGGCGAGCGTGTGCGGCATGCCGGTCCAGGGCTGCTGCAGACCCAGTTCGCTGTGCCGCAAGCCGGCGCTCATGCCCCACCCATCGCCGAAACTCGCACCCAGTTGCCCCAGCATCGACCACTCGCTGGTCAGCCCGACGCCTTGCGTGTGCGTCGACTCGAGCAGACTCGTGAGCCGCTCCGAAACGGGGTGGTACACGCCCGCGGAAACCTCGCCCCGAAGGGGATCGGTGATCGTGGCGTATCCGAAGCTGTCGTCGCCGGCGGTGCTGCGCGTGTCCAGGACCTGTGCGCCCGGGCGCAGTGTTTCGAACCGCAACTCGGCCGCGCCTCCCTGCGCATGGACGATTCCATGGCAGCTGAACAGGGCGGCCAGTGCGATACGCGTCAGGTGGCTGTTCATGCGACGCTCCCTCGTCAAGGGTGCCGGGGAATGCAACAGTTCAATTTTAGACCCTCGGGATGCTCCTGACGAGTCGTCCACGCCACGGTGTTGCAGGCCCGGCACACCCGATCGCGCACCAACCCGATGCAGTGATCTGCCCGGGTGCACTGCGACGTGGCGTCGCCGCGCGGGACGAGTACGCCGAATGGCCTGCGCGGCGGGCCCGCGGAGGCATTCGCGCAGGTGGCATGTGCGTTGCAGTTGCTGCGCCGGCAGGGGGACTGGTGATGGCAGCGATGCAATTCCTACAAATCATGAAGCGCCTCGGGCAAACCTCGGGCGACGCCGAATCGCTCAGTGAGGAGGATGCCTACCAACTCTACGCCGCCATGCTGGACGGCGGCCTGCCCGACCTCGAACTCGGGGCCGCCATCACCACGTTGACCCTGCGTGTCGAGTCGCCGATGGCACTGATGGGCCTTCACCGCGCGGTGCGCGAGCGGCTCTACGGCCTGACCGCGCCGGACGGCCGTCTCTACCCGCTCGTCATACCAGCTTACGGTGGTGCCCGGCAGGAACCGAACCTTCTCCCGCTTCTGGGGCTGCTGCTGCGACGCCTCGGCGTGCCGGTGCTGTTTCACGGCACGCTGGAGGGCGGCGGCCGTGCCGCGAGCGTTTACATCCTGCGAGAGTTCGGCGTACTGCCGAGCGCGACGTTGGCACAGGCGCAGGCGGCGCTGGGCGAGGGCGGCATCGCCTACGTTCCCATCGGTGCGCTGTGTCCGGGACTGGCAGCACTGCTCGCGCTGCGCAACCGGCTGGGCATGCGCAACAGCGCACATCTCGCTGCCAGGCTGATCGACCCGTTCGAGGGTGCGGGCGTCGTCATGACGGGTGCATCGGCGCCGGCGGCGGTGGATCGGCTCGCATCGTTCTTCCTCGTCAGCGGCGGCCGAGCCCTGCTGCTCGAGAGCACCGAGGGCGAGCCGTTCGCCAATCCTCGCAGGCGCCCGCGCATCGAGTTCTTCGAAGAAGGCGAGCGCCGCGTGCTGTTCGAGGAGGAGGCGGGGCCGGTGAAGCCGGTCGCGGGTCTGCCCTCGACGGTGGATACCGCGGCGACGGCAGCCTGGACGCGCGGCGCGCTGTCGGGGGAGGTGCCGATTCCGCATCCGCTCGTCAATCAGCTCGCCTGCTGTCTCTTCGCGATGGGCTACACCGAGGACATGAACCAGGCCAAGGCGATCGCTGCGGTGGAGGCAGGCAGCCTAGGTCCGCGCGGACGGCGGCGCACCGGTGGCGCACGGGCCGCACGCGCCCCCGCTGCCTGATGGTCGGGTTGCTGCAACCTGCTCGCGAAGCGGCGAGCGAGCCCCTGGAGGTCTGGGCGCCTGCGGGACGCGCGCCCTTGCGCCTGCGGATCGGTTGTGCGAGCGGGGCCGTGCCGGGCAAGCAGAACGAGGATTACTTCGGCGTGGCGCGTGCGGCCGATGCGCCGGAGCGTGGCATCGTCGTTGCCGTGGCCGACGCCATCAGTCCGGGCGCGGACGGGCGGCAGGCCTCCAGAATGGTAGTGAAATCGCTGCTGCACGACTTCTACGCGGTGCCCGCGGACTGGAGCACTGCGCGCGCGCTGGACCGGCTGCTCGAGGCCACGAACGAATGGCTGGCCGCCGAGAACCGGCGCCGTCCCGCGCTTGCGGGCATCGTCGTGGCGCTCAGCGTTCTGGTGCTCCGCGCAAACCGCTACTACCTGGCGCATGTGGGAGATACCCGGGTGTACCGGCGGCGCGAGGGTGCACTGCGACAACTCACGATCGATCACACCTGGCCGCGCCGCGACCTGCGCCATGTGCTCAAGCGGGCGATGGGCCTCGATTCGCACCTGGTCGCCGATTTCGCGGAGGGCGCGTTGCACCCAGGCGATACCTTCCTGCTGGTCAGCGACGGGGTATGGGATGTGCTGGGCGATCGGGCGCAGCACGAGATCCTCGAGAGTCACGCCGATCCGGCGCAGGCGGCGCCGCGGCTGGTGCAGGACGCGCTCCGGTATCAGACCGGCTACATGGGCCGCAACGACGCCACCGCGCTCGTGGTGGCCGTCGACGGTGGATGACCGCATAGACGGAACGGTTTGTTGCCTGCTGGGGGTTTGGCTAGAATCATCGATTCCCTACCTTGGAGACCGCACGATGCAGCACCAACTTCCTGCACTCCCCTACGCGATGGATGCGCTCCAGCCACATCTGTCCAAGGAAACCCTCGAGTTCCACTACGGCAAGCATCATCAGGCCTATGTCACCAACCTGAACAACCTCATCAAGGGCACCGAATTCGAGAACATGGGCCTCGAGGACATCATCAAGAAGTCCTCCGGCGGCGTGTTCAACAACGCGGCACAGGTGTGGAACCACACCTTCTTCTGGCACTGTATGAAGCCCGGTGGCGGTGGGCAGCCGGCCGGCAAGCTGGCCGACGGGATCGCGAAGAAGTGGGGCTCGGTCGACGCGTTCAAGGAGGCGTTCACCAAGTCCGCCGTCGGCAATTTCGGCTCCGGCTGGACGTGGCTGGTGAAGAAGCCCGACGGATCGCTCGACGTCGTCAATACCTCGAACGCCGGCACGCCGCTCACCACGACGGATACCGCGCTGCTGACGATCGACGTGTGGGAGCACGCCTACTACATCGACTACCGCAACGCGCGCCCCAAGTTCGTCGAAACTTTCCTGACGAGTCTCGTGAACTGGGACTTCGCAGCCAAGAACCTGGCCTGACCGCCAGCCACCCTACCGCACGGCCGGGATCCGCCGCTCGGCATCCCGGCTTGCATCGGACACCCGTGTCGGCACCGCGCTGACGGGTCCCCTTCCAAGGGGACATCCACGCCGTCGGCGACGTGTCAAGGCGCCGGCGTCATGGCGCCGGCGTCATCGCACGCCGGCTATCCCGATGGCGCCACGCCACGGTGGCCTCTCGAGCGAGGCGAGATCCTCCGCGGTACACGGCATAGCCAGATGTCTTGCCGCGCTCGATACGACATCCAGGTGATCGTTTCGGAGGGCCTGTTCAATGCCTGGGCAGCTTGCCGAGACCCTCGACGCGGTCCCCGCGTTTGATGCCCCGCTTCGCGAACCAGCCCCGGTTGACTTCCAGCGCATACCTGGCGGGCGCCGCCGCCTGATGGGTATCCTCGCTGAGCGGTTCCATGTCCTCGATGTTGAGGATCGTGCCGTCGCTTGCGAGGAAGGCAACGGACAAGGGGATGTAGGTGTTCTTCATCCACATCGCCCAGATCGCCTCGCGTTCGTACACGAACAGCATTCCCGCGTTCTCGCCCAGCCGCCTGCGCTGCATGAGACCCGTGCGCTTTTCCTCCTCGGTACGGGCGAGTTCTGCCCGCAGGACGTGGCCCTTGATCTTCAAGGGATAGGTGAGCAGGGGGTCGGCATGAGCCACGACGGTCGGCAGAAGCAGCAGGATCAGGAGAAACCGCTTTACTCTCAGGACGTTCTTCACTTACCGCGTACCTCCTCCGAATAAAGTATCACAGGGTGGCGTCGATAAGCCTCCAGGCGGATTCCCCGCTCCATCGTGATGACGCCGATCCCCGATTCCCTCGACGCACTGGGCCGCGACTGGCTGGCATGGATGGCCCTGGTGCTCGCCCTCGGTGCGGCGGTGTGCGGACGGGGCAGGTGCACCGGGCAAACGGCGCAGTAAACGTGGCTGAGCCTTCGGCGGAGGAAGTCTGAGATGCGTGCAAGATTGCTGGTCGTGGACGATGACGAACGCGACCGCGAGATCATCCGCAACTATCTGCAAGAAGAGGACTGCGACCTGTTCGAGGCCGACTCCGGCGAGCAGGCGCTCGCGATGCTCGAATCGGGCGACTATGACGCCGTGCTGCTCGATCGGATGATGCCGGGAATGGACGGGATCGAAGTCCTGCAGCGCATGAAGCAGAATCCCCGCCTGTCGGCGCTGCCGGTCGTACTCCAGACCGCGGCCGCACCCACCGACCAGCTCGCCGCGGGCCTGCGTCTGGGCGCGTACTACTACTACCTGACCAAGCCCTATCATCGGGATGCACTGGCGGCGGTGGTGCAGTCGGCGCTGGATCTCGGCAGGCAACGGCGCGATCTGCGCGCGAAGGTGGCCGGCTACAGCGGCGCGATGCGGCTGGTGGAGCAGGCGCACTATCGCTTCCGCACCCTGGACGAGGGCCAGGGACTGGCGGCGGCGCTCGCCACGGTGTGCGCGGAGCCCGAGCGCGCGGCGATGGGATTGGTGGAACTGTTCGTGAATGCCGTCGAGCACGGCAACCTGGGCATCGATTTCGAGCACAAGGCCAGGCTGCTGGCCGCGGGACAGTGGCTGGCCGAGACCCAGCGCCGCCTGGAACTACCCGAGAACGCGGGGAAGTTCGTCGAGGTGCGCGCAGCCCGGACGGGGGGTGAAGTCGTGGTCGTGATCTGCGACCAGGGCGAAGGCTTCGACTGGCGCCGGTTCCTGACGCTCGACGAGAGCCGTGCGTTCTATCCCAATGGGCGCGGGATCGTGCTCGCGCGGCAGATCGCGTTCACCACGGTGGAGTACCGCGGAGCGGGCAACGAGGTGGAGGTGCGGATTCCGGCTGCTGCAGGACAGGGGGTGCCGGCAGCAGCATCCACCCTCGTCCGGCACGCCCAGACCGGCGGGGTGCCCGCTTGACGGCGAGCGCGGTCGTTCCGTCCGAGCGCGTGCCGGCAACGCCGGTCCCTGCGCCCGCTTCGCTGCAGATCCTGCTCGTCGATGACGCCGAGGCCGATCGTCGCCTGCTCCACGCCTTCCTCGTCTCCCAGGGCCACCGTGTCCAGTGCGCGGCCAACGGCGAGGAGGCGCTCGCCCGGTTCGACGAGGTGCACACGGATATCGTGCTGATGGCCGTGCCGATGCCCGGCATGGACGCGGTCGAGGCATCCAGCCGTATCCAGGCGCGCTGCCAAGATCGCTGGCTGCCGGTGGTGCTGATGTCCGCGCCGGGAAGGAGTGCGGATGCGCTGCGCGCACTCGCGGGTGGAGCCGACGATTACCTCACCAAGCCGGTACACCTGCAGTTGCTGGCGATGAAGCTGCGCGCGTTCCAGCGCATCGCGCAGACCACGCGTGTGCTCGCCCGGCGGCGCGACGAGGCCGACGCGGAGACCGCCATGGCCATCGCCCTCATGGAGGGCATGGTCCAGCGTCAGCAGGGGCTGCGCGATCCGGCGCTGCACTGGGCGGTGCAGCCGTCCTCGCGCTTCAGCGGCGACCTCGTGGCCGCGGCCCGCACGCCGTCGCGCCGGCTGGTGGCGATGCTGGCCGATGCCACCGGCCATGGCCTGCCCGCCGCGATCAGTCTGCTGCCGATGGTGCAGGTGTTCTACGGCATGCTGCGCAAGGACCTGGGGGTCGGCGAGGTGGCCGGAGAGATGAACCGCCGACTGAAGGAATATGCACCTCCGGGCGTATACATGGCGGCGGTGCTCGTGGCGTTCGATCCGCAGCGCAAGCAGGTCGAGGTCTGGAACGGCGGCATCCCAGCGGGCGTGTGGCTCTGCGCGGGCACCGGACAGGCGACCGACGCGCTCGACCCGCGCCACGTGCCGCTGGGCATCCTGCCCGACGGCGAGTTCGATGCCAGCTGTACCGTGCTCGAGGTGAGCCGGGGCGGACATCTCGTGTTCGCCTCCGACGGACTGCTCGAGGCGGCCGACGACCAGGGGCAGCCGTTCGGCGTGGAGCGCCTGCGCACGCAGCTCGCGGCCGGCCCGGCGGCCGACGCCATCGCACGCACCTGGCGCGCCATCCGTGCACATCTGGGTGCTTCTCCGGCACACGATGACATTTCCATGATGCTGCTCGACCTCGCGTGAGGCGATTTTCGAGTAGTTTTCCCACGGATGGTGCATCGCAATATCCACGTGCTGCAGCCCGGAAACCCGCATGGAAACTTGTTGACAAGGGTATGCCGCTTCTTTATCGTTGCCCACGCTGTGACTAGCAGCAGGTCCATCGGATTTTCTCCGACGTACTTCAGAAGGCAATAATCAACAACCGGTGTCGAGCGTGAGTTTTTCACGTACACGCGAGACGCCATACCGGGAGGTGCTCCTCAATGGTGAAGCTGTCGCTCAAGAACGCGGCGTTGACCGTCGCCGCCGCAGCGGCGTTTGGCGCTTCAGCACAGGTGTTCGCGCAGGGTGTGGATACGCTTGAGTCCAAGCTGTATCCGCGCTACGTGACGGACGACATGCTGCTGAATGCGGACAAGGACACGCAGAACTGGCTGCATTACGGGAAGGACTATCAGACGACCCGTTACAGTGCTGCCTCGCAGATCAACAAGAGCAACGTCAAGAACCTCAAGCCCGTCTGGAATCTCTCCTTCGGCGTGCTCGAAGGTCAGGACAGCCAGGCCGTCACTGTCAACGGCATGATCTACGTCACCACTTCGTTCAACCGCGTCATCGCGGTCGACGCGGTGAGCGGCA
>CAZNBS010000013.1:314-10920 GCA_964570955.1 uncultured Burkholderiales bacterium | reverse complement strand
GACGTGTTCCCGAAGCTGTGCTGCGACGTGGTGAACCGTGGCGTAGCCGTCTACAAGAACAAGGTCTACCTCGCAACCCTCGACGCCCACGTGGTGGCGCTCGACAATGCGACGGGTCAGGTGGTGTGGGACAAGAAGCACGGCGACTACACGTACGCCGAGACCTTCACCGTCATGCCGATGGCCCTGCAGAACAAGATCATCATCGGAACGGCCGGCGCCGAGTATGGCGTGCGCGGCTGGATCAAGGCGATCAATGCCGACACCGGCGAACTGGTGTGGCAAACCTACACCATTCCCGGACCGGGCGAGCCCGGCAACGAGACCTGGGCCGGCGAGTCCTGGAAGTACGGTGGTGGTTCGGCCTGGGTGACGGGTTCCTACGACAAGGACACCGATACCATCTTCTGGGGCATCGGCAACCCTGGCCCGGACTTCGACCGCCACGTGCGGTTGGGTGACAACCTGTTCACCAACAGCGTCATCGCCCTCGAGCCGTCCACCGGCAAGATCAAGAGCTACTTCAACCTCACGCCGAACGATCCGTACGATTACGACGGTGTGAACGAGAACGTTCTGGTCGACATCGGTGGCAAGAAGCTGTTCATCCACGCCTCGCGTAACGGTCACATCTACGGTATCGACCGCGTCAATACCAGGAAGACCAAGTACGGCATGGAGCACAACTGCGTGTGGGTGACCGCAATGCAGCGTGTGAACTGGACCAAGCCGATCACCCCGGCCAACAACTGCAAGCCGATCTACAACTGGCCCGAGAAGGACGTGGTGTACGACAAGGTGACCACCGATATCGCTCCGTCCCTGGACGGCGGTAAGGAATGGCACCCGGTCGCCTACAGCCATCGCACGAAGATGGTCTACGTGCCGGTCTACGACTTCGCGATGGACCTCCAGGCCAAGAAGATGGAGTGGAAGCGCGGTGAGTGGTACCTCGGCGCGAAGGTCATCACCCTCAACGCCGGCGCGGGTGCCATCAAGGCCTTCGACGCAGCCACCGGCAAGCTGGTGTGGATGAAGTCGCAGTCCTACCCGGCCACCAGCGGCATGCTGGCCACCGGCGGCGGCCTGGTGTTCTACGGCGATCCCGAAGGCTACTTCAACGCTGTCGACGACGAGACCGGCGAGCACCTCTGGTCCTTCCAGACCGGCTCCGGCATCCACGGCAACCCGACCACTCACACGGTCAACGGCAAGCAGTACGTGACGATCGTGTACGGTGCAGGCGGCGGCGGTATCTGGCCCCTGTACTTCGCCGACTGGCTCAAGACCAACACCAAGGGCGGTGGCCTGATGGTGTTCGCGGTCGACTGATTGGCGGACGCAGTACGTAAGTCGATCTTCTGATCGGGAGGGGAGGGCTTCGGCCCTCCCTTCGTTTTTAAGGGAGTCGGATTCGGTCGGTGCGAAAAATCGGGTACCATCTTCGGCGCGAAAAGGGGACCCGACAGACACATCGACAGGCAAGGAGCAGCAAGTAATGAAGCTGTGGAAATCATCAGTTCTCGCGCTCGCACTCGGTCTCGCCGCCCTCGGCGCCCAAGCACAGAGCACCGAGGAAATCACCGATACGCTGGAGCGGGCCAAGTCCAAGGGCCTGATCTTCGGCTGCGCGTATCCCTACACGTACCCGTCGGCGGAAGTGAATGCCAATCCTCCCGGCTACGACGTGGAGATCTTCCGTGAGCTCGCCAAGCGCGGCGGCATGCAGGTCCAGATGCACTGGGTGACCACGCGCTCGCGCGCGAGTGTGCAGCGCGCCTATCGGGAGTCGATCCTGGCGAAGCGCTGCGACGTGTTCCTGAATCTCGGCGAAAGCGGCGACGAGGACGACGCCACCGGCATGGCCCAGATGGCCTTCACCAAACCGCACATGAGCCAGGCCTACGTGCTGGCCGTGCAGGGCAAGGCGGAAGGCATGAAGAGCATCGAGGAAGTTCACAAGGCGGGCATCAAGATCGGCGTCAACATGTCCACGCCCGCGGACGGCTGGCTGTTCGACGAAGGCATTCCGCGCTCGCTCTACTTCGGCGAGGCACGCATGATCAAGGCGATGGCCGATGGCGAGGTCGACGCCGCCCTAATGTGGTCTCCGACCATCGGCGCGGCCAAGCGGGAGTTTCCGAAGGCCGCATTTCATCTGGTCGAGGGCTACGAGCCCCTGCCCGAGCATCGCTACAACACGCGCTTCGGTGTGCGCAAGGCCGACGAGTCTCTGCTCAAGTTTCTGAACGAAGGCATCGACGAGCTGACCGTCAACGGGACGATCAAGCGGATCGTTGAAAGCTATCAGGTGCCGTACTATCCGCCAGTTTCGAAATAAGTCGTCAAGCCAGGAGGAAGCAAGACAATGTTGCGAGCTGTTTTCAATCGACTTTCGGGTGTGTTCGCCGTGCTGGCCGTGAGCCTGACCCTCGGGCTGGGCCTCGCTATCCTGTCCGCGCCCGCTCAAGCACAGCACAAGATGAACGAGACCGACATGGAATTGCCGGTCGACGATGCGAAGGTGGTCGAATTCGGCAAGGAGAAGTACGCCCAGCGCTGCTCATTCTGCCACGGTGGCGGCGGCAAGGGCGGGAAGGGCCCGTGCCTGACCTGTGGCCGGTTCCCGTACTCCGGCAATACCAACACCGGCATCTACACGACGATCGCGGTGGGCATCACCAACCGTTCGATGGGCGGCACGATGGGGGCGTTCGGCACCACCATGAGCGCCGAGGAAATCACCGCTGTGCTCACCTACATGCGTGCCGAGGAGCGCCGCCGTATCGCGGCCGGAGAAATTCCGGATCCGTACAACAAGACCGAGTAAGCGCACGCGTCTCAGCGAAGACGGCCGGCACATGCCGGCCGTTCTCTTTTGTGCTACGTCCTTCTCAGTGCTTGCCCGTGCTTCCGAATCCGCCTGCGCCGCGCTCGCTGACCTGGAACTCGATCACGCGATTGAACTCGACCTGCACCACCGGCACCACGACGAGCTGCGCGATGCGTTCCATCGGATTGAGCGTGAAGCGCTCGCTTCCCCGATTCCAGATCGAAACCATGATCTGACCTTGATAGTCCGAGTCGATCAGGCCCACCAGATTGCCTAGTACGATCCCATGCTTGTGCCCCAGGCCGGAGCGCGGCAGGATCATGGCGGCCAGCCCGGGATCGCCGAGGTGGATGGCGATGCCGGTCGGGATCAGATGCGTCGTACCGGGAAGCAGTTCCAGCGGTGCGTCCAGGCACGCACGCAGATCGAGTCCGGCGGCGCCCGCAGTGGCGTGAACAGGAGGCTGTTGCGCGATGCGCGGATCGAGGATCTTGATGTCGACGACTCGTGTCATGGGCATTTCCGAATGGCCGAAGGACGCACGCAGCCTCAGGTCCGCGCGCGGTACAACTGGATCATGTGATCCACCAGCGCGCGTGCCTGGGCGAGTTTCGGTCCGCGGGGCAAGGCGTGGCGTCCTTGGTCGTCGAATAGGATGAGCGCGTTGTCCTCCGCGCCGATCGCCTCCTGTGCGACGTTGGCGGCGAGCAGCGGCAGCTTCTTGCGGATGCGCTTGTCCTGTGCGTGTTTGTCCAGGTCGTGGCTCTCCGCGGCGAAGCCCACGCAGAAGGGTGGAGACGGACGGCTCGCCACGGCCTGCAGGATGTCCACCGTCGGTTCCAGTTCCAGCGTGAGAGGCTGGTTGCTCTTCTTGATCTTGCGCTCGGACGCATTGCGCACGCGGTAGTCGGCGACCGCCGCGACCGATACGAAGATCTGCGCGTCTGCGACGTTCGCCTGCACCGCCTCGAACATGTCCTGGGACGAGACCACGTGAATCGTGCGTGCGCCGGCAGGAGGCGTCAGGGCAGTGGGTCCGCTCACCAGCGTGACGTCCGCGCCTGCTTCCAGCGCGGCCTGTGCCACCGCATAGCCCATTCGCCCGGAACTGCGATTGGTGATCCCTCGAACGGGGTCGATGGCTTCGAACGTCGGACCTGCCGTCACCAGCACGCGCACGCCCTGGAGTCGCTTCGGTCGCAGCAACGCAGTGACGTGCGCAGCGAGTTCCTCGGGCTCGAGCATGCGGCCCTGACCCACCTCTCCGCACGCCTGGTCGCCGCTTGCAGGCCCGAGGAGAATCACGCCGTCGTCGCGCAGTCGCGCAACGTTGCGCTGCGTGGCCGGATGTTCCCACATCTGCCGGTTCATCGCGGGTGCGATCGCCAGGGGGCACTCGCGCGCGAGACACAGCGTCGAGAGCAGGTCGTCCGCTAGCCCGAGCGCGACCTTGGCGATGAAATCCGCGCTCGCCGGAGCCACGACGATCAGGTCGCGGTCCCGCGAGAGCTCGATATGTCCCATCCCGTTGTCGACCGACCGGTCCCACAGATCGCCCGCCACGGCCTGACCAGACAGGGCCTGCATGGTGGCAGTCCCGATGAAGCGGGTGGCCGCTTCGGTCATGACCACGCGAACGTCGGCGCCGCTCTTGATGAACAGCCGGCACAGCTGGGCTGCCTTGTAAGCGGCGACGCCACCGGTCAGGCCGAGCAGGAGACGGGGAGGGGAAGTAGGCATCGGAACGGGGTGCAGGGATGTCGGGAACTAAGTGTAATATAGCGCGGCTTTCGGAGGATTTATGACATGGGGATGGAATCCTGGCCCGCCGACCAGAAGCCGCGGGAACGGCTCCTCGCGCTGGGTGCGCAGGCGCTCTCGGACGCCGAACTGGTCGCCCTGATCCTGCACACCGGTGTCCGCGGCAAGACCGCGGTCGAACTTGCGCGCGACGTGCTCGAGCACGCGGGAGGACTCGCACAGCTGATCGAATGCGATCCCCGTCGGCTGCAGGAAGTGCCGGGGCTCGGTCCGGCAAAGGCCGCGCAGCTCGCTGCGGTGACCGCGATCGTGCAGCGCGCGCTGTTCGAGCGCATGCGATGCGGCGACCATCTGTGCTCGCCCGCGTCGGTGCGGGACTACCTGCGTCTGAATCTGGGTGGTCGCGAGCGCGAGGTGTTCGTGGTGCTCTACCTCGATGCGCAGAACCGGGTCATCGCCCTGGAGGAGTTATTCGCGGGCACGCTCACGCAGACCAGCGTCTTTCCTCGCGAGGTGGTGCGGTATGCGCTGCGCCACAACGCTGCAGCGGTCATCTTCGCGCACAACCACCCCTCCGGCATCGCCGAGCCGAGCCGCGCCGACGAAACCCTGACCCAGACGCTGCGCAGTGCGCTGGCGCTGGTGGACGTCAAGGTGCTCGATCACTTCATCGTGGGCGGCGACAGCGCGCTCTCGTTCGCGGAGCGGGGGCTGCTCTAGGGGGATGCAGTCGCCCGGCTCAGCTCTGGCCGGGCAGTGGCGGTGGCTGCTGTGTCGCCGCGGCCGCAGCCTGGATCAGACCGACGAGATTGTCGATGTGGTAGTTGGGGATGGTCACGATCTCCTTGTCCCCTAGCCGCATCACATAGCGGCTGACGTGGTCCGGTGCCTGGTCGCCCACTGCATACTGCGCCAGCAGCTGTACCTGTCCAGCACCCCTGGCGAAGACGAGCACGATCATCTGCGGCGTGGCAACGCCGAACTTGGCCGGCCCCTCGGAGACGGGGATACGGCGCTCCTTGCGGGCCCGGGTGAAGCCGATCAGCGCCTTGTCGATCTTCTCGGCCAGCACCGGGTCCGGGGTGTGGCCGTGCTGCGGATCGGCCTCGGCGTGCACGCCGTGGTAGAACCAGACCCCAGAGGGATCGCGTTCGAAGCGATGCAGGTTGCCCTCGTGTACCACTTCGACTGCTCCCAGTTCGGCGGCTTCCGCGGGGACCAGCCAGCGCTCGTCCAGCGCCCCTGACTCACCAGCGTGCCCATCGTCTCCGCCCGTCTTGCCGCCCTCGCGCAGGAAGAACGCCGCGCCCAGGAGGACCAGCAGCAGACCCCACACGAACCACAGTCTGGACCGCGCCGCGCTCATCGCTGTCTGAGCCACACGATGGTGCCGACCAGCGCGAGCAGGGCGGGAATCAGGATCACGGAAAGGAAGACCGTACCCTTCATCTGCGTATTGGTCAGATTCACCCGCGGCTGATCATAGGTGCGCGGCGAGAATCCGATCAGGTTCTCCTGGGCCGCAAGATAGTTCACCGTGTTCAGGAACAGCTTGCCATTGCCCATGATGTGGAAGAACGAGTTGGTGGCGAAGTCCGAATCGCCCACGACCGCTACGCGGGAAGGCTTGAAGTCGGCCTTCACCTCCGGTTGCTGCATCTCGTCCGTGTCCTCTCCGCGCAGCCTGCGCTCCAGCACGGCCTGCGTGGGCTCCACGAACTCCGGCCGCCGGTTCACCGTCACCATCAGGGTGAGGGGGCCGGTCTGCGCACGATCGAATTCCACCCGCTCGGGACTGCTCCCGCCAAAGCTCTGCTTGGAAGAGTTGATCAATGGGCGGACTGAACTTCCCGGCACGCGTTCTGGCGTCGGCGAAAGCGAGCGTACGCCGGGGAAGAAGGTGAGCGGCAGTTCCTGCGTGACTTCATGACGGTTGTAGTCCGTGATGGCCGGGGCGGAGACGTCGGTCCAAAAGTGGCTGGCCTCGTCGATCACGATATTGTCGTCCAGCAGGATGCCGTACTTCAGCAGCACGGGCTGCAGGCCGCTGTCGACGAACGGATCGAGCATGAAGAAGGCATTGCCGCCCCCTTCCAGATATCGATCCACGGCCTGTATTTCGTTCTGGAGCAGCGGCACTTTCGGGCCGGCCACCACGAGCACGGCACAAGGCGCGAGGTCCGCCCCGCCCTTGAGCAGAGCGATTTTCTCCACTTCGTAATTGAGGGCTTCGAGTCCGTGGCGCGCCTTGGCAATGCCGTGTCGCTCATGTTGGACGAGCTTCTGTCCGATCCCGTGGGTGTGGCCGGCATCCCCTTCGGTGTGATCGTGCGACTCGAGACTGAACGGGTCCGCCTCGCCGTGACCGTCCAGGAAGCACACCTTCTGCTGCTGGCCCTGACTGATGCGCAGGATGCCATTGGCGATGTCGGTCTCGGTCGGTCCGTGGATGCGCATCTTGCGGCCCTCGCTCTCCATGAGCGCGGTGCCGGCATATTCGACGCCCAGCAGGCGTGCCTGGGACGGGTTGAGCATCGGATCGATGAACGTGACCGACAGTTTGTCGGTCTCCGCGGCCATCAACTTGTACAGCTCCACGGTCTCTCGCATCGCCGGGTCGTGGAAGAAGGTGACGCGAACCGGCTTCTCGAGCCGGTGCAGCATGTCGACAGTCTGTGGAGAGAGCGAAAATAACCCGGCGCTGGTCATGTCTGCGCGAAGGGGAAATCGCATGGACAGGTGCGCGAGCACGACGCACACGGCAATGGCGCCGACGGTGAACAGCGCGATTTCGCCGCGTCGCCCCTTGAGAACGCCGCCCAGTTCCTCGCGCAGTCCGAAGCCCCCCCATGCGACCAGGGCAATGCCCGCGAGCGCGAGCAGCAACTGTCCGGCGACGGCGTCCACCTTGAGACTGCGCAGCACGAGCGCGAGCGCGAGCAGCGCGATGCCGCCAATGAGAATCAAGCCAAAGCGGAAGGAGCGATCCATGTCAGCGACGCCACTGCAGGTAACTGGTGTTGAGGGTGAGCGCGATGGCCACGACGACGAGGTAGAAGACCACGGCCTCCGAGCGCAGCAGTCCGCGGATGAAGTCGGCGAAGTGCAGGGAAAATGACAGGTAGCCGAACAGGCTGCGCAGTTCAGGAGTGTTCTGATAGGCCTGGAGATGCCCGATGAACCAGAAGGCGAGCAAAACCGGGATCGTGATCAGTGCGGCGATGATCTGGTTCTGCGTGAGCGAAGAGAAGAACTGGCCCACCGCAAGGCAGGCCATGCCCATCAGCAGGAAGCCGACGTAGCCCGAGAGGATGGTCTTGGTCTCCGGGTTCCCGAACAGGTAAAGCGGGATCAGGTTGATTCCTGTGGCGAGCGTCATCAGGAGCAGAATCGTCGCGGCGCCGAGATACTTGCCGACGACGATCTCCCATGAGCGCAGCGGAAGGGTGGTTAGCAGATCCATCGTGCGCCCGGTGTACTCGCCGGAAAACAGCCGCATGGTGATCAGGGGCACCAGCGTGATCAGGAGGATCCCCATGTTGCGGAACGTCTCGTTCATCGTACCGATGCCGGTCGAGAAGACGTTGTACAGGAAGAAATAGCCGGTCCCGAGCAGGAACACGGACACCACGAAGTAGGCGATCGGGGATCGGAAGTACTGGATCAGTTCCTTGCGGTAGACCGCGAGCAACCCGTTCACGCTGCCTCCTTCTGCAGTTCGCCGTGGCCCACGTAGCGCAGGAACACGTTCTCGAGCGTCGGTTGCTGGCGTTCGAGCCGGTACAGCGGCCAGCGCGTGGCCACGCTGCGCGCAATGCGTGCTTCGACACCCGCCTCGGATTTCACCTGGCATTCTGCGCGCACGAGTCCGTCGCGCAGCGCGGTGAACGTCGCTCCGGTGACGCCCTCGACCGCCAGCAGTTCCTGACGTAGCGGTTCGATCTGCGCTTGCGCTTCGACGATGACGCTGTTGGTCTGCTCCGAGGCCTGCTGCAGCCCGGTTGGGGAATCGATGGCCAGCAAACGCCCGCCATTGATGATGGCCACGCGCTTGCAGATCAGCGTGACCTCGGGAAGGATGTGCGTGCTGAGCAGGACGGCAGCATGCTCGCCGATCTCGCGAATGACCTCGCGCGTTTCCTGTATCTGCCCGGGATCCAGGCCGGCAGTGGGTTCGTCCAGCAGCAGCACGTCCGGCTTGCCCAGCAGCGCCTGGGCCAGCCCCACGCGCTGGCGATAACCCTTCGACAGCTTGAAGATCTCACGCCTGGTCACGGCTTCCAGCCGGCAGGCGGTGATCACGCGATCCAGATCGGAACGCAGCGCCGCGCCCTGGACCCCTTTAACCCTGGCGACGAAGCGCAGGTAGGTCGACACGTCCAGCACGTCGTACAGCGGCGGATTCTCGGGCAGATAGCCGAGGCGCTTCGCGGCGCGATGATTCTGCGTGGCCATGTCGAAGCCTGCCACCGTGATGCGGCCGGACGTGGGGGTCGTGGCGCCCGAGATCATGCGCATCGTGGTGGTTTTCCCCGCGCCATTCGGTCCGAGGAATCCGACGATTTCCCCCTTCGCCACGTCGAACGAGATGTCGTGGATGATGGTCTTGGAGCCGTAACGCTTGCTGACCGACTCGAGCTTGATCATTGCGTAGTGCAATCCAACGGGTGAAAAAAGAGCCCCCCACGAGGGGGGGCTCTTCGGGTGAAACGAGACTGCGTATTGCTTACTTGTGCCAGCGGCCGCCCATCTTGGCGTACTGGTCCTGATCGTGCGGCATCAGGATGTCGGCGCCTTCCAGGTCACGCATGAACTTCAGGCGGTTGACCGAGTTGGTGTAGTCCTGGACGCTGTAGTTCAGGCCCGCGGGATAGCCGTCCAGGTTCTCCTGCATCCAGATGGCGTCCTGCGCGATGATGATCGTGCGGCCGCTCGCCATCTTGAGCTTGAGCGACTGGTGACCCAGCGTGTGGCCCGGGGTGGACAGGACCATGACGGTGCCGTCGCCGAACAGGTCGTAATCGCCGTTCAGTTCCATGTAGTTGAACTCGCGCGCGTTGTCCAGATCGGCCACGACGAACGATCCGTTGGCAGCACGACCCTGGAACTTCTCCGGCCACCAGCCCTGATACAGTTCCTTCTTCTGCACAACGTGGATCGCGTTCGGGAACATCTCGATATTGCCGCCGTGATCCAGGTGGGTGTGGGACGTGACCACGACCTTAACCTTGTCGGTGGAATATCCGAGCTTCTGCAGCTGACGGTCGATGACGTCGTCGCGCTTCTGGCTGGGCTTCAGGAAGTCGCAGTTGCCGGCGGCCCAGTACTTCTTGCAGTTGTCGGCGCCGTCAGAGATCGCGACGTTGTTGCCGGTGTCGAACACGATCAGACCCTTGGGGTGATCGATCACCCACATGCTGACCGGGATGGTCACATCGCGCGCCTTATCTGCCGGGAGCGAGGGAATCAGGCCGGTGATGGGGAAGGGACCGAACTTGCCACTGGTCGTCCAGTACACCTGCTTGACTTGTGCCGACGCCACGGAGGTGCCGGCCATCATGGCCATGCCGAGCAACGCTGCGGCAATACCCGATTTCTTCATATTTGCTTCCTCTCCTGAACGATGGTGAAGTGCGAGCCGCGCAGCCGGAAAGCCACCTGAGCATTGGCACGTCCAGCAGAATCCTCCCCTGCAGGCAGACGACGGCCGATACCGGCTCTTGTACCAACAACCGCCCTATATTTGTGCGGCTCTTATAAGAATAGGAGATTACTCGGCACCTTGTAAAGGGGAATCAAGCGGATAACGGCGATGCGCCGAATGATTGCCGGTGCGCCCCGACGGTGCGGCGCATCCGCCCGGTTTCACACGCGGAACCTTGAGCAGACGCCCGGGGCATGGTATAAAGCGCGTCTTTCGCATTTGGAGTCAGGGCCATGGCACGCGTGTGCGAGGTCACCGGCAAGAAGCCGATGAGGGGGAACCACGTTTCCCACGCCAACAACAAGACC
>CAZNBS010000013.1:0-304 GCA_964570955.1 uncultured Burkholderiales bacterium | reverse complement strand
ACCTGCAGAGCCGGCGCTTCTGGGTGGAGAGCGAGAATCGCTGGGTGCGTCTGCGCATCACCCAGGCGGGCTTGCGCACGATCGACAAGCGCGGTATCGATGTCGTCCTGGCCGAGATGCGCGCGGCCGGCGCCAAGATCTGAGTCCGGGAGTCGCGACCATGCGTGAGAAGATCAAGCTCGAATCCTCGGCCGGGACCGGCCACTTCTACACCACCACCAAGAACAAGCGCACCAAGCCGGACAAGCTGGAGATGAAGAAATTCGACCCCGTCGCGCGCAAGCACGTGATGTACAAGGAAACC
>CAZNBS010000012.1:33314-35110 GCA_964570955.1 uncultured Burkholderiales bacterium | reverse complement strand
GGAGCAACGATGAGCCTACAGGGCAAAGTGGCGTGGGTGACCGGTGCGGGAACCGGGATCGGTCTGGCGGGGGCGAAGGCGCTGGCAGAGGCAGGCGCAAGCGTCGTGCTGTCGGGCCGCCGGGCCGATGTGCTGCAGGCGGAAGCAGAAGCGATCCGCAAGGCGGGTGGAATTGCTGAAGCCGCAATGCTCGATGTCGCCGATCCCGAGAAGGTGAATCTCGTGGCGGAGGCCATCCTCGCCCGCCATCGCAAGGTGGACATCCTGGTCAACAGTGCCGGGCTGAACGTGCCCAACCGCTTCTGGCGCAATCAGACGATCGACGGATGGAACCAGGTGATGCGCATCAACGTCGACGGCGTCTTCTACTGTACGCAGGCCGTATTGCCGGGCATGCGCGAGCGACGTGACGGCTGCATCATCAACGTCTCATCGTGGGCAGGGGTGCACCACTCGCAACTCACCGGCGGCGCGTACAACGGCAGCAAGCATGCGGTGACGGCGCTGACCGAGACGATCAACATGGAGGAGGGCATCAACGGCATCCGCGCCTGCGCGCTCTGTCCGGCCGAGGTCGCCACACCCATCATGGATCGCCGGCCGATCCCGCCGTCGCAGGAGGATCGCGCGAAGATGCTGCAGCCCCGGGATCTGGGGCAGACCATCCGCTGGATCGCCGAACTGCCGGCCAACGTGTGCATCAATCAGCTGGTGATCAGCCCGACGTGGAATCGGATCTACCTCGGGGCGGCGGATCTGAAGGCGCGGTGACTAGGCCGACATCGATTCCAGTTTCAAGCCGGCGTGCTCGCGCTGGACGTGGAAGCTGATCTTCGGCCACATCTCCTGCACCACCTTCATCTCGCCGCGTGTCGCGGTGAGCAGAGTCAGCGACTCGGCGGCGTCATAGGCAAGCCGGCCTTCGTTGCCGGCGATGAAGCGGTTCAGCTCCACAGGGTCGTCGCAGCTCACCCAGCGCGCGCAGGTGTAGGGTGAGGAGAGGATGCGAGCCTCGACCCCGTACTCGTGCTTCAGCCGGTGCGCCGCGACCTCGAACTGCAGCACTCCCACCGCGCCGAGCAGCAGCATCGAGCCGCGCAGCGGCTTGAACACCTGGATGGCACCTTCCTCCCCAAGCTGCTGCAGGCCGGTGCGCAGCTGCTTGGTTCTGAGCGGATTCACCACCTCGATACCACGGAAGATCTCCGGCGCGAAAAACGGCAGGCCGGTGAACTGGAGGGCTTCTCCCTCGGTCAGGGTATCGCCCAACTGGATACCGCCGTGGGTCGGGATGCCGATGATGTCTCCCGCATAGGCTTCGTCGAGCAATTCCCGACGCTGAGACAGGAAGGACACGACATTGTTGGGCCGGATGTCCTTGCCGCTGCGCTGCACGCGCAGCTTCATTCCGCGCTCGAAGCGCCCGGAGCACACACGGATGAACACGACGCGATCGCGGTGCGCGGGATCCATGTTTGCCTGGATCTTGAACACGACTCCGGAGAAGCGCTTGCCATCCGGTTCCACCGGCCCCTGCAGGGCGACGCGCGGCTGGGGCGGCGGCGCGATGTCGACGACCGCGTCCAGCACCTCCCGCACGCCGAAGTTGTTGATGGCGGAGCCGAAATACACCGGCGTCTGCCGGCCTGCAAGAAACTCCTGAAGCGAGAACGGCGGCGAGGCGTCGCGCAGCAGTTCGATGTCGTGGCGCGCGTGCACCAGCTCCTCGCCGAAGCGAATGGCCAGCTCGGGATTGTCCAGACCGCGGATAATTTCGACATCGTCGACCAGACGTT
>CAZNBS010000012.1:21981-33304 GCA_964570955.1 uncultured Burkholderiales bacterium | reverse complement strand
GTTCCTCCCCCGGAGCGAACACCCGGACCAGGTCGCCGTTCATGTCATACACGCCTCGGAAGCGCTTGCCCATTCCAACCGGCCACGACATCGGCACGGCGCTCATCTCCAGCACGCGTTCCAGTTCGTCCATCAGTTCGAGGGGCGGGCGCACGTCGCGGTCGAGCTTGTTCACGAAAGTGATGATCGGCGTGCCGCGGGATCGGCACACCTCCAGCAGGCGCAGCGTCTGCGGTTCCACGCCCTTGGCCGCATCGATCACCATCAGGGCGGCATCGACCGCGGTCAGCACCCGGTAGGTGTCCTCGGAGAAGTCCTGGTGACCCGGCGTGTCCAGCAGGTTGATGACGTGGCCGCGGTAGTCCATCTGCATCACCGAGCTGGCGACCGAGATGCCGCGCTGCTTTTCGATCTCCATCCAGTCCGAGGTGGCGTGGCGCGCCGCCTTGCGCGCCTTCACGCTGCCTGCGATCTGGATGGCGCCGGCGAACAGCAGCAGCTTTTCCGTCAGGGTCGTCTTGCCCGCGTCGGGGTGGGAAATGATCGCGAACGTGCGGCGCTGACGGACGCGCTCGGCCAGAACTTGCGGGGAGAGATCGGTCATGGGCTCGAAAGATCGGGGCCGGACTCCGCCAGTGCAAGGGGCGGACCGGAAGAGCCGCGCATTTTAAAGGCTTTTCCTCGAGACGACAGAACTGCACGTGCATGTGACGAAAGCACCAACGGCTGTGCAAGCGTTCAACACAGAGGGCACAGAGGCACACAGAGGAACCGCAAGGAAACGCAAAGAGACGCGAGGAAAACGATGATCGCCATTTCCTCGGTGGTCCTCCGTGCCCTCTGTGTTTGATTGATTTTTGTCTTCGTGTTCCTGCGTGTCGACTTGACGTGGTGCGGATTAGCCGGCAACGTTCCGGGCATCCCACATTCCAGGAGTCCGACGTGTCCTTGGCCGAAAAGCTGCGCAGCCAGATGTCGCTGCCCGTCATCGCGGCACCGATGTTCATCGTGTCCAACCCCGATCTGGTCGTTGCCCAGTGCACGAGCGGTGTCATCGGCTCGTTTCCGGCGCTCAATGCGCGCCCGGCCGAGATGCTGGACGAGTGGCTGACGCGCATCGAACAGGAGCTGGCCACGCGGCGCCGGGCGACCCCGGAGGCGAAGATCGCGCCCTTCGCGGTCAACCAGATCATCCACCAGTCGAACGATCGGCTCGACCACGATCTCGACGTATGCATGCGACACGAAGTGCCGATGATCATCACCAGCCTGCGTGCTCCCACGGACGTCGTGAAGCGCGTGCACGCCTATGGCGGCGTGGTGTTCCACGACGTGATCAGCGTCCGGCACGCGCACAAGGCGCTGGAGGCGGGCGTGGACGGGCTGGTGTTGGTGTGTGCCGGCGCCGGCGGCCATGCCGGCGCACTCAGTCCCTTCGCCCTCGTGCGCGAGGTGCGGCAGTTCTTCGATGGGCCCATTGCCCTGTCCGGTGCGATCACCGACGGCAACGGCGTGCTGGCGGCCGAAGCGATCGGGGCGGACTTCGCCTACGTGGGCACGCGGTTCATCGCCACCTCGGAGGCCAATGCGGATGCGCGCTACAAACAGATGATCGTGGACGGTACGGCGGCTGACGTGGTCTACACACCGTACTTCACCGGCGTTCACGGCAACTATCTCAAGCCCAGCATCGCCGCCGCGGGACTCGACCCGGACGACCTGCCGCAGGCGGACAAGACCAAGATGAATTTCGCGTCGAGCGCCGGACCGAAGGCGTGGAAGGAGATCTGGGGCTGCGGGCAGGGGATCGGCAACATCAAGGAAGTGCTGCCGACGCGGGAGCTGGTCGGGCGCATGCGGGAGGAGTACGCGGCGGCGCGCAGGCGGCTGGCGCTGTAGCGACGCGCGATCCGCGGACCCGGTGTTGCGCCCGGTCGCGGCCGGCTGTCCGACATGCCGGCGCGCGGCGGGGTCCCGCCGGCCCTACACCATCACCAGTCCGCCGTCGACGTGATAGGACTGACCAGTGACGTAGTCCGAATCCGCGCTCGCCAGGAACACGGCCATTCCCGTCAGATCCTGCGCCATCTCGGGCCGCTGCATCGGGATGCCCGCGATGCGATCCCGCCAGGCGGATCCCGTGGGGCGGCCATCGGATTCGGTCCATTCGCGGTCGATCTGTTTCCACATCTCGGTATCGACGACGCCCGGGCAGATGGCGTTGACGGTCACCTGCGGCGCCAGGCCCGACGCGCCGGATTGCGTGATGCTGATCATCGCTGCCTTGCTGGCTGCGTAGGCGGCGAACATCGGGCGCCCGATGCGTCCTCCGATGGACGCGATGTTGACGATCTTCCCCTGTGGCCGACCCGCGCCGAGCGGCGCTTGTTCCAGCATGCGGCGCGCCGCCGCCTGCAACGCAAAGAACAGCCCGCGGGCATTCACGTCGTTCACGTAGTCCCAGTCCTCCGGGGTGAGTTCCAGGAGCGGACGCACGCGCACGACGCCGGCGTTGTTGACCAGCACGTCGAGGCGACCGAAGCGACGTGCGACGCGTTCCACCATCTCGCGCGATTGTGCCGGGTCGCCCACGTCCGAACGCCAGGCCTCGGCCTCCGCCCCGGCCGCGCGAAGTTCCTCCAGTGTCGATTCCAGGTTGCGCTCGTGCACGTCGGTAATGGCGACGCGGGCGCCTTCCGCCGCGTAGCGCCGTGCGATCGCGCGCCCGATCCCCCGCCCCGCTCCGGTGACGAGCGTCACCACTCCATCGAGTCTGCCCATTGCCTCTCCATAAAGAAAAACGCCCGTCCTTGCGGACGGGCGTCGAAGCCTTGCGACTGCCGGGGTCGGATCCTCCGGTGGCCCCGGAGGTCCGTCCGCCTCTATGCCGACAGCTGATCGCCCAAAGGCAGATTGCGGATGCGCTTGCCGGTGGCGTTGTAGATCGCGTTGCAGAATGCCGGCGCGAACGGCGGCACACCCGGTTCACCCACGCCGGCAGCCGGGACTTCCGGCGGGTGCGGCATGATGTAGGTGCGCACGTCCATCGCTCCCTGCCCGATGCGCAGCACCGGGTAGTCGTGGAAGTTGCTCTGCTGCACGCGGCCGTCCTTGAAGGTGATTTGGGTGAACTTGGCGATGCTCAAGCCCATCACCGCGGCACCTTCGATCTGCGACTGGATACGCTCCGGGTTGATGTGGAAGCCGCAGTCGATCGCCGTATCGACGCGCGGAACCTCGACGCTGCCGTCGCCGTTCACCTTCACGTGCACCACGCTGGCCACGTACGTCTGGAAGCTGCGTTGCACGGCGATGCCCAGGCCTTCGCCCTTGGGCAGCTGCTTGCCCCAGCCGGCCTCCTTGGCCGCCTTCTCGACCACGGCGCGCATGCGGCCGGTATCGATCGGGTAGGTTTCGAAGGGATCGCCGTAGTTCCACAGCTCGCTGGTCACCGTCTTGCGCGGATCGACGATACGTGCCGGGCCGATCATCTCGAGCAGGAAGTCCTTCTGGTCCTTGCCCAGTTCGGCCGCCAGTTCCGCAACCATCGACTGCATGGCAAAGGCGTGCGGAATGTTGTTCACCGAGCGGAACCAGCCGATGCGCGTGTGCGCCACCGCCTCGCCCGTCTCCAGGCGCAGGTTCGGCACGTTGAACGGCGTGTCGATCAGGCCGAGGCCGAGCTCCAGCGCACTCTCGCGCTTCGGATCCGGCATGAAGTTCGACATGAGCGACGGGGACACGCTGCGCTGACGCCAGGCGATGACCTTCTTGTTCTTGTCGATCGCGGCGGTGACGTGCTGGTAGGACACCGAGTGGTAGAACGCGTGCTGGATGTCGTCCTCGCGCGTCCACACCACCTTGATCGGCGTGCCGCCCATGGCCTTGGACAGGAGCGCCGCTTCCAGTGCGAAGTCGCACTTGGACTTGCGCCCGAAGCCGCCGCCGAGGAGGGTCACGTTGACGCGCACGTTCTCCGGGGGAATGCCCAGCGTGCCGGCCACGTCTCCGCGCGTGCCGCCCGGGCTCTGCACGCAGGCCCAGACCTCCGCCTTGCCGTCGGCCACTTTCGCAACCGCTGCCGGCGGTTCCATCGTCGCGTGCGAGCCGTGCGGGACATAGTACTCGCGCTCGATGACCTTGTCGGCGGTCTTGAGCGCGGCCTCGAAGTCGCCTTCGTTACGCTCGATCTTGCCGGGCTTGCGCGCCGTCGCCGCCATCTGCTCCTTGAACTTCGCGGAGTCGTAGACCTTGTTGGGGCCGTCGTTCCACTGCACCTTCAAGGCCTCGCGACCCTTGAGCGCGGCATACGTGCTGTTGGCCACGACCGCCACGCCACCCAGCGGGGCGAACTTGGCAGGCATCGGGGTGGGATTGATGGGCACCACCTTGATCACGCCCGGCACCTTCATCGCCGCGGCTTCGTCCCACTTGACCGCCTTGCCGCCCACCACCGGCGGGCGCGCGACCACGGCGTACTTCATGCCGTCGATGCGCACGTCCTGCGCATAGGTGGCCTTGCCCATGGTGATGTCGCGCATGTCGTAGAGCTGGACGTCGCCCTTGCCGATGTAGCGGAACTGGGACGGATCCTTCAACTGGACCTGCTTGAGCGACGGGACCTGCATGGTCGCCGCGATCTCGGCCAGTTCGCCGTAGCCGACCGACTTGCCGCTCGGGACGTGCACCACCTTGTGGTTCTCGGCACGCACTTCCATGTTGGAGCAGGCGAAATGAACTGCGGCCGCCTGTTCGAGCATCTGCCGGGTGGCAGCGCCGCACCAGCGCATCGGCTGGATGAAGTGGCGCACACTGCGCGAACCGTCGGTGTCCTGGTTGCCGTACTTGGGCTCATCGCCCTCGGCCTGGACGATCTTGACCTTCGACCAGTCGGCTTCCATCTCGTCGGCCACGACCATCGGCAGGCTCGTGCGCGAGCCGGTTCCCATCTCGGAGCGGTGCGACACGATGGTCACCGTGCCGTCCTTCGCGATGGACACGAAGACCTGCGGACTCCACACCACGCCGCCGGGCATGCCGTCGGCGCCGGTCTTGTACTGCGTGACATGGCCGCCATCGGCCACCGCGATGCGCGGCAGGAATTGCGCGGCCACGACGAAGCCGCCGCCGGACACGATGCCCTTGAGGACATCACGACGGCTGACGTTCTTGATCAGGGGTTGTTCCTTGAATTGTGCGAAGCTCATGTCAGACCTCCTTCGCGGCAGTCTTGATCGCCGCGAAAATCCGCTGGTAGCACCCGCAGCGGCAGATGTTCCCTTGCATTCCCTCGAGGATCTGTGCGTCCGAGGGGTTCTTGTTGTTGGCGATCAGCGCGGCCGCGTTCATGATCTGACCGGGCTGGCAGTAGCCGCACTGCGGCACGTTGGCAGCGCGCCATGCCTTCTGCACCGGATGATTGCCATCCGCGGACAGGCCCTCGATCGTGGTCACCGACTTGCCCGACAGATCGGCCATGGGTACGACGCACGCACGCGCGGCCTTGCCGTCGACATGCACGGTACAGGCGCCGCACAACCCGGTGCCGCATCCGAACTTCGTGCCGGTCAATCCGAGTTCGTCGCGCAGATACCACATCAGCGGCATCTGAGGATCGCCCTCGTAGCTCCTTTCCTGTTGGTTCACCTTGAGCTTCATTCCACCTACCTCCATCGAGATTTGTGCTTCGTACAGGTACTGCTCGATTGCCAGGCTTCTCGACTCTCCTCCCGCAGTTCACCGCGGTCCCATCTGTCTGTACTAAGCCCGCCGCGCGACTTTACTCCTTTCGCCAGCGCGTTGGCGAGCATTGCCGCGTACGCGGGATGCTGTGCCGCCGCATGGTGCGATCCGAGATGACGGCACACCGAGCCGAGTTGTGACTGATCCACTGACTCTCTTTATGAGAGAGTTGCGTGGTTTCAGCTGCTTAATCGTCGGGTCGCCTTGGTCTCGACCCTGGCCCCGTCCGTGCGGCGCTGCGATCAGGGAATCCTGGCGACGACGCGTCCGGTGATCGCGCCGGCCTTGAGCTGATCCAGGGTCCGGCTGACCTCTGACAGGGGCCGTTGCTCGACCGGGATCGGCTTGATTCGACCCGACCGGGCGAGGTCGACCACTTTCCGCAGTTCCTCCACGGTGCCCACGTTCGACCCCACGATAGTGAGCGCACGTTGCACCACGGTGACGAGCGATAACGGGATCTCGCCGCCGTATAGCCCGACCAGAATGCAGCGCCCGCCCTTGCGCAGGACCGCGAGCGCGAGAGTCACGGTGTCGGTGCTGTTGACAAGATCCACGGCGCCGTACAGCAGCCCCCCGGCGACGCGCTGTACCTGTTGTGCCGCATCGGCGTCGCGTGCGTTCACCGTGGCGGCCGCTCCCGCGGCGCGTGCCGCCTCGAACTTCCCGCTGTCGATGTCCACCGCGACGACGCGCTCGTGCCCGAGTGCGCGCAGCATGGCGATGGCCTGCAGTCCGAGACCCCCGGCGCCGAGCACGGCAACCCACTCGTCGTGAGGGATCGGTGCCAGCTGGTTGACTGCGGAGTAGGTGGTGAGACCCGAGCAGGCAAGCGTGGCCGCCCATGCCGGATCGATGCCCGCGGCGTCCACCAGGTAGCGGGAGTGGGGGACCAGGAGATGATCCGCATATCCGCCTGCGCGGTGCACGCCGAGCCAGCGCGGCGCCATGCAGTGGTTGTCCTGGCCCTCCAGGCAGCGCGCACAGGTACCGCAGCCGCTCCACGGACACACCAGGCGGGAGGCGCCGATCGGCGCCTCGTGCGCATCGGGACCGGCCGCGATCACGGTGCCGAACGGCTCGTGTCCGAGTGTGACCGGCGGCTTCATGCCGCGGTCCGTCATGTGGAACCGCTTCCCGCCGCCCAGTTCGAAGTACCCGTCACGGATGTGTACGTCGCTGTGGCAGACGCCGCAGTATTGCAGCTTGAGCAGGACTTCCGTCCCCGTCGGCACGGGCGTCGGATGCTCGCGCTTCTGGAGGGGGGCGCCCCACTCGATGACGTCGTAGCTGATCATCTCCTGCTCCTGTTCTGGGTACAGGACCGGGAGTGTACGGGAAGTGACTACGGTGTCCGAAACGCTATGTGGTTGCCCGTGGGCGCCACCGACACCACGCTGCCCTTGTCGCCGCCCGGGCGGGGGGTCTTCGGTTCGTCCCAGAGGATCACGGCAACTTCGCCGTGAAACGACGGCCCGGCGCGCGCGCGGCCGGTGCCGCGCACGTTCGCCAAAGTCTCGTCGGAGACCGGTTCCGCAACGCGCACGGGTCGCATGATCGGTTGTTGCGCCCAAGCCGCAGGCCCAACGACGCCAAGCGCACACAGCAGCGTGAGATGGGGGGCGGTCCTCGGAATGAGCATTGGGTTCCGGCGCGCTGCGCGGCCTCCGAATGCGAGTACCGTCGGTCGAGCAACGCCCATGCCACCTGCGCTTCAGCGGGGAATGCGCGGCGACGCTGCGTCGCACGCGTCGCGTGGCAGATACAGCGCCGACGTGCCGCGCTGCCGTGTATCGCTATGGAATGAGTCGCTTAGCGGTTCTGCTGCGAGCGTCTCGCGGATGAGACGGCGTGAAGGGAGATGACCTTCCCACCGGCATTACCGCGAAGCGCTCCGTGCGAGGGCGGCACCTCCAGCTTGTGCTTGTCCAGCAGGCGGTACATGGTCATGCGCGATACGCCCAGCTCGCGCGCGGCCTGCGTGACGTTTCCCAGGTGCCGGCGCAGCGCGTTCTGGACCGCATCGCGTTCGCTCTGGATGCGCGCCTGCTCGAGTGTGGTCGGCTCGCGGCTCGTTCGGCGGCGCTCCAGCCCAAGGTCGGCCGGACCGATGAAATCGCCCTCGCACATGACGATGGCCCGGCGGATCCGATTGATCATCTCGCGCACGTTGCCCGGCCAATCGTGCATGTTGATCGTCTCGAGTGCGCGACGGGTGAATCCCTTCACGCGGCTCTTTTCCTGGCGCACGAATCGTTCGAAGAAGAACCGTGCGAGCAACTCCACGTCCCCCTCGCGTTCCCGTAGCGGCGGCATGCTCAGGTGCAACACGTTCAGCCGGTAGTACAGGTCCTCGCGGAACTTCCCTTCCCGCACTGCCCGTTCCAGGTCGACGTTCGTGGCGGCGATGATGCGCACATCCACCCGCAGCATCTCGTTGCCGCCCACGCGCTGGATCTGGCTTTCCTGGAGGAACCGCAGCAGGTGGACCTGCAGTTCGAGCGGGATGTCGCCAACCTCGTCCAGGAACAGGGTGCCGCCTTCGGCGGCCTCGATGTGACCGATCCGACGGGCATGCGCGCCGGTGAAGGCGCCGCGTTCATGCCCGAACAATTCCGACTGGATCAGCCCGGGCGGAAGCGCTGCGCAATTCACGGCGAGGAATGGCGCCCTTGCCCGGCGGGAGCGTTCATGGATGGCCTGCGCGGCGAGTTCCTTGCCGGTGCCGCTCTCGCCGACGATTAGAACCGGCGCGTCGGCGGCTGCAACCCGTCTGATCGAACGGAATACCGCACGCATCTGGGCACTGGAGCCGACCATCTCCGATTCCTCGCCGTCTCCGGGATGGTGGCGCGCGATCGCTGCCTGCCGCATTCTGGAGATGCCGTAGGCGTGACCCACGTTGAGCGCAAGCCGCGTGGGGTCGAGCGGTAGCGTGTGATAGTCGAGGAAGCACTGTGCCACCAAGTCTGCGAGGAGGGGACATTCGAGCGCAGGAGGCTCCGCGAGGGCGATCCAGGCAGCATGCCGATGTCGCGTGACGAGGTCGTGGATGCGTGCAGCCTGTGCGGCACTTGCGGATGACATCCACAGCAGGGCCACGTGATCCGAGTCGCCGCGCAACGCGCGCTCCGCGTCCTCGAGACTTCGTGCCACGCGAACCTGCCAGCCGTGCAGCTGGCTCCTGACCGTGGACGAGATGGAGTCCGGCGTCGCGATGCAGAGCAGTGACCGGTTCATGATCGTTACCCCTCCCGTTGTGGCCGCGCCTGCGCGAGCCGAGCATCCGGGCCGACTCGAACTGGGTGGCGCGGACCGGTACCCGGCATGTCGTGCTCGGACCGTTTTGCGTTCGTGGCGTTCAGACGATCGTAAACATACTAGGTCGGAATGCGCGTGGGGTGAATAGTCTCAAAGTACTGCGAGCCTATTCCCGGGGTAGTGCCTACTGATACCCGCATAGGACCCACTCATACCTTCTGGGCAACGGCTGGCTGCTTCGTGAGAACTGGCGGGTCGGCACGGCCTCCGGGTGATTTGCGGGGCGCATGCACGGCCGGTCGCCTCGGCAGACCGCCGCACGCCGCCGGCATGGGCCAGCTCCGCGCGCATGGGGCGCCTGTCACATCGATGAGCCGTCCGTGCCGACGGCCCCTGGCCGCCCCCGATGCCAACGGATCCCCATACGGACGGACGCCGCCGCTGGCAACCAGGCGCCTCAGATGCGTGACAACTACACCAGCGCGGTGGCCGCCCCTGCAGATTTTTATTCAGCAAAACCATCCAGTTACGACGATGGAATAAGGTTTGCAGTGAAGCGCCCCGAGTTCGACATATCGTCGGCTCCATCGCAATGATGACAAGGAGGCCTTTCCATGAACAGAACCCTCATGGCATCTGCCATCGCCATGGCGTTCGGTTTGTCGGTTCAAGCGTACGCGAACCCGACCAATAACGGCGACAACACCACCGAAGGCGCCATCAGCCAGACTGCGACGGCCACGGCCGCCCAGAGTGGCGACACGTCCCCGCAGGCGAACGAGTACTCGACCGCGACCAACGACAGCAGCACGAACGACAGCAACAATACCAAGAACTACACCAAGAACATCGACAAGAGCGACAACTCGACCAACACCAAGACGACGACCATCACCGAGGATTCCGGCAATACGGACTCCAACAAGAAGTGGATCGACTCGGCGAACACGACGACCAAGACGGTCACGGATTCGTTCAAAGCCTGGACGAACTCGCTCAACACCAAGATCGTTGCCATCAGCAAGCTGGAGGGCACGGTCAGCGGCAACGCCATCCAGAACCTGGGCAACATCGCGAACGGCGGTACCGGCGGCAACGGCGGTAAGGGCGGCAAGGGCGGCACCGGAAACGGCGGTACCGGCGGCAACGGCGGGGCAGGCGGCAATGCGCAGGGCGGCAACGGCGGCAATGCGGCGGCGGCAGCCGATGCGGATGCGGCAGCGTCCTCCGGCAACGGCGGCGACGGCGGCAGCGCCACCAACGGCAATGCCACCAACGGCGGCGCTTCCAACGGCGACACCATCAACGGCAGCGCCAATGCTGGCCACGGCGGCAAGGGTGCGTACGCCAAGGGCGGCAGTGCCGACGCCAAGGCGAACGGCTTCTCGGGTAGCGCTTCATTGTCCGACGGTGGCAATGCCAAGGGCGCGAACGGCGACGACGGCGGCAACGCAGCGTCGAAGAGCGCATCGGGCGGCGACGGCGGCAAGGGCTGGGGCGGCAAGTCCAATGCCGCTGACTTCAACGCAGCCAAGTCCTCCGGCGGCACGGCCTCCACGGGTGCCGACGGCGGCAAGGGCTTCGGCGGTGACAGCAGCAGTGGAAGCGCAACAGGCGGCAGCACGGCGTCGGCCGGTGGCGAGGGCGCGAGCGGTGGCGATGCCGGCGCCGGCGGTGCAGCGGCGACGGGCGCTTCCACGGCCGGCGCAGGCACGGGCGGCGCGGGCGGTGCGGGTGGCGCCGGCGGTGCTGGCGGTGCGAACTCCAACTCGGCGGCGGCGACCGCGACCGGCGGCGCCGGCACAGGTGGTGCGGGCGGCGCGGGCGGCACCAACACCGCGACCGGCGGGGCCGGCGGCAACGGTGGCAGCAACACCGCGAGCGGCGGCACCTCGACCTCCACCGCCACGCAGACCTCGAACGCGGCCGGCGGAACCGGTGGTGCGGCGTCGGCCAACGGCGGTGCGGGCGGCAGCGCCACCAACGGCAGCGCCAGCAGCTCGGCCAGCAATGGCAGCGCGACCAACGGCAGCGCGACCGCGGGCAACGGCGGCAACACCAGCGGCGCGGCGGCGTCCTCGGCGGCGGCTGACGCGGCCGATGGCGGCGTGGGCGGGATCGGCAACGGTGGAGCCGGCGGTGCGGGTGGCACGGGCGAAGGCGGAACCGGCGGCGCCGGTGCGGTCGGCGGTGCGGGCGGTGCGTCCGTGGCCGATGCCGGTCAGTTCAACGCCTACAACTCCATCAGCGGTGCAGCCTTCAGCAATGCCGCGGGGATCACGCAGGCGACCATGAGCACCGGACACGCGAGCCTGGTGCA
>CAZNBS010000012.1:0-21971 GCA_964570955.1 uncultured Burkholderiales bacterium | reverse complement strand
GCAGAACAGCGTGAACATCATGTCCACGGTCAATGTGCGCTGATGTGATCGGCTGAGGTGTGCATGCGGCCGGGACCTTGGTCCCGGCCGCAGGTTCGGTTCTCTACCTTCGTAAGGAAACAGACATGCGAGGCGGAAACAGAACGACACGCGGATTTTGCGCGCTGCTCGTCGCACTGGCCATCGCGGGTCCGCTCCAGGCTCAGGACGCCGGCACGCGGGCGGGGTTCGGCGAGCTGGGCAAGCCGGTGGATCGTGCGGTCCTCGATGCCAAGCGAGGACGCCAGCAGGTGGTGATCAATGCCATGGAAACCGATGCCAAGCTGCACGACAACCGGGCTGTGGATACCGTGAGCGGAAGCAACTACATCAGCGATAGCGCGTTTTCGTCGTCCAGCGGCCTGCCCACTGCCATCCAGAACTCCGGCAACAACGTGATCATCCAGAACTCGTTCATCCTGAATGTGGATCTGCAGTGAGGATGCGTACGCGCTTCGGGCCGATGCTGCTGACGGTCGTGGCCGTCACAACACCCGCGCTGGCGGGGGAGGTCACGCTGTTCGGTCTTGCCGGCGGCAACGCTGGCGCGTATGCAGTGCAGGTGCGCAGCCTCAAAGAAGCGAAGTTTCGCACCACGGTGCGACAACAGTACGACTTCAGCTGCGGCTCGGCGGCGCTGGCTACGCTGCTCACCCATCACTACGAGCATCCGGTCACCGAGACCGAGGTGTTCCAGTACATGTACGCCCGGGGCGACCAGGGCAAGATCCAGCGCGAGGGATTCTCGCTGCTGGACATCAAGGGATACCTGGAGGGACACGGCTACGAGGCCGACGGCTTCGAGACCACCCTTGACAAGTTGGCCGAGGTGTCGGTCCCGGCCATCGTCCTGATCAACGAGAACGGCTATCAGCACTTCGTCGTCATCAAGGGACTGCGCGATACGGAGGTGCTGATCGGCGATCCGTCGATGGGCTCGCGCATCATCCAGCGCACGCGATTCGAGCAGATGTGGGTCAACAGCATCGTGTTCGTCATCACCAGCGTGCGCGACACCAAGACATTCAACGCCAGTGCCGACTGGCGTGCTGGCAAGGCTCCGCTGGGGGCGGCGATCAGCCGTGAGAGCCTCGCCAACATGATGATCTTTCAACGCGGTCCATACGATTTCTGAGGAGGGAGCATGAGGACACCCGTCACTCGAGCCTGCGCCCTGATGCTGAGCGCATGCGCGTTCGCCTCGCCGGCCGCACGGGCCGGTATCTTCGACGATTGCCGGACGGGGACCGATTGCCGGCGGGTCAGCTTCGCCGAACTCGATCATCTGCGCGGGGGCTTCACCTTCACCAACGGGCGCTCGCCGCTGCACGTCTCGTTCGGCATCGCTCAGGCCGTCGTGGTCAACGACGAACTCGTGGCTGTGACCCAGTTGCGGCTTCCTGATGTGGGTACCCTGCTGGCGAGCTTCTCGGCGGGTACCGTCGACCTCAGTGCCCTGGCGAACGCACTGAAGAGCATGAACGTGCAGGCGACTGCTGGAGCCGCCTCAGGCGCGACCCTGGCGGATCAGGGCGGCCGGGCGAGAGAGTCGGCCGCGGCCGCCGGCTCCGCCGCCGCCTCCGCACTGGGGGCGGCGGGCACCACACCTTCCGGGGCGCAGGCCGCCCACACGACGGCCATCGCACGGCAGGAATCCTCATCGGTATCTGCGCCGCCAAGCCCCACGCCGTCGCAGGGAGCAACCGGCTCCCAGGTGCTGGTGAACGGGAAGGCGCTCCTGCCGGGGATCCCCGTCATCCAGGTGCCCAGTGCCGACGAACTGCGTGGACTCGTCGTGCAGAATGGCCCGGGAAACATCGTCGTGCCCAACGCTGCAGACCTGAAGAACGCTCTGCCGGGAATCGTCATTCAGAACACGCTGAACAACCAGACGATCCGCGCGTTGACCATGATCAATGTGGCCGTATCCGTGAAGGACGCCTTGTCCGCAGCGCGCATACAGGAGTCGGTACGGCAATCGATTGCCAGTTCTCTTCGCTGAAGCAGCCGCGACTCGGAGTTCGGACATGATCAAGAATAAAGCCCCGCATGCCCGGGGCCGCGGCAAGACTCGGTTGCGCGTACCCGTGCTCATGATGGTGGCGGCGCTCGCGCACGTGGGTGCGGCGAGTGCGCAGGAAGCCGCCCCGGCGCCGACCCTGGATGATCTGGCGAAGCTGGTGGAACGTCAGGAGCGTCTGCTGCGCGAACAGGAGTTGCGCCTCGACGAGCAGGCGCGTGAACTGCAGCGGACCAAGGAGGAACTGGAGCGGGCGCTTGCTGCCCAGCGCGCCGAACTGGAGATGCTGCAGATGCGCGGCGGCGGGGCGGCCGGTACGGGCGCCGGTGGAGGCGCGGCGCCAGTGCAATCGAGCGCGGATGCCGTCTCCGCCCCGGTGGTGGCCCAGGCAGAACAGGCACCGGCACCGGCGCAGGCGCCTGCCACGACTGCCGGGCAGGCACCCGAGAGCGCCTCCAGACCGCCGCCAGTCGCCCCGCTGGAAGACGTGCAGTCGGCCCTCACGCCACGAGGCAAGTGGGTGCTGGAACCCTCCTTGGAGTTCGCCACCGCATCGAACGACCGCGTGGCGCTGGTCGGCTTCACCTTCCCGCCTGCGCTGACGATCGGCCTCATCGACGTGCGGCGAGTCAATCGGGAGTTCTACCTGGCCGCGCTGGCTGCGCGCTACGGACTCACGCGCCGCATGGAGGTGGAGGTGAAAGTGCCCTGGGTGTATCGGTCGGATAGCACCACGGCGCGGCCGCTGGCGACTCCCTCGGCCACCGACAGCATATTCGACAACGACGGCAGCGGGATCGGTGACGTCGAACTCGGCCTGCGCTATCAGCTCAACGTAGGCAGTCCGACGAAACCGTTCTACGTGGCGTCGTTGCGGCTGAAGACGACGACCGGAAAGGGTCCCTTCGAAGTCGACACCTACAACCCCCTGCCGGGAGCGACACTGCAGAGCGAGCTGCCCACCGGCACCGGCTTCTACGCATTGCAGCCCGCGCTCACTGCGCTGCTCCCCTCGGATCCGGCGGTGTTCTTCGGCACGCTGAGCTATACCTGGAACATCAAGGACGACGTGGACGAGCGCGACGCGAGCGGCAATCGAATCGGGGAATACGATCCGGGAGACGCATTCAATTTCAACTTCGGGGTGGGTCTGGCGCTGAACGAGCGCTCGTCGTTCAGCGTGGGGTACGAGCACAACGTGGTGTTCAAGGACCGGCTCAACGGCGAGGACGTGCCGCTGGCCCAGCGCTTCCACATCGGTCGCATCCTGTTCGGTTACTCCTATCAGCTCACCCGCCGGGCCAACTTCAATCTCACGCTTGGTGCAGGCATCACCGACGATGCGCCCGACGTGACGATCACCGCGCGCCTTCCCATCATGTTCTGATGCCTTCTGCCCGACGCTCGGGCGAAAACCGGTTAAAGTAAACGGCTGATCACAACGGGCGCGCAAAGCGCGCGCCGACCGGAGGAGCACATCATGGCAGCACCCAAGAGGGATCCGTCCAGGCTGCGGTCCCGGCAGTGGTTCGACAATCCCGACAATCCCGACATGACCGCGCTCTATCTGGAGCGCTACATGAACTGGGGCCTGAAGCGCGAGGAGCTGCAGGCCGGCAAGCCGATCATCATGATCGCCCAGTCGGGCTCCGACCTCTCCCCCTGTAACCGGCATCACCTCGAACTCGCGCACCGAGTGCGCGAAGGCATCCGGGAGGCAGGCGGCATCGCCTTCGAAGTCCCCCTGCACCCCATTCAGGAGACGGGCAAGCGGCCCACCGCATCGCTCGATCGCAACCTGTGCTACCTCGGTCTGGTGGAGCTGCTGTACGGCTACTTCATCGACGGGGTCGTGCTCACCACCGGCTGCGACAAGACCACGCCTGCGCAACTGATGGCGGCTGCCACCGTGGATATCCCCGCGATCGTGTTGTCCGGCGGCCCCATGCTCAATGGCTGGTTCCGCGGCGAACGCACCGGGTCGGGGACTATCGTGTGGCGCGCGCGAGAGATGCTCGCCGCCGGGGAGATCAACCGCGAGCAGTTCATCGAGCTGGTGGCCTCGTCCGCGCCCTCGCCCGGCCACTGCAACACGATGGGCACTGCCTCCACGATGAACTCGCTGGCGGAGGCGCTCGGCATGTCGCTCACCGGCTGTGCCGCGCCCCCGGCGCCTCACAAGGAGCGCGCGGCGATCGCCTACGAGACGGGCAAGCGCATCGTCGAGATGGTGTGGGAGGACCTGCGTCCCTCGAAGATCCTGACGCGCGAGGCGTTCGAGAACGCCATCGTGGTCAATTCCGCCATCGGCGGCTCGACCAATGCTCCGATTCACCTGAATGCCATCGCACGTCACATGGGCGTCGAGCTCGACAATGACGTTTGGGAGAAGGTCGGCTACGACATCCCGCTGCTGGTGAACATGCAGCCGGCGGGCGAGTTCCTGGGCGAGGAGTACCACCGTGCGGGCGGTGTGCCGGCCGTGGTGAACGAGCTGATGAAGGCCGGCAAGATCCGCAACGCGCTCACGGTCACAGGGAAGACGCTGGCCGAGAATTGCAAGGATCGCCCGGTGCAGGATCAGAAGGTGATCTGGCCCTACAACAAGCCGATGAAGGACAAGTCAGGTTTCCTGAACATCAAGGGGAACCTGTTCGACAGCGCCATCATGAAGACGAGCGTGATCTCCAAGGAGTTTCGCGAGCGCTACCTGTCGAACCCGAAGGACCCGAATGCCTTCGAAGGCCGCGCCATCGTGTTCGACGGCCCCGAGGACTATCACCATCGGATCGACGATCCGGCATTGGCCGTCGACGAGCACTGCATGCTGTTCGTGCGCGGCACCGGGCCCAAGGGCTATCCCGGGGCGGCGGAAGTCGTCAACATGCGTGCACCCGCGGCGCTGCTCAAGCGCGGCGTGATGGAACTGCCGTGCATCGGCGACGGCCGCCAGTCCGGCACCTCCGGTTCGCCGTCCATCCTCAACGCCTCGCCGGAGGCGGCTAGCAACAGCGGTCTGGCCGTGCTGCGAACCGGGGACCGCGTGCGCATCGATCTGAACAAGCGCACGCTGGACGTGCTCCTCGCGAAGGAGGAACTGGAGAAGCGCCACGCCGAGCTGAAGGCGCAGGGTGGGTACAAGGTGCCTGAGTCGCAGACGCCGTGGCAGGAGATGTACCGCAACGATGTCGACGAGCTCTCGAACGGCATGGTGATGAAGTCGGCGGTCAAGTACCAGCGCATCGCCGAATCCAAGGGTGTGCCTCGCGATAATCACTGAGCGCCGGCGAACGCAGACGGCGGGGGTGACCCCGCCGTTTTTCGTTACGCTGGTGTCGATCACCACCTACTGAACGCTACGAGCCGGTTCGATGCCGACCGCCATGCTGCGCAGGTTCGCGTTCGCTCCGGAGACGATCGCGGCAATCGCCGTCGCAGTCGTGTACGCCCTGTGCGCGTTGCATCCCAATGTGGATGGCAAGGACGTCGCCTTTCTCGAAGGCATGATCTGGCTGCTGCCGCTGATCGTGGTGCCGACCGTGTTTGCCACCGTCTTCGACGGCGCGCATTCATTGCGCTGGCTGCTGCGCCCGGTCCTCGCTTCGCTCGCGGCGCTCATCGTGAGCGCGTTCCGTACGATCGAGAATTTCGGCAGCGGTGCGCGTGGCCAGGACGCGGCGTTCATCGTCGTGATGACACTGGGGGTCGTGTTCGTGGCCGTCGCGCTGGCCGTGTCCGGCGCCGTGATCCTGGCGCGGCAGCGGCCCGCATTCCACGACTGGTTCCGACGGCGCCGCCTGCTCGGTTCGCTGCTGACATTGATCGCGGCGATTCCGATAGGGTTCGTGGTCGGCGCGGGCGTTGCGCTCGGTCTGGGTTTCCTGGGGGGACTCTGGTCCGCCTTCGCCGACTGAGCCATGCTGGACCTGCTGCGCGCCAGTCCGGGACTGATCGCGTGGAGCGCGATCTTCATCATTGCCGCGGCAGTGTGCAGCGTGCTCGCGCTGCTCCTGCGCCGGGCCGGTGCGTCGCTGCGTCCGCTCGCGTGGTTCGCCGGCCTCATCCTGCTGATCGGCGTGCCCCAATTCACGGTGCACCTGTTACGTGCCCTGGACGCAGCGCCTCGCACCGCCGCACTCACGCATTCGCTTGCCGCGCTCGACCATCCGGCTGAAGGAATTGCCTCGGTGCGTCGCCTGTTCGGGATCGATGCCGATCCGAAGCTGGTCGTGGATGCAAGCGCAGTCGTGGGCGATGTCGTGGCTGAAGCGACGATCGCGAAGTTTGCCGTCTTGCCTTCAGGCGAGAGCGTGCTGCTTGCCCGGTTCGACAGCTTTCGATCGGCCGAGCGCGCCTGGGTCGCCTACCTTCAGGTCACGGGCCTCGCACGAGCCGGTGGGGAAGGCGATTCACAGCGGGGCTACGCGGTCTCCCGGCCGGCGGGCGATCGTGCATACGTCCTGCATCGCGGCACGATGCTCGGGGTGTGGACAGGTCCCGATGACCTGACCATTCGCCGACGCATGGCGACAGGCGGATTTCAGGTGCCGGCGCGCGCGCCGCTCGAGGGGGCGGTTGCGCAGGACGGACCCGTCGAGGCGGCGCCACAGGACAGGCGATTCGCCTGGCTGACGCCATCCACGCCGCGCGATCACGCGATCGTCGCGATGGCAGTCGCGGCCTGGATGTTCACGGTGGTCGCGTGGTTCCTGGTCGGCGCGAGCTGGGCAGCGAGCGTGCCGGCCCGCCCGGCTGCGGCGCCCGTCGACCGCCGCGAACTCGAGTCGCGCCTGCTCGCGCTCAACGGGCTGGATGTTCCCTGGCGAGTGGAACGCGGCCAGGGCGAGGGCGAGTTGTGCGTGACCTGGCGCTATGCCGAGGCGCGCTGGCTGGATCTGGCGCGAGCGAACGGGGTGCGGCGCGACCTCCGCGTCGCGCTATGGCTCAACGAGCGCCGCCGCACGGTATACGCCATCGATTACGCGGCGAGTTTGGAGGGGTCGATCGGCAGATCGGGCGCGCAGGTGGCGTTCAAGAGGATGGTGGGCGTCCAGTTCTTTCACCTCGAGCGTGCCCGGACGTTCGGCATCCAGCTCGACCAGGCGGGCCGTCCAACCGGCGCGCTGTCACACGGATACCGCTTCGATGTGCGGGAGATGAAGGGTCCTCTGGTGCAGATCGTGACGCAGGCCGGATGGCAGTGGCGCGGGCGCCTGCTGCCCATGCCGGCCACACTGCGCCATCGTACCGGCTGACCGACCTCGCGGTCCCAACCGGAGTGGCCGCGCCCCCGTTGAAAAGCTTCGGCTGCGCCTCAACAACCCAATTCTGACCGGACGCGGCGCCGGCGCTGCATGCGCATGCACCGCACGCAGTTCCCGGTGGAAACGGGGATAAGGGTGCAGCCAGACGATCTTCGAGGTGCCCGACTGATCGGCGAGTCGTCCACCGACTCGGCCGTCGTGCAAGACCGCATGCGCTGGCAGCAGGCGCTGCTGCTGACGGCCGCGTTCACGCTGTCCTTGTGGCTGGTCAAGTCGATCGAGCAGATCGCCGGAATCAGCCTGATCGATCTGGGCATCCTGCCGCGTGAATGGTCCGGTCTGGGCGGTATCCTGTTCGCGCCGTTCGTGCACGGGAGCTGGGCGCACCTGATCGCCAATACCCTTCCCGTCCTGGTGCTCGGCACGTCGCTGCTGTACGGCTATCCGCGCGCTGCTCGCATCGTCGTGCCTGCCCTGTTCCTCGCCGTGGGCCTGGGCGTGTGGCTGTTCGGCCGCCCTTCCTACCACGTGGGGGCCAGCGGCCTGACCTTCGGCGCCATGTTCTTCGTCTTCAGCATCGGCGTGCTGCGGCGCGACCGGCGCGCCATCGCACTGGCGATGATCGTCTTCTTCCTGTACGGAGGGATGGTGTGGGGCGTGCTGCCCGGCGACCCACAGATATCGTTCGAGTCTCACCTGGCCGGAGCAGTGTCCGGCGTGTTGCTCGCGCTGCTTCTGCGCAATGCAGATCCGCGTCCGCCCGAGAAGCGTTACAGCTGGGAGACGGAGCTGGGCGCGCCGGACGACGTCGAATGGGCCGAACGCATCGCGCAGTCACCGGGCCCGGGCGGCGAGCGCCTGCCCGGGCCGTGATCACGCGGCTTGCGCCTTGTGCTGCGTCGGGGGCGCGAAGGCGCGCTCCATCTCGCGCCGCAACTGGACGGCAGGCGTAGTGGCATCGATCGCCACATCGCTCCAGCGCACGGTTGCACCGGCGGGAACGGCACTGATGAGCGGGACGTTGTGGGCGAGCCCCAGGGGCAGGGCGTCCTGCGCCAGCGATGCGGCGGCCGGCATGAGCTTGCCGACCACGGTGTAGCCGCCTTCGCCGTCGAGGATCTCGCCGGCCTTCAGGTCGCGCTTGGCGACCGCCACGCAGTCTGCGCGGAAGTCCGTGGCGCATCCGGTCGCTTCGTTGCGCAGCCCCACCGAGGCCACGGAAATGCCCACCTCCAGACCGATCATGTGCCAGCGCTTGTACAGGCAGGCATAGCGGCCGCTCGGATCGGTCTTGACGCCGTACTCGCTGAAGCAGCGCCGGATGTACTCGGAATCGCCCTCGAATACCACGAACACGCCGAAGCGGATGTCATACGGAATGACCCGGCCGTCGCGCTCGAGCGAAGAGACCACCTCGACCTGCCCCTTGTGGTGCAGCTGGCCGCCTTCATCCCGCGGGCGCATGACGAAGGGAAGATCCTCGACGCTCGCGGGCGGATAGGACAGTCCTTCCGGGGCAGGCGTGAGATCGGCGGCATTGCACACGGCAGTGCTTTCGATGGCGGGCTTGGAGCCGTCGAGGAAGGAATTGAACATCTTCGGGTTGAGACCGCCCAAGCGCGCCTGCTCCGGACTGAGACCGTAATAGCCCCACACCGTCTCGGGTGTGGACTGCGCGAAGTGCGGCAGCCACTTGTGGCCGCGCCCGGCGGCGACGACGTGGAATCCGGCGGTGCGCGCCCAGTCCACCAGATCGCAGATCATGGCCGGCTGATCGCCGTAGGCGAGGCTGTAGATCACGCCGGCCTCGCGTGCCCTGCGCGCGAGCAGCGGTCCGCAGAACGCGTCGGCCTCCACCGTGACGTTGACCACGTGCTTGCCGTGCTGGAATGCGCCCAGCGCATGCTCTACAGCGACCACCGGATTGCCGGTCGCCTCGATGACGATGTCGATGGCCGGATGCGCGACTAGCGCACGCCAGTCCTCGGTCACATGCGTTGCGCCGCTCGTCAGCGCGGCGTCGAGCGAGCCCGCGCCGAATCGCTCGCGCGCCCAGCCGACACGCTCCAGATTCGCCCTCGCATTGGCGGGCGACAGATCGGCGATGCCCACGAGATGGACGCCGGGGGTCTTCGGGACCTGGGAGAGATACATCGCGCCGAACTTGCCCGCGCCGATCAGACCGACGCGCAGGGGTTTACCGGCTGCCGCACGTTCGCGCAGTTTGGAGTGGAGGTTCACGTTCAAGCCGCCGACTTCAGCGCCGCTTCCGGCGTTCCGTTCTTCCACGGAAGCTCGACGTCGTAGTGCTTGAGGAGGCAGTCGTCGGGCAGGGTTTGAATAGGCGTGAAATCGCGATGGGCGATGTACTCGGGACGCTTGAAGCGGCGGATGTGGTTCGACACCGCGCACAGGCTGAGGTAGACGCTGACGCGGTTCCATGGCGAGAGGTTGGAGCCCGATGCGTGGACCAGGCAGGAGTGGAACATCAGCATGGTGCCCGCCGGTCCCTTCGGCGCCACGATTCCGCCGCGTGCGACCAGCTTGGCGATGGTGTCGTTGTCGATCGTCCACAGCGGATAGCTGGTGGTCGTGACGTCGTGGCCGGCGTCCAGCACGCCGAGCTTGTGGCTGCCGGGAATGAACATCAGCGGCCCGTTGAACTCGTTCACCTCGTCCAGGAAGATGGCGATGTTCATCGCGCGCGGTTCGGGCATGTCATCGTCGTTGAGCCAGGTGCCGTAGTCCTGGTGCCACTGCCACACGTCGCCGTCGAAGGCGTTCTTGCCGTTGATCTTGAACTGGTGCATGTACACGTCTTCGCCGAACAGCTGCTTGACCGGTTCCACCATGCGCGGATGGCGCGCGAGCTTGGCGAACGGGTAGCTGTACATGTGGGCGGCGAAATTGGTGCGCACCGCGTCCGAACCCTTCTCGCGTACGTTCTCCGGCCGGTGCTGTGCGTACAGACGCGGAACCTCGTCGGTCAGTACGCGCATCTCCTGAGGGGTGAAGTGGCCGTGAAAGAGCAGGTAGCCGTCGCGGTCGAATTGCGCGAGCTGTTCGGCGGTGAGCTTCATTGGATCGTCTCCTCGTTGGGTGTGATCTGCAGAGCGGTGTGGTCGCGCGAACAGGAGGTCAGCCGGTTCGCGAGATTGCGTCCGGCGGCTTCACCATGCTGCCGCGCCAGGCGTTCGGCACGGTCGGGGTCGCCGGCATCGATGGCGTCCAGGATGACCTCGTGCTCGTCCCAGACACTGGCACGCAGGCCTTCGGTCTGCAGGACTGCGCCCATCGCGCGCCGGATGTGTTGCCAGTGCAGACCTGCGGTCTGCTCGATGAAGGGGTTGCCGGATGCGGCGTACAGCAGTCGATGAAAGCGCATGTCGGCGTCGATCATCGGACCCAGGCGCCCCCCCATGGCGGCCTGGCGCCCACTAGCCAGGACGCTGCGCTCGATGCGCACGCGCGCCAGGGCTGTCTGGCGTGCGGCCAGGCCGTCGAGCACACCACGCACCTCGTACACCTGCGCGATGGTGCGAGCGTCCAGCGGGGCGACCATCAGGCCGCGCCGGCCCGCATCCATCAGGAAGCCGTCCTGCTTGAGCAGGCGCAGCGCCTGCAGGACCGGCTGGCGTGATACGGCCAGCGACGCGGCCAGCTCTTCCTGGGTGACGCGCGCACCGGGAGGCAGGTCCCCTGCGCAGATCGCATCGAGCAGACGCCGGCGCACCTGCTCAGTGAGGTCTGGGGCGGTCTCGATACGGCGGATGCTGGACATGGGTGACCGAAGTACGATTTCTGTATACGGTATACGAATTCGCATGGCCGAACAAGGCCGCCCTGTCGCGCTCGCCCGCCAGCCCGTCAGCCGCTATGCTTTGGCCATGCAGGCGATCCTGTTCCAGAACTGTCGCATCCTGGATTGCACGGGGGGCGCTCCTTTCGGCGGCAGCGTGCTCGTGCGCGGAGAACGCATCGAGGCGGTCTGGCCGACCGAATCCGCCCCGGCCGTGCGCGACGCGCGGCCGATCGATGGGCGGGGCGCGACGCTCTTGCCCGGCCTGATCGAGCCGCACGCCCACCTGAGCTTCACCGACTGCGCCCGTTCGGTGGAGATGGGGTTCATTCCCGTCGAGGAGCATCTGCTCATTGCGCTGCGTAATGCGCGTACGATGCTCGAAGCGGGCTTCACCAGTTGCGTGAGCGGCGCAGCGGCCAAGAAGCGGCTGGACATCGTCCTGCGCAATGCGATCGACGCCGGTGAGGTTCCCGGTCCGCGATTGCTCGCCGCAACCCCGGAGATGACCGTCACCGGCGGACTGGGCGACGTTCGGCTGCCGCACATGTACCGGGAGAATTTCGCAGTCGTGCTGGACGGCGCCGATGCGTTCCGGCGCTTCTCGCGCGAGATGTGCCGCGAGGGCGCCGACACGCTGAAGATCAACGTGTCCGGCGACGCAGGCACGGCCTCCGCCCCGGCGCAGCGCACGGTGATGTCGGAAACCGAGATCCACGCCGTGTGCGAGGTGGCACGCGACTTCGGCAAGCGCGTGGCTGCGCACGCGCGTAGCGCCGAGGCGGTCAAGCGTTGCCTGCATTACGAGGTGCAGCTGATTTATCACGCGACCCTGCTCGACGAGGAGGCATTGGACGCGCTCGAGAGCGTGCGCGAGCACGTGTTCGTGGCACCCACCCTCGGGCATCTCTACGCAACGCTGTTCGAAGCCGAGCGGTGGGGGCTGACGACCGAGGCGGGACGGCGCCTGGGACTGGACGACGAACTGGCGCGCGGCATCGACAGCGCGAAGGCGATGCATCGACGCGGCGTACGCGTGCTGCCCGGCGGGGACTACGGCTTCGCCTGGAATCCGATCGGCGCGAACGCGCGCGATCTGGAGCACTTCGTGAAGCTGTTGGGCTTCACTCCGATGGAGGCGATCCTCGCTGCCACAAAGCTCGGCGGCGAGGCGATGATGCGCGGCCACGAACTCGGCCAGGTCAGGGCCGGATACCTCGCCGACCTGATCCTCGTGGACGGCGATCCGCTGATGAATGTCGGGGTGCTGCGCGATCGCGATGCGCTGCTGCTGGTGATGAAGGGCGGTGTGCCGTGCGGCGGTTCGATGCGCGCGCACTGAGCCGGACCCGACCCGGACGCGCGGCCGGTGCCGGGGCGCGGCGCTGGAGGAAGCCGTGGTGGCGCGCCTTCTCGCCGTGGACGCTCCTCGTGCTCGCCCTTCTGTGCGTCGCACCTCCCGGTGCGCAGGCCGCCGATGCATCGCTCGCGATCGTCGGCGTGACGCTCGTGCATCCGCAGCGTGGCGCGGGCGAGGCGTCCGTGCCGGACCAGACCGTAATCATCGCGGATGGCCGCATCATCGAGATCGGCGCCTCCGCGACGGTGCCCGTGCCGTCCGGCGCCGCGATCGTGGATGGGCGCGGACGCTGGCTGATTCCCGGAATGATCGATGCCCACGTGCACTTCGATCTGTCCGGGACGCTCTATGCGCGCCCCGACATCGCCGACCTGTCGCGCTGGGTGAGCTTCGCGGCCGAGCAGTCCAGGCACCGCGCCCGACTGGACCAGACCTTCGTCGCCTGGCTGCGCAGCGGGGTCACCGGCGTCGTCGATGTCGGTGGGGCGCCATGGACATTCGAGGTGCGCGCGGCAGCGCGCGGCAATCCTCTGGCCCCGCGCATTGCCGTCGCGGGGCCGCTGGTGTCCATGGTGGCCCGCCCGCAACTGGATACCGGCGGGCCGATCATCGTCAAGGTGGACTCGCCCGAGCAGGCGCGCACGCTGGTGCGCAAGACCCTGGAGTCCACCCCGGACTACATCAAGGTCTGGTTCATCCATCGTCCGGGCGACGACCTCGCCGCCCAGGAAGCGATCGTGCGGGCCGTCGGCGAGGAGGCGCACGCGGGCGGCGCACGCTTCGCCGTCCATGCGACCGAATTGGCGGTGGCGAAGGCCGCGCTGCGCGCAGGTGCCGACTTCCTGGTGCACTCGGTCGAGGACGAACCGGTGGACGACGAGTTCATCGCGCTCGCGCGAGAGCGCCAGGTGCTCTACTGCCCGACCCTGTTCGTGTACGAGGGCTACCGCTTGTCGCTGTCGGATCGCTGGGAAGCGACCGCCGCGGAGCGGCGCTACGCGGATCCGGAGGCGCTCGCGCGGATGGACGACCTGTCCGAACTGCCGCGCGAGCAACTTCCGGCCTGGGTTCGCCGCGCCATCGAGCAGGGCGGGGGCTGGGGCCAGGCGCCGCACGCTGTACACAATCTCAGGCGCGTGCTGGATGCCGGGATCAGAGTCGTGGTCGGAAGCGATGCCGGCAACATCGGCACGCTGCACGGCCCGGGCATCTTCCGCGAGATGAAGAGCATGGCCGAAGCAGGCATGTCACCGCTCGAGATCCTGCGTGCTGCCACCGTCGCTGGCGCGCACGCCCTCGGCCTCGCCGGCGAAGCGGGTGTCATTGCCGAGGGCGCGCTTGCGGATCTGGTCGTGCTGGACGCCGATCCTCTGATCGACGTCGGCAACCTGGCCAAGATACATCACGTGATCAAGAACGGGCGCCTGGTCTCGACTCTCGCTGGCTCGAACACCTCAGGCGCCGGCATGTCCCCCGTCCGGTAAGAGTTCCTTAAGCTTCGGTCACTACGCTGCGGTCATCGACACCTCGCATGGAGGCGACATGACCAACACGAGACGCATTCTCCTCAGCGTGGCGACTGCGCTGACCAGTTCCCTGGCGATCGCGCAGACCCCGGCGCAAATGCTGAAGGAATTCGAGCGCGAAGCGCGGCAGACCGATTCCGCGTTCCAGGCCTTCTCCGCCACGCGCGGGGAGACGTTCTTTCGGACCCCGCATGGCGGCGAATGGAGCTGTGCCAGCTGCCACACCGACCAGCCGGTCCGGCCTGGACGGCACGCACGCACCGGAAAGTCGATCGCACCGCTCGCACCCGGGGCGAATCCGCGACGCTTCACCGATCCGGCGAAGGTGGAGAAGTGGTTCAAGCGCAACTGCAACGACGTGCTGAGCCGTCCCTGCACGCCGGCAGAGAAGGGCGACGTCCTGACCTGGCTGACCGGGTTGCCGAAATAGGAGGAAGCACGAATGAAAGCTCTCGCGACCTGCCTCGCCTCGATCACGCTGGCGGCTGCGCCCGCTCTGGCGGGCTCGACGAAGTTCGCACCCCCGAACGCCACCTATCAGAGTGAATGCGGAAGCTGCCACCTGGCGTATCCCGCGCAACTGCTGTCGGCTGCGTCGTGGCGGGCATTGCTTGCCGGACTGGACAAGCACTTCGGCACCGACGCCACCGTGGACGAAGCGGCGATGAAGGAGATCTCCGCGTATCTGGAGCGCTCGGCAGGAGCGCCGCGCAAGAGCGAAGGCATCGCGCCGCGGATCACGCAGACGCGCTGGTTCGTGCGGGAGCACGACGAGGTGCCTGCCGCTACCTGGAAGCTGCCTGCAGTCAAGAGCAAGGCCAACTGCGGCGCCTGCCACACGCGGGCGGAGCAGGGGGACTTCAGCGAAGCCTCGCTGCGCGTGCCCAGATGAGATGCGATGAATGATGGAGACGACGATGAATCAACGTGTTCTGGTGTGGGACCTTCCCACCCGCGTGTTCCACTGGCTGCTGGCGGCCTCCTTCGCAGGCGCATGGCTCACCGCCGAGTCCGAACGCTGGCGTGACGTGCACATGATGCTCGGTTACACCGTCGCCGGCCTGATCCTGTTCCGCATCGTCTGGGGGCTCGTCGGCACCCGCTACGCGCGCTTCGGTTCCTTCCTGTTCCGACCGTCGGAACTGCTGACCTATCTTCGCAGCCTGGCGACCCGCTCGCCACGCCACTATCTCGGTCACAACCCGGCGGGCAGCATCGCGATCTTCCTTCTGCTCGCCCTGGGCCTGGTGACCGCCCTGACTGGTTTTGGTTACCACCAGGAGCTGGGCGGAGAGTGGCTGGAGGACGTGCACGAGGCCGCCGCCGTGGGCATGCTGTGGATCGTGGGCGTGCATGTGGCCGGCGTGCTCGTGAGCAGCCTGCTGCATCACGAGAACCTGGTGCGCTCGATGGTCACCGGCCGCAAGCGCGGCGAACCGGGAGAGGGCATCGCGCGCCGGCATGCCGGCGTGGCACTTGTGCTGCTCGCGCTCGGCGCGGGGCTGTGGGTCTGGTACCCGGCTGGCGGCGACGTGTCGAACGAAGTACGGGCCGTGCAGCACGATGATCACGACGAGCGCGGCTGATTCGCTACACTGCGTCGCATGCGCGTACTGGTGGTGGAAGACGACCCGTTGCTCGGCCATGCGCTGCAGGCCGGGCTGCGGGAGTTCGGCAATGCCGTGGACTGGGTGCGCGACGGCGTGGCGGCCGAGCACGCCCTGCGCACCCAGGCCTACGCGGCGGTCGTGCTCGACCTCGGATTGCCGAGAATGACGGGGCTCGATCTCCTGAGCGCCGTGCGGGGGCGCCACGACCCCACGCCCGTCCTCATTCTGACTGCGCGCGATACCGTCGAGGATCGCATCCGGGGGTTGGACATGGGCGCGGACGACTATCTGGTGAAGCCCTTCGACATGGGCGAACTCGGCGCACGGCTGCGTGCACTGGTGCGCCGCGCATCGGGTGCACCCGCGCCGCTGCTGCGCGTAGGGGAGATCACGCTCGATCCGGCCGCGCGCGAGGTTCGCCACGCGGATCGGCATGTCGACCTGTCCGTGCGCGAGTTCGCCCTGCTCGAAGCGCTCATGCGCAATGCCGGCAGGGTGCTGACGCGTTCCCAATTGGAGCAGGCCCTGTATGCGTGGGGGGAGGAGGTGGAGAGCAACGCGCTCGAAGTGCACGTGCACCACCTGCGGCGCAAGCTCGATCCCTCCGGCATCAAGACGGTGCGCGGGGTTGGCTATTTGATGGCACGCGCGGAGCTCGCGTGAGGTCCCTGCAGGCCAGGTTGGCGGTGCTGGTGCTGGCCGTCACGCTGGTAGTCTGGTCGCTGACGGTCATCGTCACCTGGCGCGATGCGCTGCACGAGATCGACGAACTGCTCGACGGCCACCTGGCGCAGGCCGCTTCACTCCTGATCGCGCAGGCGCTGAACGACGTCGAGGAGATCGACCTCGAGCACACCCCCCTGTTGCACAAGGATGCGCGCAAGGTCGCATTTCAAGTGTGGGACCGGCACGGACGGCTGCGGCTGCACTCGCTCAACGCGCCGAACGTGGTGTTGGGCGGAGACGCCCCGGGATTCGTGGAGCGACGTGTGGAGGGGCGAACGTGGCGTGTGTTCTCCGCCTGGGATCCCTCCGGGGAATTCCTGGTGCAGGTGGGCGAGCGCGTGGACGTGCGCGAGGAACTCTCGCACGACATGATCGCGGCGCTGCTGCGCCCACTGCTGATGGCGCTGCCGGTCCTTGCGCTCGCGATCTGGATGGCTATTCGCGCCGCGCTACGGCCGCTGTCGACGCTCGCGCGCGAGGTGGGCCAGCGCGAACCGGAGCACCTGGCGCCTCTGTCGGAGGCCGGCGCGTTGCGCGAAGTCAGTCCGCTGATCGCCCAGCTGAACCGCCTGTTCGCTCGCATCGCCGAATCGATGGAACGCGAGCGGCGTTTCACGTCCGACGCCGCGCACGAACTGCGAACGCCGGTGGCAGGGATCAAGGCCCAGGCGCAGGTGGCGCGGATGGCCTCCAGCACCCATGTGCGCGACGAGGCGCTGGATCGGGTCGTTTCCGGCGCCGATCGCGCCGGCCGACTGGTCGATCAACTGCTGACCCTGGCGCGACTGGAAGCGCAGTCCGGCGGGCGGCAGGAGCGACTCGACCTGCTCGGGCTGGCGGTCGACGTGGCGGCGCAGCGAGCGCCCGCGGCGCTCGCGCGAGGCATACAGGTGGAGGTGGATGAAGGCGCAGCCGTCTGGGTCGACGGAGTGCCAGGCCTGCTGGAGGCGATGCTGGGCAATCTGGTGGACAACGCAGTCGCGCATTCGCCCGCAGGCGGACGTGTCCGCATCGCCGTGCTGCCGCAGGGCGGCAGCACGCGTCTGCGCGTCGAGGACGAGGGGCCCGGCATTGCGCCTGCGGATCGCGTCAAGGTCTTCGAACGCTTTCATCGTCTGGAGGGTGCACAGCCAGGTGGCAGCGGGCTGGGTTTGTAGATCGCGCGTCGCATCGAGCAGATTCACCGCGGACGCATCGAGCTGGCCGAGACCGAGCGCGGCAGCGGTCTGCGTGCCGACGTGCTGCTTCCGTCCGCAGTCGCCTGAGCGCACCCGGGCAGGCGCTCGGGTATGCTCGGGTCTCCCGAACGAACCATTCATTCCGATCCATGAACGATTCATCGACCGCGGCGTGCGCTGCGACGACCGGCCGCGACGCCTTCCTCGCCCTGCTCGCCTCCGAGGGCGTGGACGTCATGTTCGGCAATCCCGGGACCACCGAGCTGGCGATCATGGAGGCGCTGTCCCGGCAGTCGCGCATCGAGTACGTCCTCGGCCTGCAGGAATCCATCGTGGTGGCGATGGCGGACGGCTACGCGCGCGCCTCCGGCCGGCTGGCCGCGTGCAATGTGCACGTGGCGCCAGGACTGGGCAATGCCATGGGCGCGCTCTACAACGCCAAGTTCTACGGCTCGCCGGTGCTGCTGACGGCCGGTCAGCAGGAGCAGGGCCACGGCCTGACGGAGCCGTTGCTGTACGATCCGCTGCTGCCGATCGCGCAGCCGATGGTGAAGTGGGCCACCGAGGTCACGCGCGTGCAGGACCTGCCGCGCATCGTGCGCCGCGCTGCCAAGGTGGCGCTCTCGCCCCCGACCGGCCCGGTGTTCATCAGCCTGCCGGGAGACATCCTCGATGCCCAGGCCGCACTGGACCTGGGCGCGCCCTCGCGCGTCGAGGTCGATACGCGTCCCAGCGACCCGGTTCTGGAGCGCGTCGCGCACGCACTGCTCTCGGCGTGCAACCCGGCGATCATCGCCGGCCACGAGCTGGCCACCCGCGATGCCCTGCACGAGGCGGCCGCACTGGCCGAGATCCTCGGCGCGCCGGTGTGGCAGCAGACGGTACCGTATGCCGCCCAGTTCGTGTCCGAGCATCCGCATTTCATGGGCGCCCTCACGCGCAACCAGCGCCAGGTGCGCGACTGCCTGTCTGCTCACGACATGTTGCTGCTGCTCGGCACGGACGAGCTGCGCATGTCGGTGTTCAGCGAGGTCGACGCGATGCCGCCGGGCGTGCGGCTGATCGAGATCGGCGAGCGCGGCTGGGAACTGGCCAAGAACTACCCGGTCGAGATCGCCGTGCAGGCGAGCGTCAAGGAGACGTCGCGCGCGCTGGTCGCCGTGCTGGAGCAGGTGATGACCGATGCGCAGCGCCGAGGCGCACACGCGCGCAGCGCCAGCCTGAGCGAGGCAAACTGGAGCGCTAGGCGAGTGCGTGCGGTGGAGGACGCGCAGCGGCTCGTCGATGCGCGACCCATGGACCCGCGCGTGCTGATGATGCGGCTGACCGAGGCGATGCCGCGCGACGTGGTGGTGCTGGAAGAAGCGTTGGTGTCGGGATTTTCGCTGCTGAGTTTCCTGCCGCTGCGCGACAGCAAGGGGTTCTTCGGCCTGGCCAGCGGCGGGATCGGCTTCGCGATGGGCGGTGCCATCGGCATTTCGATGGCGCTGCGCGACCGTCCGGTGGTCGCCATCGTCGGCGACGGCAGCGCGATGTACAGCGTGCAGGCGCTGTGGACCGCGGCACACATGAAGCTGCCGATCACCTACGTCATTCCCAACAACCGCGGCTACCGGATCCTGAAGGAGCGGCTGAAGTCGATGCGGGGGACCGACCGCTTCATCGGCATGGACATCCGCGAGCCGGAACTGGACTTCGTCGCGCTCGCCCAGTCGATGGGCGTGCCGGCGCGGCGCATCGTCGATCCGCAGGAGGTCGCCCCGGCGCTGCGGGCGGCGATTGCCAGCGGCGCCCCGTCGCTGCTCGATGTGAGCGTGGCCGACGGCTTCGGGCACTGAATCCCGAGTCACGAATCACGAATCACGAGTCACGAGTCACGAATCACGAGTCACGAGTCACGAATCCCGAGTCACGAATCACGAGTCACGAATCCCGAGTCACGAATCACGAATCACGAAAGGAACCCCATGGACTTCGACTACACCGACAAGGTCAAGGCACTCCAGGCGCGCGTGACGGCCTTCATGGAGGAGAACATCTATCCGAACGAGGAGAAGATGTACGCGCAGATCGCCGAGGGCAACCGCTGGGAGGAGCCCGCGCTGGTGCGGGAATGGAAGACCAAGGCGCGCGCGGCCGACCTGTGGAACCTGTGGCAGCCGAAGGACCACGGCGGCACGCTGACCAACCTCGAGTACGCGCCGCTGTGCGAGATCATGGGGCGCTCGCCGTTCGCGCCCGAGGCCTTCAACTGCTCGGCGCCGGACACGGGCAACATGGAAGTGCTGCTGCGCTACGGCACGCCGGCGCAGCAGAAGCAGTGGCTCGAACCGCTGCTGGAAGGGAAGATCCGCTCGTGCTTCGCGATGACCGAACCGGCTGTGGCGTCGTCCGACGCTACCAACATCGCCGCGCGCATCGAGCGCGATGGCGATCACTACGTCATCAACGGACGCAAGTGGTGGTCGTCGGGTGCACCCGATCCGCGTTGCCGCATCTTCATCTTCATGGGCAAGACCGACCCGGACAACCCGGATCGGCACAAGCAGCAGTCGATGATCCTGGTGCCTGCCGACGCCCCGGGCGTCACCATCGAGAAGGTGCTGCCGGTGTTCGGTTTCGACGATGCGCCGCACGGTCACGCGCAAGTGCACTTCGAGAACGTGCGCGTGCCGGCGGCGAACATGCTGCTGGGAGAGGGCCGCGGCTTCGAGATCGCGCAGGGCCGCCTCGGTCCGGGCCGCATCCATCACTGCATGCGCCTGATCGGACTGGCGGAGCGCGCGCTGGAGAAGATGTGCACGCGCACGATGAGCCGGGTCGCCTTCGGCAAGCCGGTGTCGGAGCAGACCGTCACCCAGGAGCGTATCGCGCAGTCACGCATTTTGATCGAGCAGGCGCGCCTGCTGACGCTCAAGGCCGCCTGGATGATGGACAAGGCCGGTAACAAGGTCGCCAAGGCGGAGATCGCCATGATCAAAGTGGCGGCGCCGAACATGGCGTGCCAGGTGATCGACTGGGCCATCCAGGCGCACGGGGGCGGAGGCATCACCGACGACTTCCGGCTGGCGCACGCCTATGCCAACGCGCGCCTGCTACGCCTAGCGGACGGCCCGGACGAGGTGCATCGCAACCAGATCGCGCGCATCGAGCTGAAGAAGCACGCGCATCGCTGAGTGCGAGCGGCTACTTGAAGTAGAAGCCGACGTTCCACATCACGCCGGAGGTTCCGAATACCACCAGTTCCGTGGCGAAGCGCTTGCCGGAGAGGCCGATCGAGGGCAGCAGCGCGGGTGCGACGCCCATGCCGTTGAACGGAATGTTGTCCTTGTGTTCGCCCTTGTAGCCGTGCACCAGGCCGCCGGTCAGCTTGAAGTAGGCGCCGCGCAGATCGTCGAACGGCCGCCACATGTAACCGCCGTAGACGTATTGAGAGGGCTGGTCGAAGCTGTTGTAGAAGAATGCGCCACCCCACACCCAGTTGTTTCCGCCTTGCCACTCGATGTTGAGCAGGCGCTGGGCGTTGTTGTGGGTAGGCTTGGAGTCGAAGTGCTGAGTGTAGGCACTGGTCTGGAAGTACCAGCGGCTGTCGCTGCGCAAGACAGCGGCCTCTTCACCGATGGATGGCAGCGGCGCGGGCACTGGCGCCGGCTGTGCGGAGACACTCGCGGAGCAGGTCAATGCGGGAAGTGCAAGGCTCTTCAGGACGTGGCGCACGAGACGCCCCAGAAACGCGGTCGTGCCGAGGATGCTCAAGATGCCCGGAGTGTCGATGTGCATGGCTCGTCGACTCGTTGCGATGGTGATCCGGTTGCGGATGTCGATGGGATGGACGTGCAGACAGGCGGCCGTGATGTGGCAGCAGAGGACAGGCGAGGGTGCGGCGACCCGAGGTAGCATCCATCCATGATATCCGCGCGCTTTCGCGTCGCACGCCAGGACGATCTCCCGGCCATCGTCGCGATCTACAACGCCACCGTCCCCACCCGCATGGTGACGGCCGACCTCGAGCCGGTCTCGGTCGCGCAGCGCCTGCCGTGGTTCGAGGCACACACCGCGCGCCGCCCGCTCTGGGTGGCCGACTGCGACGGCGTCGTCGCCGCCTGGCTCAGCTTCTCGTCGTTCTATGGGCGCCCGGCCTATGAACGCACGGCGGAACTGAGCGTGTACGTCGACCTGGAACACCGGCGCCTCGGCCTGGCCAGCACCCTCCTGCGCGCGGCCATTGCGCATGCGCCCGCGATCGGGGTCGACCGGCTGCTGGGCTTCATCTTCGGGCACAACCTGCCCAGCCTCACGCTGTTCGAGCGGTTCGGGTTCCAGCGCTGGGCGTTGCTGCCCGGTGTCGCGCGACTGGACGGGACGGACCGCGACCTGGTGATCGTCGGCCTCGCAGTGCCCGCGACGCATTAGTGGAGTGCTATTGATGGGCGGTCCTTGGCATCGGCA
>CAZNBS010000011.1:8467-35737 GCA_964570955.1 uncultured Burkholderiales bacterium | reverse complement strand
CCGATCTCGCGAAGCTGCTGTCGGTGAGCGATCAAACGATCTACAACTGGGAACGTGGAGTGAGCAAACCGCGACCCGAGCATCGAGCGAAGCTGGTTTCGCTGCGTGGCGTTGGCAAGAAGGAGCTACAAAGCTATCTGGCCCAGTCTAGCGCCGGCTGAAGGGCTCTTTGGCCGGTTTCTTGGCCTTCAGCGCAGCCAGTACGTCGGATTGCTCCCGGCTTGATCGTGGAGACGCCGCTGATCGGGGCGGCATCGTGGATCGAAACCGTGTGGTGCCGAATCCGCCGAAGGCTCCAGCGCCGCTTCCAGCGAGAGGCGGCTGCCCCAAAACGAAGCCGCGTGCGCATCACGCAATCCTGATCAACGCCACGAAGCACAGACTCGCGTGCCCGCGGATCCGATCGAGCAGCCGGTGATACACCGCCCCGATCTTGATCTCCGACTTCAGCGCCTGGAACCCACGCTCGATTTCGGCCAACGCCTTGTAGCGCGCAACGACGTCCGCCGCCGAAAGACCCTCGATGTTGGTGACGAGCAAGAGCTTGCCGTTCAGCGCCTCTGTCAGCGGTAGTCCAATAATCCCCACCTGAGTCAGCTTCGAGCAATCGTCACACAGCAACACCGCCCCCGTGCTATGCACGACAATGGGTAACTTTCAGCATCGCCGCCGCCACATCCATCGGTACAAGTGAGCCACGTCGACCAAGTGACGTTTTCCGACTTTGCAAGTGCAGCTACCTTCTGTCGGTGGATTGGCTGCGGCGTGGTACACCCGCGCCCAGGTCGCGCCGGCTATGTTTGGGACTCGGAAAACACACCATTAGACTTCCTGCAAAAGTCCCGCTACGACGCCTACATGGGAGTCGACTCCGTGTGGCATGACGACGAGTCCGGGCTGACATGGCAGTACAGTTCGGCTTACGTCGCCTTCGTCTCGAAGAGCAAGTACTACGGGGATACGGTTCCGGCATTGCTCTTCCACGGGTACTCGGATTGGCGCTCGCCCACGCTGACCGAACTGAAGACGCTTCGCAGCAATGTGCAAGACAAGAACGGACTTTGGCGCACCCCCGCCCTCGCCGGAAAGGCGGCCCCTGTCCTGCGGTCCGCCACGAATGGCTACTTCGACCGCAACGAACGCGAGGATTGGGACTTCGCAAGAGATTGCGCCTGTGAGGATGCGCACATCGATTCAAAAATCGCCTGGGGCTCCGAAGGCCAGTTTGCCGGCTTCGAAGGAGGGAGCAGCAGATACACTGGCGCCACGTCCATATTTGTGCGCGGAACATACTCTGCCCAGCGACCCGAATGGCTTCGAGCACAGGTGCAGTGGGCGGAAGAGCACCGCGTCGATAACTTTCCGGTCACCGAGAAGACCATCGGAAGACTCGCCGAGCTGCGGGTTGGGGGCGACAATTTCCCTCCGTACCTCGACCACCTCGCGGGACTACGGTCCCTGCACGCTGATAACAGCGCTTCGCTGGAACCGAGTGTCTTCGCCTTGCCCGCGCTCGAATCGCTCACTTGGACTATCGCACCGCATGTGCCTGCGGCAAAGCAAACAGCCTTTCTGCCCCCAGGGGTGGGCGACCTGAAGCACCTGCAGAAACTTTTGATCCGCGGTCCTATTGAACTGGTACCCGACTCGATTTGCGACCTCAGTAAACTCGAAGAGCTCGACCTCGCCTGGGCCGTTTCGGCTCTTCCCGCAGACATAGGACGGCTCTCGAAGCTACATACGCTGCGGGTAGCGAGCAGGCGCATGAACTCGCTGCCACCGTCCATCGGGCAGCTGTCCGCCTTGGCACAGTTATGCGTCCATGCAGAGGACCTTCGACGCCTTCCAGAAGAACTTTGCCTTCTGCAGTCCCTGATCCGGTTGGACATGAGTGGATGCTCCATTCAGCAGCTGCCGGTGCATTTGGACGAGCTCCGGTCGCTGAAAGTGCTGTCACTCGAAAACAACCAACTTTCTGAGGTGCCTGAGGTGGTTTGGGAACTGCCCCAGATCGAGCAGCTCGACCTTTCGTTCAATCCACTAACCACACTTCCGTCCAAGTTGGTGGCGTTGAGAAGCCTCAAGTGGCTGAATTTGTGCGGTGCACCCATTGCTGAGGTGCCTGTGGCCGTGCGAGAACTGCCTAACCTAGAGAGCCTGAGCCTCAGCGGTACGCAAATTCAAGAGCTGCCTCAGTGGCTCTCGGAAATGAAGTCTCTGCGCCACTTGTCGATTGCGAGGACATGGAAGCTTCCCCGCGTGCGACAGCAGGACCACCCCACAATTAAGATCAACACCTACTCCGCTGCGCTGGATCAGCCGTGGGGTCGCGAATGGCTTCGGAAGATGGGAAAGCCGGATTGAAGGGCGTGGAGCGGACGGACGAACGCCCATCAGTGTAAAAGGCTCCTGATCGTCCGCTGGCCGATCGGGACCGTTCGTCGGACGATTCGATCGCGCCGGAAACACGAAGGCGAATGACGGCAGCATCGGCGTACAACGGAATTGTGCTTTACGTTACGCAAGTTCCGGAGTGGGACCGGCAGCGAAAATGCGTTTCAATATCAAGCGCTTCCGGTTGGTTCGCATGAACAGATTGCGTCGCGGGATCCGCGTTTAATCTAATCACCCTAAAAACGGCAGTTAGCCGCTCGCAAACGTTATCGCCGGCACCTTTTTCGGCGGACCGATCGCCCCAAGAACCTGCTTGAGATGCTCGCAGCAGCGATGCCAGACCGATTTACCGCCCAACTGCTCCGCAGCTTCTTTCACCCAATGCTGAAGCAGTCGCGAGACGCGCACGAGCGCGTCTCGGGCTTTTTGGAATTCGCCGTGCATCGACGTCAACGTAATCGTCGTTTGTCCCGCATGCTCGGTGCGTCGCCCGACAGACGTCAGCAACCACGGGCGACTCGTGATCGCTTCGCGACGCGCGCTCGGATTCGCCAATCGAACGTACAGGCTCCACCAGTTGTAGACGAGCGCTACCGCGCGAGCAGAGAGCTGGCAGCGATGCAGGTCGTGCGTCGTGAAGCCGCCCCAGCCCCACTGGTTCTTCAGTTCGTCGAAGCTGTTCTCGGCATCGGCTCGGTCTCGATACAACTGCCCAAGCGTGAGCACCTCGTAGTCCAGGTTCGTCACCGGCACCGCGTATTCGTAGCCACGGATGCGCTTGCCCGCCTTGGGGTCGACCTCGACGAAGCCCAGCACCTGTTGACGATCGTCGGTGTACTGCAGGGCGACTTCGCCGTGCAGCGCGAGGCGAATCAGCACGACGCGTCGCGGGCTCTCCCAGCCCATGAGCGCGAGATCCCCGTCCAGTCCCTCCCAGCCCTGACCGGCATCGCTCCAGCCCTCGCGCTCGAACATCCGCTCGATGTGACGCTTGACGTTCTTCGACAGGCGCAGCTTGAAGAGGTACCGCTGGCCTCGTTCTTCGAGCGCATGTATCACCGTGTCCGAGCCGAAGCCGCAGTCGCCGCGCACGATCCTCGGGCGCTGCTCGGGCGTCATCCCGTCGAGCAGATGCAGCAGACCCGGCAGGCTGTGGTTCGCACTGCGCTCGTTGCCCGCTTTCACGTCGATCCCGAGTACCAGCCGCGTGCCGGCCATCACGTACGTGTGGTACGCGTGCGAGGGCGACCGGGCTTGTGCGGGTTGTAGGAGACGACCGAGCCTTGCTGGTGGCCGTACAGCGGCTTGATCGTCGTGTCGATGTCCAGGATCCACGGCGCATCGAGCAGCGCGCGGGTGCTTTCGCGCAGGTGCTTGTCGAGCCACGCCGTGCCGAGGTCCGGATCGATCGCCTTCAGCGCTCGGCGCAACGCGTCTTCGCTGACGATGCGGTTCATGCCCAGCAGGTCGGGATTCACGCCATCGCAGCGAATCGCAGTGACGTGGGCGTACCTCCTATGCCCCGAGAGAATCGAGAGCAGCCACGTGCCGAGCACGTCGTCGATCGCGGGCGCATTCGGGCTCGTGTAAAACAACGGGCACTCGCTCTTCCAGCGCTCCCACAAACCGGTGAGCGTGAGGAATTCGATAAAGAATGCGAGTTGGCCCATCGGAGTTGCGGCGCGGCTTGCGTCCCAGCGAACATTTACTCGGCCGCCGGCCGTCTGCAGGCCGACGCTCGCGGCGTGCTCCAATTCGGCATTTTTCCGGCGCAATCCCGCCTCACCCATCGGGTGGCCTCGTCAACGGGCTCCAACGCACAGCCCGCAAGGGTCTCCGGCGAGAACGGCGTCGTCAACTGCGGTCTTTAGAATCACCTGCTCGCTGGGCTGACGTCGCTGCTGCGCGCATTTCAAGCGAGAGCGACAAGCGTCGGACAGGGGCGCACGCACAGCCTGTGCGCCGCCGGATTCGTCGAGCAGTTGGGTGCGCAGCGTATCGAACGCGTCGTCATGTTCATGATCAACAGCTGCACGCAAAGCGCGCGGATCATTCTTGGATCGGCACTGCCGAGCCCCGCGCGAGCAGCTCGCGAATCTCAGTCTTCAGAATCTTTCCGTAGGCACTCTTCGGTAGTTCGGGCAGGCGGAAGTACCCACGCGGCCGCTTGAAGCGCGCGATGTTCTTCAAGCAGAGCTCGTCGAGATCGCGCGCGCTCGGCTCGTGCCCCTGTCGCGCGACGACCATGGCGACCACTTCCTCGCCCCATTCGGCGCTCGGACGCCCGATCACCGACACCTCGAGCACTCCCGGATGCAGCAACAGGACCTCTTCGACCTCGCGCGGATAGACATTGCTTCCGCCCGAGATGATCACGTCCTTCGAGCGATCCTTCAGCGTGAGGAATCCGTCTTCGTCGAGAACGCCGACGTCGCCGGTGAAAAGCCAGCCGTCTCGCAGCGCCTTCGCCGTCGCCGCCGGATCGTTCCAGTATCCGTGCATCGATACGTCCGAGCGGCAGATCACCTCCCCCGTCTCGCCGACCGGCAACGCACGGCCTTCCTCGTCGGCGATGCGAACCTCGACGCCGGTGCGGGCGACGCCCACCGAAGCCAGTCGCTGTTCGTATCGGGGATGCCCGGTGTCGCGGTGCATCGCCTTCGAAAGGTAAGTGATCGTGTTCGGCGATTCGCCCTGGCCGTAGCCCTGCCAGAGGCATGGACCGAGCACGCCGATCGCCGTTTTCAGGTTCTCGACATACATCGGCGCTCCGCCGTAGAACAGCGTCCGCAGCCGATCGAGCTTCGCGGATCGAATGCCGGGGGCGTCGACAAGCCGGGTCAGCATCGTCGGGGCGGAGAACAGCGTGGCGCTCGAGTAGAGGTCGAGCAGCGCGAACAGTTCGGCAGGGTCGAATCCGCGGCTCGCCGGAATCACCTGGTGCGAGCCCTTGGCGATGTGCGGCAACGAATACAGGCCCGAGGCATGCGAGAGGGGCGCCGTGTGCAGCATGCAGTCGCCGGTGCCGAGCGCGTCGACGTCAGCGTAATAACGCAGCACCATGGCGAGCAGCGAGCCGTGCGTCAGCGTCGCGCCTTTCGGCCTTCCCGTCGTGCCGCTCGTGTAGAACAGCCACGCGGGGCGGTCGGGCAACGCGGTCTGCAACGCGATCGGCTCGTGTGCGAACAGCGCGCGGTAGTCGGTGCTGGCGACGTCGATGACCCGAACGGGGCTGCCCGCCCCGAGCTGCGCCGAAAGCGCATCGGCCAGCTCGGTGGTTGCGAAGCAGTAGCGAACCCCGCAGTTCCCGAGAATGAACTCGAATTCCCGCGGATGCAGCCTGGCATTCATCGGGACGATCGCCAACCCCGCGTGCCACGCCGCCCACATCAGCTCGATGTATTCGGGTCCGTTGGTCATCGCGAATGCGATGCGATCGCCCGTTGCCATGCCGGGGAGCGCGCGCAGCCCGCCAGCCAGGCGCGCGACACGTTGCTGAAGGCCCGCATAGTCGTGCACGAGCGTGTCGCCCAGCGACACGGCCCTAGCGTCCGGGAAACAGCGGGCCGACGCGTGTAGAAGCTGTGCGATGTTCACGCTACCGACTCCCTGTGCTATGCGTTTTCGGTCTTTCCATACAGCGTGACGACCGCCGCGCCGCCGAGCCCCACGTTGTGCTGGAGCGCGAGGCGAGCGCCCTTCACCTGGCGGCGCTCCGCGCGACCTCTCAGCTGCGACACGAGTTCGTAGCACTGCGCGAGCCCGGTCGCGCCAAGCGGATGCCCCTTGGACAGTAATCCGCCCGACGGGTTCGTGACGACCTTTCCACCGTACGTGTTGTCACCCGTATTCACGAAGGCCTCCGCTTCGCCCTCGGCGCACAGGCCGAGCGCCTCGTAGCTGATCAGCTCGTTCTGCGCGAAGCAGTCGTGCAGTTCGACGACGTCGACGTCTTCCGGGCCGATACCCGCCTGCTCGTAGACTTGCTGTGCCGCCGCGCGGCTCATGTCGTAGCCGACGAGGCTGCGCATGTTGCGGCTCTCGAAAGTCTCTGGGGTGTCGGTGGCCATTGCCTGCGCGAGGATGGCCACGTCGCGCGCGAGCCCGTGACGCTCGGCGAACGCTTCCGACACGAGCAGCGCCGCAGCCGCGCCGCAGGTGGGCGGACATGCCATCAGGCGCGTCATGATGCCGGGGAGGATCGCCGGCGCGGCCAGCACTTCCTCTTCGGTGACCTCGTCGCGAAACAGCGCGAGCGGATTGCGCGACGCGTGCCGGCTCGCCTTCGCGCGCACCTTGGCGAAGGTGGAGAGGCTGGTGCCGAAATCCTTCATGTGGGCCATTCCCGCGCCGGCGAAGTACCGGATCGCCAGCGGGATCTCGGCGTGCCCGACCAGTTCATCGGTGACGGCGTCGAAGCGGTCGAAGGGTGACGGCCGATCGGTGAACACCGATCCCAATGCGCCCCGCTTCATCTGCTCGAACCCGACGGCCAGTGCGCACTCGACGGCGCCGCTGGCCACGGCCTGGCGCGCGAGGAACAGTGCCGTAGAGCCAGTGGAACAGTTGTTGTTGACGTTGACGATCGGAATGCCCGACATCCCGACTTCATAGAGCGCTCGTTGTCCGGCCGTGGAATCGCCGTACACGTAGCCCATGTACGCCTGCTCGACCAGGCCATAGTCGATGTCGGCATCGGCCAACGCAAGCTTTGTCGCACGCGCGCCCATCACCGGATAGGGATCCGATGCCCCGGGCTTCGTGAATGGGATCATTCCCACGCCAGCCACCAGAACGTTTCTCATCGTCTTGCCTCTCGAATTTCGTGATCACGATCGGGAACGCGCAGGAGGGTCAGATCGCCCTTCCCGCGCCCGCCCAGAACTGTTCGCGGATGTCCTTCTTGCGCACCTTGCCCACGGGGCTTCGCGGCAGTTCGTCCCAGAACTCGACCGACTTGGGCGTCTTCACGCTGCCGAGGTGCTTGCGGCACAACTCGAGGATCTCCTGCTCGGTGACGCGGCCGCCCGGCCTGCGTTCGATCACCGCCTTGACCGCCTCGCCCCATTTCTCGTCGGGCACGCCGATGACGGCACAGTCCTGCACGGCGGGATGGGTCCAGATGACCTGCTCGATCTCGCTGGGAAAGATGTTGAACCCACCGGAGATGATCATGTCCTTCTTGCGGTCGACGATGTAGACGTACCCGTCCTCGTCGATGTAGCCGATGTCGCCCGTGTGGTGCCAGCCGAAGGCCGAGACCTCCTTCGTCGCCTCGGCATTGCGGTAGTACCCCGGCATCACCAGGCTGCCACGAACGACGATCTCGCCGCGTTCGCCGCGCACAAGGCGCTTCCCTTCCTCGTCCATGATCGCCACCGGCGTGAGCAGCGTCGGACGGCCGCAGCTGGCGAGTCTTCGCTCCTTCTCGGGATCACCGATCACGAGATGTTCCTCGGGCGAGAGATACGTGCACAACATCGGCGCTTCCGCCTGCCCGAAGCACTGCGTCATTACCGGCCCGAAAACGTCCAGGCATTGCTTGAGCTTTTCAACCGACATCGGTGCAGCTGCATAGAGGAAGTAGTCGAGCGAGCTGTAATCGTGCTCCGTCAGATTCGGGTAGGCGAGCAGCATGTATACCGCCGTCGGCGGCAGGAACAGATGCGTGACCTTCTCGCGTTCAATCGCCTGCGCGACCTGCGCTGCATCGAAATGCTGCAGGATTACGTGCGTGGCGCCGGTTGCCATCAGGAGCATGGCAAGAACACCGGCTGCGTGCGTCATCGGCGCGATGACGAGATGAACCGGCGGCTTGCGATTGGGCATCGCTGCGTAGTAATTCGAGAACAGTGCTTCCCATGTACGGTTGCTCCACATCACGCCCTTGGGCCGTCCCGTCGTTCCGCCGGAGCTGACGATGGAGGCGATCGCATCGGGATCCTCCGGAAGATCGGGATCCGACTCGGAAACGTCGCCGAGCCAGGCGTCCAGGAATACGCCGCTGCCGCCAGCCCGATCGATGCAGACGTAGCGCGCGATCTTCGGGCACAGGCGGCGGAACTCCTGCACCGCCACCTCGAAGTCGCTGTGATAGAAAAGAACCTCGACGTCGCAGTTATCCAGGATGTAGGCGTTCTCGGTCACTACGTTGCGAGCGTTTACCGGCACCCATGCAGCCGCTGCACGCAGGATCCCGAGCACGCACTCGAAGGGCGCTGCCGCGTTGGTGCTGAGCACCGCCGCCTTGTCCTGCGGCGCCAGCCCGTCGCGAATCAAGGCGTTCGCGATACGGTAACTCTGCTTCTGCACCTGGCGATAGCTTCGCGCGACGCTCCCATCCTTCAGACAGATCCGATCGGGTCCGAGATCAACACCCCGGTCGAAGAAATCGATCACGCGCATGACGTCCATTCCCTAGATGCCGATGAATGCTTCGGCCTGTTTCTCGTCCGGCGACCAGCTTGCTCGGGTCGCCGATTCCATGTCAAACGAACCAGCGAGGCGAGTCCTTCGGTCGTCTCGTTAGCAGAACGACGGGTTTCCCCAATCGCCAATGGACCCGCCAGATCGCACCGATCGAAAGAAAGAGACTATCGCACAATTCGACTCTGAAGTAGAGTCTACCACCATGCGGTAGTCCTGACTCGATTCCCGATGTATCTTGTCCGGTCGGTGTAACAGGGGGCCGTCATGGCAAATCGTCTGGAAGGAAAGGTGGCAATGATCGTCGGAGCCGGTTCCGTGGGAGCGGGATGGGGCAACGGAAAGGCAACGGCGGTGCGATTCGCACAGGAAGGAGCATCGGTCTTCGCAGTGGACATCCGCCACGACGCAGCCGAGGAGACGCGTGCGATCATCGAAAACGAAGGGGGCGTGTGCGTGAGCCATGACGCGGACGTGACTCGCAGCGAACAGGTGCGGGATATGGTCCAGGCGTGCGAAGAGCGCTTCGGACGCATCGACGTGCTCGTCAACAACGTCGGCATCGCGATTCTCGGTGGGCCTGTCGAGCAGAGCGAGAACGACTGGGACAGGGTAATGGACACCAACGTCAAGAGCATGTTCCTGACGTGCAAGCATGCTCTGCCGGTGATGGAGCGACAGGGCGGTGGCGCAATCGTGAACATTTCGTCCGTCGCCGCCGTCCGCTGGGCCGGCGTGCCCTACGTTTCCTACTCGGCGAGCAAGGCGGCCGTCGACCAGTTGACGACCGTCGTCGCAATGCAATACGCGCGCAAGGGAATTCGCGTCAATGCGGTGCTTCCGGGACTTATCAATACGCCGATGTTCGTCGAACCATTGAAAACACATTACGACAACATCGACGAGATGATAAGAATCCGTAACGAGATGTGCCCCACCGGTTCAATGGGCGAGGCATGGGACGTCGCAAACGCAGCTCTGTTTCTGGCGTCCGACGAGGCCCGCTACATAACCGGCACAAGACTGTTGGTCGACGGGGGACTGCATTGCCAGGTGGCGACGCCAACGACCTGATCTGGAAAGACATGCCAGAACAACGACTTTGAAGGAAAAGAAAAAGGTATGACGACCGAAACCGCCTCTTCCGCTCGGGCGAAGAGCAGTCGGAGCGCCGCTGCGAAGCGAGCGAAAGCGCGACCACGGTGGAACAACGTCGTGAAGAGCGCAGACGAACAATACGAACTAAAGAAGAAGGCGGTAATCGCCGAAGCGATCCGCGCGTTCGGGCACACGGGCTACCACAACACTTCGCTGGACGACATCGCGAGCCGCCTAAGCGTCACGAAACCAGCGCTTTATTACTATTTCAAGAGCAAAACCGAGCTGCTGTACGAGTGCCACAGCCTGGCGATGGATATCGGCGACCAGGCGATCGAGCATGTCCAATCGAAGGGCGCAAGCGGACTCGAGAAACTGCAGCGCCTCGTCGAGTACTACATTGACAACCTCACTCGCGAGCTGTCGGCGCCGGCCATCCTGCATGAGATGGCCGCCATGAGCCCCGAGCACCGCGCGCGAATCCTGCAGCGCCGACGCAAATTCGACCGGAAAATGCGCCATCTGGTCGAAGAGGGAATCGCAGACGGTACGATCGAAGCGTGCGATCCGAAGCTCGCCGTATTCTGGTTCATGGGCGCCATCAACCAGATACCTCGATGGTTTCGCTCGGACGGCGAGTCGAGCGGCGCCGAGATTGCGAAGGCATTCGTGCGGTTTCTCGTTTTCGGCATCCGCGCGCCGCGGTAGCGGAAGACGGTCGGGAAGTTTGCGTCCGGATCGCGGTACTGCAGTCAACCCCAAGTTTCCGAAAAAAATCGTATGAGAAACGACGCTGGCAATCAACAAGACGGCGGCGACCGCATTCTGGAATTGAAGGATGTAACACTGAGATTCGGCGGCGTGGTGGCGTTGAAGGACGTCACCATGGACGTTCGCCGAGATGAAATATTGGCATTGATAGGCCCGAACGGGGCCGGCAAGAGTTGCATTCTGAACTGCGTTTCCGGTTTCACCACTCCGCAGTCAGGCACGATTCATTTCAAGGAACAATCCTTGGAAGGGCAGCCGTCGCATGAGCGGAGCCGGTCAGGGATCGGACGCACGTTCCAAGGGATAAAGCTGTTGCCCGAGATCAGTGTGGAAGAAAACATTCTCGTCGGCAGGCACGCATTGATGCGGACAAACGTCCTGCAGGATTTCGTGTTTTGGCCATATGCCGCTCGCAGTCGGGCGGAGCACCGGGCGATCATCGCAGAAATCCTGGCATTGCTCGAACTGGAGCAGTATGCGAAAACGCCGGTGAGTGCGCTCAGTTATGGCCTGAGAAAGAAAGTCGATCTGGGTCGGGCACTCGCGACGGAACCGCAGATCCTGCTGATGGATGAGCCGATGGCGGGGATGAACTCGGCCGAAAAGAACGTCATGGCTGAACTGATCGCGGAAATTCACCGATCCCGACGAATTCCGATACTGATCATCGAGCACGACATCCAGATTGTCATGAGTCTTGCCGATCGCGTAACGGTATTGGACTGGGGCCAGATACTGGCGACCGGAAAACCCGACGAAGTAAAACAAGACCCGAAGGTCATCGCCGCCTACTTAGGGCCAGATCGCCAGGAACAATTTTCGATCTGATGGATTCGAAATCGATGCGGCCGCTTCGGAGGTTCGCGAAGCGGCCGCGCATGGAGACACAGATATGACCAATTTCCTGACCTTTCTGGTGAACGGCGTGCTGATCGGCCTGCTGTATTCGCTGATCGCCCTGACGTTCATAATCATCTATCGTTCATCGAGGGTCTTTAACTTTGCCCAGGGCGAGCTTATCGTGCTCGCCGCGTTCCTGATCTGGACATTTGCACAATGGTGGCCGGAGCATCCGATCCTTGTAGTAGCAGCCGCCACCGTCGCGGTGACGATAGTTGGCCTTGTAATCGAACGGGTGATAATACGGCCTCTCATCGGGGCAGATGTTCTTGCATACGTGATGGTAACGATCGGTTTGTTACTGTTCCTGCAGGGTGTCATATTGGTCGTGTGGGGGCCTGAAATACGTTTGTTTCCGGCGATCATCCCGTTGGCCGGTGTGAAACTGGGCACGGTAGTTCTGGATCGCGCCCTGGTGTACGGTGCAATAACGACGGTAGTGGTAGCCGTCGGAATGATGATCTTTTTCAACCGCACACAGAGCGGAATGGAGATGACGGCGATTGCCGAAGGTCATGACACGGCCCTGTCGCTGGGAATTTCGATCGACAAATCGCTCGCCATTTCCTGGATCTTGAGTTGTGTCTTGTCGGTCATAGCCGCGATCATGTTCCTGAACGGCAAGGGACTGTCGTTCGCCGCGTCGGACGTCGCTCTCGTTGCCTTGCCTGCCGTCCTTCTGGCAGGTCTCGAAGCGGTAGGCGGCGTAATCGTGGCAGGACTGATCATCGGAATATCATCTCAGTTGGGCGCATACTGGCTCGACCCGCTGGTTGGAGGGGGGGTAGCGGGAATTCTGCCGTTCGTTTTCATGATAATAATTCTGCTGATTCGTCCAACGGGACTTTACGGCTGGAAGTCGGTGGACCGACTTTGAGAAACGAACCCCTGCATTTATCGAGACAATCGACCACACGACGACAATGAAAGAAAGACGCGGATCCGGCAGATGGGCGTTCGGATTGCTTATTATTATTGCACTTGCCGCCCTGCCGTTATACGGCGGAGGCCGCGCAGTGGGAATCGGGATAACGATGGCGATCACGATGATCGCCGTCATCGGCCTGCAGTTGACCATGGGGTATGCCGGGCAGGTGAACCTCGGACAGTCGGCGTTCATGGGCGTTGGCGCGTTTGCTGCCGGATTCTGCGTCAGCAAACTGGGCTTCTCCGCGCTCAGCGCGCTGTTGGTCGCCGCGCTCGCTGCCGCGCTATTCGGATTGGTTTTCGGCGCAGCAGCAATCAGGATCAGAGGATTTTATCTTGCGCTGACCACCATCGCGGCGCAGTACGTGTTTACATTCATGATGTTGAAGCTGCCGGCCCGATGGTTCGGCCAGGCCGAAGGACTGAGGCTTGCGCCCGTTACCTTCCTGGGTTCTAGTCTGGACAACGATCAGAGAGTGTACTGGTTTGCGCTTCTGGTTCTTCTGGTCTTGCTGCTCGGCGCGCAGAATCTCGTGCGCAGTAAGACCGGTCTGGCATTCGTCGCGATTCGCGACCAGGAGAGTGCCGCGCCATTGCTCGGAATCAATGTCGTCAAATACAAGTTGCTGGCATTCCTCGTCGGAGCGGCCTATGCCGGAGTATCGGGGGGATTATGGGCGTTCTACGTCCGTTACGTGCAGGTCGATCAGTTCACTTTATGGCTTTCCATCTGGTACACGGGGATGCTCATCGTCGGCGGGATGGGTTCGATCTGGGGCGCAGTCATAGGCACGATCGTGATTCGACTGATACAGGAAGGATTGACTTTCCTGGGTCCGCAGCTGGCGGAGCTGAGCGGCAGCGGAAGTGGTCAGTTTGTCTTCGCGAGCATGAATATTATCTTGGGACTGGCGATCATGATCAGCATCATCTATGCGCGGAAAGGACTGATCGGTCTGATCCCACAGCGTGCCCCGAAAGTCGCCCCCGACATTGCGACGCAAAAATAAAATGCTGACGGTAAGCAATCTGAAGGTAATCTATCAAAAAGTGATAATTGGCGTCTCCGACGTCAGCTTGCAGGTCCCGGCGGCAAGCATCGTGGCTTTGCTTGGCGCCAACGGAGCCGGTAAGTCGAGCACCTTGCGCGCGATTTCGCATCTGCTGCCTCACATGGACGGCCGAGTCGCCAACGGCAGTATCGTCTTCGAAGGAAAATCGCTGGACCGAATGAGCACGCGGGATATTGTCCGCCTTGGAATCGTGCAGGTAGTCGAGGGGCGGAAGATTTTGCCTCACATGACGGTCGAGCAGAATCTGCTCGTCGGCGGGAACGGGCTGGCAGGACGTGCTGAACGCCGGGAAAGACTGGCGTACGTATACGAGTTGTTTCCTCAACTTCCCGCGCTTCGGACCCGACCGTCCGGATATCTGTCCGGCGGCGAGCAGCAAATGATGCTGTTAGGCAGGGCGTTGATGGCAAAGCCGAGATTGGTGCTACTCGACGAGCCGTCGTTGGGCTTGGCGCCGCTGATCGTCCAACAACTGTTTCAATCGGTGAGAAAACTGACACGAGAAGAAGCGATCAGTTTCCTGGTCGTGGAGCAAAACGTGCACGTCGCCTTGGAGGCCGCCGATTACGGCTACATTATGCGGAATGGCTACATAACTCACGAAGGGGAGGCCGAAAAATTGCGGAGCGACGGAAACCTCGCTGAATATTATCTGGGATGACCCACTGGAAGTCTTGTCTTGCTGAGGAGATAGAGAATGAATTGGCGACAAATAGTTTGGGGTTCGGTGGCTGTGCTGGCCTGCAGCTCCGCAGCCGCAGCTACGACAACGTACAACGTCCCGGTCCTGACGGACAATTCCGGTCCGTTCGCGGATCTCGGCAAGAGGTTGGCGGCAAGGACCAAAGTCATTGAATGGTGGAACGATAACGAAGGGAAGAAACTCGGCATTCGTCTGAACGCCAAGGTTTACGATACACGTTACGATCCGTCGGTCGTGGCCAGCTTCTGGCCGGGAATCGTCAGCAGTGACAAGCCCGTCATCGGCCTCGGGTTGGGCGGACCGGACGTAAGCGCCCTGCAGGAACGGCTGCCGAACGATAAAATTCCGATGCTCTATGCCACGCCGGGATACGGATATTCCTGGGCATCGGATTCGTGGATTTTCAACATTCGGCCGAGTTACGTACAGGAATATCTGGCCGGATTGAACTGGTTCATCGAGAACAATCCGTCGAAGCGCCCGGTCAAGGTCGCTTTCATTTCGACGCAGCAGTCGCCCGCGTTCGTCGATATGGTGAAGGGAATCACCAAGTACGTGGACGAAAAGTTGAAGCCAAAAGGGCTTGCTGAGATCGTCGCGACCGAGTGGATTCCGATACAGCCAGTGGATCTGGGAAGCCAGATACAACGCATCAGTGGGGCGGGCGCGGATATTATTTTCGGAGTAGCCAATACCGCGATGGCTGCAGCGGTAGTGCGCGCGGAGCAATTGCACAGTGTCCAGATTCCGACGATGGCTTCGCCGTGGCACACGATCTGGCCTGTCGCTCAGGCAATGAAAAGCTACAAACCGTGGGAGGGACACTATACTATCACGGGGATCGTTCCGATCGCCGAGACGGGGGGTCCCGCGCACTCGTTTTACGAGAAGTTGGCTAGCCAGTATCAGCTGAGCAAGGAGTGGGATCCGTTGACGCTCCTCGGAATCAGCCAAGGCGTCGTTGCTGTGAAAACAATCGAGATAACGGCAAAGCGGGTCGGAGCCGACAAGATTACTGGACAGGACGTATACGAGACACTGACGACCCATAAATTTTCGGAAGACGAGCTCGAAGGCTTTATGAGAGGACTCGAATTCTCGAAGAAGGCGCCTTTTCCGCTAAAGGGATGGGTGAAGGTCGTTACCGTAAAAGATGGCAAGTACCAACCGGCCTCGGATTGGGTACCGGTTCCGGAAGATATAGAGAAGTGGTAAGAAGGGGGGGGCTTTGCAACAGCTCAGGCGTTGTGTGCCGTGAGATCGAACCGGGTTTCGGACCTGTCCGATTCCCGGTTTTTTTTGCAAGGAGCGAGCACTCGCCCGCCGCATCACGAGCATTGGAGAGCGTCGCGAAAGAGAGTTGCTGGGCGCGATTTACATAAGCTAGCGACCGATCCACTCCGGACGTCGCTTCCCGACGAACGCTCCGATTCCCTCGCGCGCATCCGGGTGCATCATGTTGCGCGCCACGAGTTCACCAGCATACGCATAGGCATCGGACATCGACATCTGCAACTGCCGATAGAACGCCCGCTTGCCGAGCGCCAACGTATAGCTCGACTTGCTCGCGATCTCGCGGGCCAGCTCGTCCACCGCCGCCTCGAGCCGATCGGCTTCGACGACCTCGTTGACGAGGCCGACGCGCAGCGCGAACTGCGCATCGACCAGGCGCCCGGTGGCGAGCATCTGCATCGCGTGCTTCGGGTGGACGACGCGGCTCAACGGCACCATCGGCGTCAGGCACCACAGCCCGATGTTGACGCCGGGCGTCGCGAACCGGGCGTCACTCGACGCGATCGCGAGATCGGCGCTCGCCACGAGCTGGCATCCGGCAGCGGAGGCAACGCCCTCGACGCGAGCGACGATCATCTGCGGTTGCTCGTGAAACGACTGCATCATCCGCGAGCAGCGCGTCGACACTTCGTGGAAGAACTCCGGGTCGGTCTCGTCGGAGAACTCCTTCAGGTCGTGCCCCGCGCAGAAGATCTTCCGACCGACGCCGCCGAGCACGATCACCGCGACCCGCTTGTCGTCGCGCAACTCCTGCAGATGCGCGTAGAGCGCATCGATCGTCGCCAGCGACAGGCTGTTTCCCTGGGCGGGACGATTCAGCGTGAGGCAGGCGACCGATCCGCGGTCCTCGCGGGTAACGAGTGCAGATGCATCCATTGGTGAGTCCCTCAACCGAGCCAGCGCTTGCGGCGCCGGTAGTGCTTGACGTCGCGATAGCTCCGACGCCAAGCCTTCGAGCACGATGCGGCCGCTTTCCATGACGTAGCCGTAGTCGGCGAGGTCGAGTGCGACCCGCGTGTTCTGCTCGACGATCAGCAGCGTGAGCCCGCTCGCCTTGAGTTGCGCGAGCAGGTCGTAGACCTCCTCGACCATCAGCGGCGCCAGCCCGAGCGACGGCTCGTCGATCATCATCAGCGTGGGTCGCGCCATCATCGCGCGCCCGATGACGAGCAGTTGCTGCTCGCCGCCCGACAGGTAGCCGGCAGTGCGCTCCTTCAACGCCGCGAGCCGCCGTACACGCTCATACACCTCGTCGAGTCGCTCCCGCGCTTCGCGGCCGCCCGCCCGGTGCCCGCCGACAACCAGGTTCTGCTCGACCGTCATGTGGCGCAGCACCTGCCGCCCTTCCATCACGTGGATGAGCCCACGCCGCACGATCGACTCCGGGTCGCGGCCCTGGACCGGCTCGCCGTCGAACGCGATGCTGCCGCTGGCGACGCGGCCGTCCTCGCTGACGATCAGGTTCGAGATCGCCTTCAGCGTCGTGCTCTTGCCGGCGCCGTTGGCGCCGAGCAGCGCGACGCAGGCGCCCCTGGGCACGCGCGCCGAGATCCCCTTCACGGCGAGAATGACGTCGCTGTAGAGGACCTCGACGTTGTTCAGCTCGAGCAGCGGCGCAGCCGCTGCCGCCGAACGCGGCCCGGCAAGGGCCGCATCCGCTGGCGCAATCACCACTTCGTGACCTTCGGCACCGGCACCTTCTCGGCGACGATCTTGTACTGCCCGTTCTCGATCGTTCCGATGTTGACCGTCAACCCCTCGAGCGGGAACGGCGCCTCTTCCGCGTACTTCAGGTCGGGAAGCACGCCGAAACTTTGCTCGCTGGAGATGGGATGCTTCAGCAGCGCCTTGCGGACGTCCTCGCCGGTGATCCGCTTGCCGCCGGCATCCTTCACCGCGTTCTCGATGCTGCGCACCGCGACGAACGCCTGGCTCATGCCCATCAGGCACGGAACGTTGAAGTTGGCGTTCATCTTGTACTTCTCGCGGAGCATCTTGTGGAAGTCGCTCGCCGGCGTCTTTTCACCCGTGGGGACCGCCATCCCGTACGACTCGTAACTGCCTTCGAGTTGCTTCAGACCGCCGACCGCCTTGCCCGATGCCTGCAGGCTGTTGTGCGCGCTCATCATGATCGGGATGTTCGATTTCCCGAGGCTCTGCAGCGCGCGCTGCGTGGCGACAACGGCCGCGGTGTTGGTCTGGATCTGGATCACTTCGGCGCCCTTGCGCACCAGGCGGTTCACCTGCTGCGTGAGGTCGGTCGGCTGCACCTCCGCGTAGATGATCTCGACGACCTCGAGCTTCTTCGGGTTCTCCTTCGCGTAATGCTCCATTCCCTTGTGGATGTCGACGTACGCGGGCGACGCTTCCGACGAAATGATGCCGAGCTTCAGCGGCGCGTCTCCGCCGCGCTTCTGGCGATACCATTCCATGAAGGCCGCGGCTTCGTGCGGGTAGGTGGGGCGCGCATTGAAGATCCACGAATCGGGCTTCCATCCGTAGCCGTAGCCCGAGGTGCCCATGAACATCGGCACCTTGTCGCCCGGCAGTCGCTCCTGCAGCGCTGCGACGTCCGGCCCGCCGACGCCGAAGATCGCAACCGGCTCGAGTTCCGCGCGGATGCCTGGCCACAGGCTCGCCGTCTGCGCCACGTCGTAGCGCGTGTCGTAGTCCTTCACGTTCAGCTTCACGCCAAGCGGCTTGCCCGCTTCGTCGTTCCACCAGTCGACGACGCCGTGCCGGCACGCCGAGTAGTCCTTCATGATGTCCGCATACGGACCGCTGAAATCAGCCAGGCCGGCGATGTTGTATGTGGTGGTCTGCGCGTGCGCGGACGTCGCCGTAAGCGCCGTGACCGCGACGCCGGCTGCGACGCCGCAGGCGACCCGCGCCCAGGAACGATCGGACTTCTGTGCCTCGAACATCGTTGCTGCCTCCTTCGGTGTGAGTCGTTTCAGTAAGGGAACGGCCATAGGCGGTACGACCGCTTCAGAATCGACCATCGGTGCATCAGCCCCTTCGGTTCAAAGATCAGGAAGCACGCGATGATTCCGCCGAGAAAGATGTTCATCGCAGCGAACACGACGTCGCCGCCGAGGAACGGAAGGTGCTGGACGATCTGCGGACCGGCCACAGTGATCGCTTCCTGCACCAGGCGGATCACGACCACGCCGACGATCGCGCCGGTGATCGAGCCCATGCCGCCGACGATGATCATCGCGATGAACCAGATCGAATTGAACAGCGTGAACTGGTCGACCGCGACGAAGCGCACGTAGTACGCCCACAAGCCTCCGCCGATTCCCGCGTAGAAAGCGCCGGCGAGGAACGCGACCGCCTTGGTGCGCACAACATCGATGCCCATGATCCCCGAGGCGACGTCGTCGTCGCGCACTGCGACGAACGCGCGACCGTGCCGGCTGCGTGCGATTCCGTATGCGCCGAAGGCCATCAGCGTGCCGACGGCGAGTACGAGCCAATACAAGGAGGTGTCGGTGTCGAAACGCACGCCGAAGAGCTGCGCCGGCTGCACGGTGACGCCGTTCGATCCACCGAGCCACGACGACGGCAGGTTCAGCACGAGAAAGTGGAACAGAAACTGCGCGGCGATCGTCGTGAGTGCGAGATAGAAGCCCTTGATGCGCACCGCCGACAGGCCGAAGACGAATCCGAACACTGCCGCGGCGCAGCCGCCCACGGGCAAGGACGCCCAGATCGGCCAGCCCGCCTTCGTCGCGAGCACCGCGGTCGCATACGCGCCCACACCCATGAATGCCGCCTGCCCGAGATTGATCTGGCCGGCCATTCCAGTGGTGATCTGCAGCCCGATCACGACGACCGACGTGATGACGATCGACGTGAGGACGGCCTGTGTGCGCGCCTCGGCGAAGAACGGCAGCAGCGCGAGCAGCGCGAGAAAACCGATCAACCAGATCCACTGTCCGCGCGTCCGGACGAGCGCGAGATCCCTGCGGAAACTGGTTGCGAATACGCCCGACGGATCCACTCAAACCCTCTCGATCGTGCGCCAACCAAACATTCCGGTCGGCCGGATGAACAACACCAGCAGCATGATCACGAAGGGGAGCACCGAACCGACGGCGCCCCCAACGAGCGGATCGAGATAGGCGGTAGCCAGGCCCTGCACGACGCCGACCAGCACGCCGGCCAGCAGCAGCCCGCCGATCGACTCGAGTCCGGCGAGCAGCGCGACCGGCAGGGCGGCCATCCCGATTTCGGAGGTGAGCAGATTGATCGACTTGCCGCTCAGGTAGACGATCGCCGCGAAGGCGGAAAGCACCGAGCCGAGCACCCACGCGAAGATCAGCGAGCGCCGCACCGAGATACCCATCGACATCGCGATCTGGTGATCTTCGGCGACTGCCGTCATCCGCAAGCCGGCGCGGGTGCGATTGAAGAACCACGACAACCCGAGCCCGAGCCCGATCGTGAGCACGCCGCCGAAAAACAGCGAGCGCGAGACCAGGACGTCGCCGATGATGATCGGCGCCAGCGGGAAGACGATCGGAAACGGCTGGACCTGCGCGCCGAACAGCACGAGGATCAGGCCGCGAATCAGGATCAGCAGCCCGATCGTCACCATCACCATCGAGAAGATCGACTCGCCGACGAGCCGCGAGAAGAACAGCCGCTCGATCAGCAGGCCGAACACCGCGGCCGCGACGAACGCGAGCGGAATTCCGAGCCAAAGCGGCAGGCCCTGCGAGACGACCATCCACCAGACGAGGAAGCCGCCGAAGACGACGAGCTCGCCCTGCGCGAAGTTGAACACCTTCGATGCGCGATAGATGACGACGAAGCCCATCGCGACCAGCGCATACAGCAGGCCGACGAGCGCGCCGTTGATCAGATAGTTGACGAAATCGATCATGCCGCCCGCCTCGCCTTCGGCGCCGAAGCAGCGTCCGCCGCTGCAGGATCGACATCGTGGATGAAGACGCGGGCTGCGAAGTGGCCGCGACGCCCGTCCTGGTACGTCACCGCGATCTCGATCGTCGCCTCGGGCGCGCCTGCGTAGATCGCTTCGATGATCGGCGCGTAGCGCTCCTCGAGGAACTCGCGGCGCAGCTTGCGCGAACGCGTGAGCTCGCCTTCGTCGGGATCGAGCTCCTTCGGGAAATTCGCGAAGCGCCGCACGCGGGCGTGCCCCGGAAGGAAGCCGTTCACGCGCGCGATCTCGCCGCGCAGCAGCGCGGCGACCTCCGGTTTCTGCGACAGGTCGGTGAAGGTGGAGAACGACAGCTTGCGCTCTTCGGCCCAGCGCGAGACGACGTTCATGTCGATGTTGACGAGCGCAGCGACGAACTCTCGCGTCTCGTCGCCGACGGTCATCAGGTCCTTGATGAAGGGGCTGAAGCGAAGGCGGGTTTCGACGAACTGAGGTGGATACGACTCCCCCGAGCGCAGCCGACGAAGATCGGAGATGCGCTCGAGGAACACGAGCTCGCCGCGCTCGGTGCGCGTGACCGCGTCGCCGGTGCGATACCAGCCGTCGACGACGCGCTCGGCGAGCGCCTCGGGCCGGCGGTAGTAGCCGCGGAAGAACGAGCCGCCGCGCACGAGCAGTTCGTCGCCGTCTCCCAGCTTCCACTCCAGCGCGGGGCCCGCCTCGGGATGCGCCGGCATCCAGTGGCCGACGGTCTCGAGGTCGTAGCGCTCGCCCTGGTGGCAGGTGAGCAGACCGATCTCGGTGGAGCCGTAGATGTTGCGCAACGGGACGCCCAAAGCGTGGAACAGGCGGAAGACGTCGGGCGCCATCGTCGAGCCGCCGCAGAATGCGATCCGGATGCGCGTGAGCCCGAGCTGATCGCGCAACGGACGCAGAACGAGCGCCTCGGCGAGAGGGTACGCGAGATGCGCCGCTGCCGGAATCGGTCGCCCCTCGAGCCGCGCCACGTTCACCGCGTGCCCGATCGACAGACCCCACTCGTAGACGTTGCGGCGCATCGGACCAGCATCAAGCATGCGCGCCTGCATCGTTGCCGCCAGGTTCTCCCACTGCCGGGGCGCGAAGGTCATCGCCTCGACCGCGAGCTCGCGAATGTTCTCGAGCACCTGCTCCGGGCCCTCGGGAAAGTTCACGACCATCGGCAACGCGACACCCATCGCAATGCCGAAGATCTGCTCGGTGGCCCACGCGGGCGAGATGTAGGTCAGGTATTCGAGTCCCGGTCGGGCGCCGGTGGACGCGATCGTCCGGTGCACGTTGTCGATCAGGTACCGGTGCGAAAGGACGACGCCCTTGGGCTTGCCCGTCGTACCCGACGTGTACGACAGCACGGCGGTTTCGTCCGGGTCGCCGGCGGCGACGAGCTCGCGATACCGGGCGGGCTCGCGCGCATGCAAGTCGCGTCCGCGCTGCTGGATCGACGCAAAGGTGTGCAACCCTTCCTGGCGGTACGACCACATCCCGGTGTCGTCCCAGTAGACGATCGAGCGCAACAACGGCAGCTCGTCGCGGATGGCCAGCCCCTTGTCGACCTGCTCCTGGTCCTGTGCGAACAGGTAGACCGCCTCGCTGTCGGACAGCAGGTAGTGCACCTCGCCGGCGGTGAGGTCGGGGTACAGTGAAACGACCTTGCAGCCGAGCGCCTGCGCGGCAAGCTCGGTCCAGAAGTGCTCCGGCTCGTTCTCGCCGATGATCGCGACCGTCTCGCCCCGCTCGATGCCGAGCGCCGCAAGGCCCAGCGCCAGCGCGCGCACTTCGTCCCGGACCTTTGAGAACGAGTATTCGCGCCAGATACCGCGGTACTTGTGGCGCTGTGAAAGCCGGTCGGGGGTGGCGTCGGCATGCGCGTCGAGAATCTGCGGGAGGGTGCGCATCGGAAGCATTAGCGGTCTCCCTCGCCGAGATAGGCCTTGAGCACCGCGGGATCGCGCTGGATCTCCTGCGGCGTGCCTTCGGCGATCCGGCGTCCGAAGTCGAGCACGACGATGCGCTCGGCCAGGTCCATGACGACGCCCATGTCGTGCTCGACGAGCACGACCGGCAGGCGCCGCGCCTCGCGCACGTCGAGGATGAAGCGGGCGAGATCCTCCTTCTCCTCGACGTTCATGCCCGCCATCGGCTCGTCCATCAGCAGGATCCCCGGCTCCTGTGCGAGCGCGCGTCCGAGATCGACGCGCTTGCGCAGGCCGTAGCCGAGGCTGCCGACGGTGCGATGGCGGATCGTCTCGATCTCGAGGAATTCGATGATCTCCTCGACGATCTCGCGATGGCGGATCTCCTCGGCGCGCGACGGGCCGAACCAGACGAACGACGCCGGCAGCGTCGAACGCATGTGGATGTGTCGCCCGACCATGATGTTCTCGACCACGGTCATGCCGGAGAAGATATGCGTTCCCTGGAACGTGCGCGCGACGCCGTGACGGGCGATGCGGTGCACGGGCGCGCCGCTGATGTCGCGGCCGCCGAGCAGGATCCGACCCTGCTGGGGACGATAGAAGCCGCTCAGGCAGTTCATCAGCGATGTCTTGCCGGCGCCGTTCGGTCCGATCACGGCGAGCAACTCGTCGTCGCGCACGTCGACCGACACTTCGCTCAGCGCGACGACGCCCCCGAAGCGCAACGTTACCGCCTCGGCCGCGAGCGCAACGCCCTTCGCGCGGCCTGCTCCCTCAACGGGTGCCGCCATGCCGCTCGGCGGGAAAGGAAGCGCGCTCAAGCCGCCTCCACCAGATCCGTCTGCGTCATCCCTGGTCTCCTCGTCCGCGCGGCGTCTTTTCGCGCCGCTGCGCCATTAACGTGTACCGACCCGCCCTCCGCCGTCGACGCTGATCGTCGTCGCGTTCAGATACGGGTTCTCGACGATGTGCCGGACGAGCCCCGCGAACTCGGGCGGCTGCCCCATCCTGCGAGGGAACAGGACCATGTTGTCGATGAGATTCTGCGAAACCTTCGGCGGCATCGCAGCTGACATGCCGGTCTCGAACAGGCCCGGCGCGATCGAGACGACGCGAATGCCGTGCTCGGCGAGGTCGCGTGCGATCGGCAGCGTCATGCCGACGACCGCCGCCTTGCTCGCGCTGTAGGCAGCCTGGCCCATCTGCCCCTGCCAGGCGGCGCCCGAGGCGGTGTTGATGATGACGCCCCGCTCGCCGCTGTCGTCCGGATCGTTGCGCGTCATCGCGAGCGCCGCGTGCCGGATCGCGTGGAAGCTGCCGCTCAGGTTCACCGCGAGCACCTTCTCCCAGAGCTCGACGGGAAACAGCTGCCCCCGCGAAATCGTCTTGCTCGGGCCGAGGATGCCCGCGCAGTTGACGAGGACGTGCAATGTGCCTTCGAGCTCGACCGTCCTCGCGACGGCAGCGCCGATCGCCTTTTCGTCGGAAACGTCGAGCGCGAGGGCATGAACGCCGTTGCCCAGCGGTTCGACCGCCTGCTCGAGCGCGCTCGCGTCGATGTCCGTCGCGATGATGCGGGCGCCTGCATCGTTCAGCACCCTGCAGGTCGCGAGACCGAGACCCGACGCCGCACCGGTCACGAACGCCACTCTTCCCTGCAACTGCATTTCGTTCTCCTCCGACGGATGTGCTGGCGCTCAGCGGCCGAGAATGGTGACGCAGGCGACCGCCTCTTCGATCCCCTGCAGCCCCCCGCCGTTCTCGGCGAGCGCGATGCGTGCGCCCTCTACCTGCCGTGCACCGGCTTCGCCGCGCAGTTGCGCTACCAGCTCGTGAATCTGCCCGAGGCCGGTTGCGCCGACCGGGTGTCCCTTCGACTCGAGACCGCCCGACGGGTTCACGGGAATGCGACCGCCAATCGTCGTGTCGCCGCGCTCCGATACGGGCCCGCCCTCGCCGAATCCGCAGAACCCCAAGTTCTCGATCTGGATGATCTCGCCCATCGCCGTGGCGTCGTGCACCTCGGCCACCGAGACGTCTTCGGGTCCGACGCCGGCCTGCTCGTATGCCCGACGTGCGGCGAGTGCGGTGCAGTGGCTTCGGAACTCCGAGTCATCGCGATCGGAGCCGGTCTGCACGACGCTCGCCAGGATCCGGATCGCGCGCGAAGGATCGATGCCGAGCCTCGTCAACCCGGCCTTGGTGCACAGCACTGCTGCAGCCGCGCCGTCGGAGATCGGCGAGCACATCGGCAGCGTGAGCGGATACGTGATCGGCGGCGCGGCAAGCACTTCCTCGATCGTGTACGGGTTGCGGTACTGCGACAACGGGTTGTGCACCGAGTGCCGATGGTTCTTCGCGGCCACCGCCGCGAGCTGTCGCTGCGTCGTGCCGAAGCGCTTCATGTGCGCGCGCGAGAACGCCGCGTAGACGTCCATGAACACGCTGTACGGTTTCGCAGAGGTCGTCCCCGGCGGCACCTCCACGCCGTTGCCGAGTTCGAGCAGACGCTCGCGGATCTTCTCGGCCTCGTGGACGTCCCAGGCGCTGTCGAACACGGAGAACATGCGGTCGCGATCCGCGGAGTACATCTTCTCCGCACCGACGGCGAGCACGACGTCGGCCGCGCCCGCGCGCAGGTGCGTGTGCGCAAGAACGAACGCCGACGAGCCGCTCGCGCAGGCGTTCTCGACGTTCACGACGCCGATGCCGCCGATCCCCATCGAGCGCAGCGCGACCTGCCCCCGGATCATGTGCTGGCCTTCCATGTGGCCCTGCGAGGCATTGGCGAAGAAGGCGGCCTGCAAGGCCGATTTCTCCGTCCCTGCGTCGTCGAGCGCCGCCTCGACCGCCTGGCGCACGAGGGTCTTCATGTCGATGTCGAGATGACGACCGAAAGGCGTCATTCCGGTGCCGACCACATAAATCTCGCCCATCGGTACTTCTCCTGACCCGCACCGCTATCGTCGGCCGGTCGTTTCGATACTAACCTCGGTTCTACCCGGCAGTCACCCATACGCCCCGCGGGTAATCCCGACCTTCTTTCTCCGGTTACTGCCCGTCGGACGTTGCCACCGGCTCGTTCGCCGCGTGAAGATCGACGAAGCGAAGCGAACGTGCGACGGCGATCTCGCCGTCGTTCGCTATCGAGAACAGCCCTCGCGCGCGGTTGTGCGGGTGCGCCTGCGCCTCCGCCAGCGTCAGCACGGGCGCGTAGCACGCATCGGTACCCTCGAGCAGCGCGTTCCAGTGCTCAAGAGGTTCAGACGCGAACAGCGAGCGCAGCCGCTCTTTCAGCGCCGGCCATTCGCTGCGATTCCACTGGCGCGCGGGATCGACGTCGTGAAAGCCGACGCGCTGCAACAGCTCGCGGTAGAACTGCGGCTCGATGGCGCCGATCGAAAGATGGCGTCCGTCGGCGCACGCGTAAGTGTCGTAGAACGGGGAGTCGTGAAAAACGCTCGGTCGATTTCCCTCGACCTCGCCGGTCGATCGCAGCAACAGCACCAGCGGCGAGAGCATCGCGAGCGCGTCGACGATCGCGGCGTCCACGATGCTGCCGCGCCCTTCGCGTTGTGCGCGATTCAGCGCGCAGGCGATACCGCAGACCATCGCGAGGGCGCCGACGGCATCCCCGACGACGGTCGGCGGCGTCCGCGGCGCCTGCCCGGCAGGAGCGGCCAGCGACAGGAGACCGCTGAGCGCGATGTAATTGAGATCGTGGCCGGCGGCGGCCGACAGCGGTCCGTCCTGTCCCCAGCCGGTCATCCGCGCATAGACGAGACGCGCGTTGACGTTCGCGCACTCGGCAGGGCCGAGACCGAGTCGCTCCATGACGCCCGGCCGGTATCCCTCGACCAGGACGTCGGCTTCGGCAACGAGATCGAGCGCCTGCGCCACGCCGTCGCGGCTCTTCAGGTCCAGCTCGACGATCCGCTTTCCCTTCAGCAACGGCCCATTGGGCGAAGGCGTCATCTCGGGCGGCAGTCCGCTCTTCGTCGGCCGCGCCACGAGGGTCACGCGGGCACCAAGGTCGACCAGCATGCGTCCGGCCAGAGGCGCGGGACCGATTCCCTCGAACTCGACGATCCGGACGCCGCGCAGCGGTGCGCAGGTGAGCTCCTCGCGAGGGGCATCGAATTCCCGATTCACTCGCTTCTCCTACGAATCCCGGCGGGTTTCGGGCATCATAGCAGTCGTTTTACTTTTGAGTAAATAGCTGAGCGCGTCGGTCGAACGATCGCGCCCCTTTGGAGAGGAGTCGAGATGGACGACGTGCTGACCGCCGTGCGCGACGGTGCCCTGTGGATCACCCTGAACCGCCCCGACGCCATGAACGCGCTTACACCGGACGTTCTCTCGGCGATCGACGCCGCGTTGGACGCCGCCGCGTCGGACGACGCAATACGCTCGGTGGTGCTCACCGGCAGCGGCCGCGCGTTCTGCGCCGGCGCCGACCTGAAGTACGTGCGCGCACAATCCGACGAAGGCGCCGGTGCTACCGACCGCTTCCTTCGCCAGGTGCTGGACACGATGAACCGCCTGGAGCGGTTCCAGATGCCGGTGATCGCCGCTGTCAACGGCCTCGCGCTCGCCGGCGGACTCGAACTCGTGCTGTGCTGCGATCTCGTCGTCGCCGCCCGCTCGGCGAAGCTCGGCGATGCCCACGCGAATTACGGACTTCTGCCGGGCGGCGGCGCTTCGGTGCGCCTGCCGAGAAAGATCGGTCCGACGCGGGCGAAGTACCTGTTCTTCACGGGCGAGTTCGTGGCCGCCGAGGAGCTGGTCGCGGCAGGCCTCGTCAACGTCGTCGTCGACGAC
>CAZNBS010000011.1:0-8457 GCA_964570955.1 uncultured Burkholderiales bacterium | reverse complement strand
CGCGCAGCTCGTCACGGCAACCGGAGCGCTCGCGGCGAAGATCGCATCGAAGAGCCCTGCCGGCCTTCGTCGGATGAAACAGCTGGTGAACGACGGGCTCGAGCAGCCGATCGAGACGGCGCTGCGTCTCGAACTGCTCACCTGCGAAGCGCACGCGCACAGCGAGGACATGAAGGAAGGGCTCGCTGCCTTCGAAGACAAGCGAAAGCCCGTGTTTTGCGGTCGTTAATGTCCCTGCGGCGCCGTCGCTGCGGAATACGACGTCAGCTGCAATCAACGGCATGCGCCGCTTTCACTGCGGCGCGATCGATCGCCTGCGCGGACGTGCGCGGCATCGAGTCGACGAACACGATCCGCTTCGGGCGCTTGTACCGTGCGATCCGCGAAGCGACGAACTCGCTCACCTCGTTTACCGACGGCGTGCTCGCCTCGCGCGCAACACACACGGCCATCACGGCTTCGCCCCACTGCTCGTCGGGCACGCCGAAGACGACGGCTTCGGCGATGTCGGGGTGTTCGCGCAGGCATCGCTCGACTTCGACCGGATACACGTTCTCGCCGCCCGGCTTGATCAGTTCCTTCGCGGGCGATCGGCCGGCATACCAGAGGAAGCCGTCGGAATCGAGCCGCCCGAGATCGCCGGTGTGATGCCAACCGGCGCGAAAACTGACCTGCTCCGCTTCCGGCACGCCCCAATAGCCGCTGAAGACCATCGGGCCGCGCAGCGCGATCTCGCCCTCCTCGCCCGCCGGAAGGGCCTGGCCCTCATCGTCGAGAATTGCGATCGCGTTCAGCGGAATCGGACGGCCCGCGCTGCCGGGACGCTCGTCGAACGGAGCCATCGAGACGATTCCCGATGTCTCGGTCTGTCCGTAGCCCGCCCAGAACTTCGCGTTCCTGCAGCAGCGCTGAAAGCGCTCGATCGTTTCGGGCGCGTCGATTCCGGTAACGATGCGCAACGATGCGAGCGACTCGCCCCGCGTCACGCATTCATCGGTGAGCGCGGCGAGCATCGGCGGAAAGCTGCCCAGGACACTGCCACTCGTGCGAAGGATCTCGTCCACCAGCGCGTCCGGATCGAAGCCGCGGACGAGCGCCGTAGCGCCGCCGGCGTGCTGCACGGCGAGCAACAGGCCGATTCCGGCGAGATGGAAGAGCGGCAGCACGCCGACGTGCACGTCCGACTGCGTCAACTTCCACGCGCCGCCGGTGTACAGGCTCGCAGCGAGCAGGCTACGGTGCGAAAGAACCGCGCCCCGCGCGCGCCCGCTCACCGCTGCGGTATGGATGACAAGAAACGCCGCATCGTCGTCGACGTCGGCAATCGGGGCCGCGCGATCCGCTTCGTACAGCGAATGCATCGACTCGCGCTCGTCATCCTTCTCGCCCGCGGTGTACGCCACGCAACCGCCGGGCAGCGGCGAAGGCAACAACGCATCGAACTCGGGTGAGACGATGATCATTCGCGGCCCTGTATCACGCATCACATGATCGACCTCGTCGGCCGACAGTCTTGCGTTGATCGGCACGACGATCGCACCGAGGCGCGCGGCCGCACCCAGCAGGTCGACGAACTCCATTCCGTTGGCAAGGAGCGCCGCAATCCGATCGCCGGTGCCGATTCCCTGGCGCGCCAATCCGCTCGCCAGGCGTTGGACGCGCTGCGCGTATTCGGCGTGCGTGCAGCGCTCGTCGCCGAGGATGAAAGCCGTGCGATCGGCGTGCAACGATGCGTTGCGGCAAACGAGATCGCGATAGGTGAAGCTTCTCGGGTTCATCGTCCCCTACCGGAAACGGCTACTGCTCCCGGCTTCGCCGGCGGCAAGACCTCGCTCAGGAAAGCGATCACCGCGTCGGCGAAAGCGTCGTTGGCGTCGCCCGCCACCATGTGTCCCGCATCCTCGAGATCGACCCACCGTGTCGAAGGCACGATGCGCAGGAGATCGCGCGCTCCTTCGCGGCTGACGACGTCGCTTTGCACGCCGCGCACGAGGAGCGTCGGGCCGCGCCAGTCGTGCAACGCACGTTCATACAGTGCGGGGTCACGCCGTTGCTCGTGATGGGTCGGGTCGAGCAGACGTGGGTCCCAGTGCCACGCCCAGCGACCCGAAGGCAGGCGCCGCAGGTTCTTGCGAAGGCCTTCGCGGGCGCCGGAGAAGGCCCGACCACGATACCGGGCGATGTGTTGCGCCGCTTCGTCCAGGCTCGGGAATCCCTCGGGATATGCCGACATGAACTGCAGCACCCGTTCGACGCCGGCACTCTCGGTTCGCGGCGCCACATCGACGAGAACGAGCGCATCCAGGTGCAGCGGTGGATCGAGCAGCAGCGAACCCATGGCGCTCAAGCCGCCGAGCGAGGCGCCGACGACGGCAAGCGGACGCGGAAGCGTTTCGGCGACCGCCGCAATCTCCGCGGCCATCGCAGGCAACGAGTAATCACCGCCCTCGATCCACGCGCTGTCGCCGTGGCCCGGCAGATCGAGCGCTACGGCATTCCAGCCCGCCGCGCCGAGCCTGCGCGCCGCATCGCCCCATGCGTGCCGCGTCTGTCCGCCGCCGTGCAGCAGCAGCACCGACGGCCCCGCCTCGGGGCCGTGGAGGTCGGCAACGAGAACCGGGCACTGCCTCCCCGCGAAGCGCGCGAAACGAGATCCGATCGGCGGCATCCGGAAGCTTCGATCAGAGCTGGCGCCCGATGATCAGCTTCTGCACGTGACTCGTGCCTTCGTAGATCTTCGTGACGCGCACGTCGCGATAGTAGCGCTCGACCGGGAAGTCGTTCACGTAGCCGTAGCCGCCGTGGATCTGGATCGCGTCGGAACAGACCTTCTCGGCGATCTCGCTGGCGAAAAGCTTCGCCATCGACGCTTCCTTCGCGCAAGGCACGCCGGCGACGCACAGGCGAGCGGCGTGGGTCGTGTATTGGCGCGCAATCTCGACCCGCGTCGCCATGTCGGCGAGATCGAAGTTCACGGCCTGCAACTCGAAGATCGGGCGGCCGTAGGCTTCGCGTTCCTTCGCATACCGGACTGCGGCATCGAGCGCCGCCCCCGCGACGCCGACGGCGATGGCGGCGATCGCCACCCTTCCCTCCGAGAGCAGGCTCATCGTCGTGCGATAGCCTGAGCCCTCTTCGCCGAGCCGGTCGGCCAGCGGCACGCGCAGGTCGTCGAGCTGGATCTGCGCGGTATGCGCCGTATGCTGGCCGAGCTTGCTCTCCACGCGCAGGACCTTGTAGGCCGGATCGCGCGGGTCGACGACGAAGAGCGAATAGCCCTTCGTGCCGGCAGACTTGTCGTTCTTCGCCATCACGATGCCGACGCCGGCCTCGCTGCCGTTCGAAATCCACTGCTTCGTGCCGTTCAGCAGGTAGTGGTCGCCATCGAACCTTGCGGAGGTGCGCATGGCCGCCGTGTCCGAGCCGGCGTGCGGCTCGGACAGCAGGTAGGCGCCGATGTTCTCGCCGCTCACCATCGCGGGCAGCCAGCGTCGCTTCTGCTCGTCGTTGCCGATGCGGTTCAGCGTTCCCGCGACGCTGTTGTGCACATGAACAATCGTCGCGACGCCGGCATCTGCCCCGGCAATCGCCTCGAGGGCCAGGCAATACTCGACGAAGCTCGCTCCCGATCCGCCGAATTCTTCCGGGACGTGCATGCCCATCAGGCCGACATCGGCGAGCGACTTCAGCTCTTTCGAAGGCCACGCGCTCGTGCGGTCGCGCTCCGCGGCAGTGGGCGCGATCACCTCCGCCGTGATCCGACGGGCTGAATCGCGGACGAGGATTTCCTGCTCGCTGAGAAAAACCGATGAGGTGTCGCTCATGGTGCCTTCCGATGACCGCAGAGGAGAGCAGCGCGCGCGGACACGCCCGCTTCCCTTCCAGTCCTGCTTTACTGCGGGTTAGGGGTTTTGACTTTCGGGTAAACGAATATAGGCGCGACCGACGAGCGATGTCAACGCGCTTTGCGCAGAGTTGATTCCTCATCGAGCAGCGCCAACGTCTCCCGCTGCGCAGCGAGGTACTCGCCGGCGATTGCGTCGACGAGTTCCTCCACCGGGCGAACGTCCTCGACCGCTGATACCGTGTGCCCGGCACTCCACAAGTCGACCCAGCGCTTCGGCCCGCGCAATTCCGCTGCATACGCGCTGAAAAGTTCCCTTGCGCGCTGGGGCGAAACCGGCTTCGCCAATTCCTCCGGGTCGAGTCCGCAGGCAAGCAGCGAGGGCCGGAGGAAATTCGCGTCCAGCCCGCTGACGCCACGCGTCAGCGCAACGTCGTCGAGCTTGCTGTCCACGAGCATTTCCTTGTATTCGTGCACCGCCATGCTTTCCTCGGTCGCGATGAAACGCGTGCCCATCAGGCCAAGGTCGCAGCCCATGACCCGTGCCGCCCACAAGGCCGCGCCATCGGAGATTCCGCCCGCGAGCACGAGCAGGCCGGCCCACATGGAGCGCACGGCACGGACGAAGGAAATTCCGTTCGCCCATCCGGTATGGCCGCCGGCGCCCGCGCTGAGAAGCACCAGGCCATCGACTCCGGCTTCGAGTGCCTTCTCGGCGTGCCGCAGCGACGCGACGTCGGCCAGCACCACGCACCCGACGTCGTGCAGCGGACCGATGATCGACTCGGGCGAGCCGACGCTCGCGAGCACCATCGGCACGCGGTGCTTGATCAGTACGTCTAGATCGGCCTGGAGCAGGTCGGGCCGCGAGCGCATGATGATATTCGCGCACACCGGTGCCGAGGGCCGTTCCGAGCGCGCGCAATCCTCCTCGATCTTCGTCAGCCAGCGATCGAGCTGATCGGCAGTACGCGCGTTGGGCGTGGGAAACGATCCGACGATGCCAGACCGGCAAGCGGCCGATACCAGATCCGGCCCGGAAACATGCAGCATCGGCGCGGCCATCAAAGGCAGTCGCAGACGTGATGCAATCGAAGCGGGCAGGCTCATGACTGTTTCCCTCTTTGGATCGGGAGTGCCTGGCCGAGTCTACTTGATGTTTAGCATCTCTACTCTTCGGTCAAAACCGAGATGCGGAAGTCGACTATTTCAGTTTCGCGCGCTCCTGCGCCGCCGACGCATTGCTCGAGCAGCGTGCCTCTCTTACACGCTTGGCGATCCAGTCATTGATATCAGATTCGAGCCAGCCCACCGCGCGGAAGCCAAGCTGCACGGGCTTGGGAAAATCGCCATCTTTCATGTACTGATAGAGCGTGCTACGCGAGAGACCGGTGCGCTGCTGAACCTGCGGGCGCCGCAGAATCGCAAACTCATGGCGGGTCGTCTGCTGCATGTTCCTCATCTCCGAGAATGAAACGGACGATCGTCTGATCGTTGCACGCCAGGGGGCACGCACTGGCCCTATGCGGAAGAAACGGATTCACTCGGGAAAGTGTCGGAACCTTCTTCAGATTCGTATGAGTCTCGCTAGGCGCCTGAGCAAATCACGGCAGGAGTTCCGACGCTCTCTCAAGGGGGGCAATAATGGGGGCAACGGAGCAACGGGAAAATTGCGATAGCCAGTGCTGACGCGCTCCATTTCTCGTTATGTGGTTGACGCCGGCTCCCATACCCAGAAATCGTTCGATTCTTTCCGCAGGAACCCGCAGGAGTTCGAAATAGTCCGCACGGACTGACGGTAGGTTGTTGATTTTGAACAACCCGCTTGATCAGTCCGCGCTTGTGGACTGCGGACTTTCAATGTGGCCCATGACGGCCGCCGCGAGCCCCTTCATGTTGCAAAACGTCGGCACTTATCAATAACTGCCGACGAAACGGAACACATCAGCCAGCACTGGCTTGAGCCGTTGATGTCTTGGTCGACGTCGCCAAGCACGATTCCTCGTAGGCTTCGATGTCGACCTGCCTATACAACACGCGCCCCTTCAGCTTCATGAATTTCGGCCCGATGCCTTCGCTGCGCCAGCGTTCGAGGCAGGCCTCGCTGAGATGCCAGCGCGCGGCCAATTGTTTTTGGTTGAGGTGAACGACTTCCATTTTGGTCTCCTTCCGAATGAGTTGGCAGGAGTCCATGAAGGCGCTGTTCCGCTCGCCAGCCAAGCGATAGTTGTGACCATCTCATCCCAATGAGGGGCCGTGGCGCAGTTCGGGCATGTATTCGGCGAACTGCGCGACATTGGGTGTAAAGGGGCGTCAATTTGGAAGCAAGAAACGCCAACAATTCCCGATCGGGAAATATACAGCCAAACCACGGCCTAATCGCACTCAGAATTCCCGATCGGTAAATATCGCTTGCACATAGTCCGCTTTTGGCTGATAATTTCCCGAACGGGAAACCGAGAAAGCCATGACATCCATTCGATCACCCCAACAACTCGGCGATGCACTACGTGCCGCTCGCAAGCAGCTCGGGCTGACCCAGCCCCAGTTGGCGCTGGCGGCAGGGGTGGGTGTGCGCTTCATTGTCGACCTTGAAGCAGGCAAACCCACCTTAAGACTGGAAAACGTACTGCGGGTCATTGATGCATTGGGTGGAGAGGTCCAGTTGAGCGGGTTGCCATCATCTGTGGCCAATGATCAACGCGAGGGTGGCGACCATGGCGCATGAGCTGGAAGTCTGGCTATTCGCAGATCGTGTCGGCACGTTGGCGCAGGTCGATGGGCGGCTAAACTTTTGCTACGCACCCGGTTGGCTGACACACAAAGACGCCGTTGCCTTGTCCGCCTCACTCCCCCTGCAAGCGGAGCCGTTCGACGATCGCAAAACGCGTCCCTTCTTTGCGGGTCTTCTACCCGAAGGGCAAATGCGCCGCCTGATTGCACAGCAGCTTCAAGTGTCTGGCCAGAACGACTTTGCGCTGCTGGACCACATCGGCGGCGAATGCGCCGGGGCCGTGACCTTCGTTGAGCCCGGCCAGGCTTTACCTGTGCCAACACGCAGCGATGACGTTCAATGGCTGAGCGACGACGAAGTCGTTGCCATCCTGGATGAATTGCCGCGCCGCCCCATGCTGGCGGGCAAAGACGGCTTGCGGCTTTCTTTGGCGGGCGCCCAAGACAAACTGCCGGTGGTCTTTGATGGCGCCCGCATTGGGCTGCCCCTCAACGGCACGCCCAGCTCTCACATCCTGAAACCGGCCATCCACGCCGTGGACGACAGCGTAATCAACGAAGGATTTTGCATGGCGCTGGCTGAGGTCATGCAGCTCAAGCCTGCGAAATCGAAAGTTCACTTGGTACTGGATCGCTCGTTCCTACTGGTTGAGCGCTACGACCGACTGATTGATGCCCAAAGGCACCGGCAACGCCTTCATCAAGAAGATTTCTGCCAGGCGCTGGGCGTGGTGCCCGAAATGAAGTACCAGAACGAGGGTGGTCCGGATCTGGTCCAGTGTTTTGATCTGGTGCGCAGTGCGACGCGCCCCAGTGCACCGCAAGTCCTGCGACTGCTTGACTACGTGATCTTCAATGCGCTGATCGGCAATCATGATGCGCACGCCAAGAATTTCTCTCTGCTGTACTCAGACAAAGCACCCGTTCTGGCACCGTTGTACGACACGCTGTCGACGGCTGTGTATCCAACACTGACGCCGAAGATGGCGATGAAAATCGGCAGCAAGTACAAGTTCAGCGAAGTTCAGGCGCGGCATTGGGAGCAGTTTGCCGAAGGCGTCGGCTTCACCAAGGCGCAGGCCAAACGGCGCATTCTGGAATTGGCAAAGTTACTGCCAGCGACGGCGCGCAAGCTCCAGTCTGACCCCCAACACAGTTTTGCTGGCAATGCCGTGGTTGAGCAAATCAATACATTGATTGAACAACGCTGCGCCCTGACGATTCGGCGGCTCACTGATCCCACCGCCGAAAATGACGCAGCCGCCGAACCCTTGATCTGAATCATCATGCGGACGCGGGTTCGATTCGTGTTTGGGAATTGAACTGGCGCTGGAAAGCAGATGGGTTTGATGCCCGTTTCCGGTGACAACCAAGGTTGGAAAGCCTGTGTGCAGGTCTACAATCCAGCAGGTTTTTCGATGGAGTTTGCAATGGTTCGCAGCAGCCCACAGCGCTTCGATTGCGTACTTTCAATAGTCGTTTGGCGCAGGGTTCCGCCCCACCACCAATCAAGAGGGCCTGGATAGTCTCCAGGCCCTTTTTCTTTGCGCGCCTCCCCGCGTGGCGCGGGGTTCCGAGGGTTTGCCCTGCGGGTGCCGATGGGTCCAGATGGGCCAAATCAGCCGATTTCCCGGCCAGCCCAGTCTCTTTTCTCTGTTTGCCCTGCGGGTAGTCGCGAGGCCGAGCCCTGTATTTACAATGGCTTGGCGCGGCCTTTTCGTAGTCAGCCATAGCCACCGACACGCGATCAAACCGCTACGCATCGAACCCGTCGACCACCCGCCGCTGCTCGACCCAGTCCAGCGGCAACGGGTTGCGCTGGAACCAGATCAGGCTCATGCAGCGCGGCTGCTTCCCAGCCAGGATGGCCTGGACGCTGG
>CAZNBS010000010.1:0-37209 GCA_964570955.1 uncultured Burkholderiales bacterium | reverse complement strand
CGGCGGGCCGGGTGCCGACGCCGCGCGGTTACCGCTTCTTCGTCGATTCGCTGCTCACGATCAAGGCCCTGGACCGGTCCGAGATCGAGCAGGCCGTCACCCAGCTCAGCGGCGATCAGCCGCAGCGCCTCATGCAGTCCGCGTCGCATCTGCTCTCCGATCTCACCCGCTTCGCCGGCGTCGTGCTGGTGCCGAGGCGGCGCTCGACGGCGTTCCGTCATCTCGAGTTCCTGCGCCTGTCGGAACGCCGCATCCTGCTGATCATCGTCACGCCCGAGGGCGACGTGCAGAATCGCATTCTGTTCACGGAACGGGCCTATTCGCCTTCGGAACTGACGGAGGCCGCCAACTTCATCAACCAGCATTGCGTGGGCTGCGACTTCGATCAGGTCAAGGGGCGCCTGCGCGACGAGCTGAAGCGGCTGCGCGACGACATGACGCAGCTGCTGACCAAGGCGGTCGAGGTCGGCAACGAAGCGCTCTTGGAGGCATCCGACGAGTACGTCCTGTCGGGCGAGCACAACCTGCTGCACGTGCAGGATCTGTCTTCCAATGTGATCAGCCTGCGGCGCCTGTTCGACCTGTTCGAGCAGCGCACCTCGCTGCTGCAGTTGCTGGAGATGGGCAGCCGCGCACAGGGCGTGCAGATCTACATCGGCGGGGAATCCGGCCTGGTGCCGCTGGACGAGTGCAGCGTGGTCACTGCTCCCTACGAGGTGGACGGCCAGGTGCTCGGCACGGTGGGCGTGATCGGCCCGACTCGCATGGCCTACGAGCGCGTCATCCCGATCGTGGAGATCACCGCGAAGCTGCTGTCGAACGCGATCGCCCAACGCGCCCGGGTCTGACGATCACGTCCTGGCTGCCCGGCCTGACCGGGGGCTAGGCCGTTCGAATTCGCAACGGCGCCGGTCGATTCGAGGCGCGCCTGAGTCGGCGGCCACCGCGTGCCGTCTGTGCAGTCACCGTCGTTGATGTTACCGTCACGGCTTCGCGCCGGCCCGGCCGGCCGGGCCTGCGTCCGTCCTTGGTATGCGCTTCCAGTCGGAACCACCCTATACCCACGGCAGCCTCGCCCGCATCGGTGTGCTGCTGGTCAATCTGGGCACGCCAGAAGCCCCGACGGCGGCGGCGCTGCGGCCCTATCTGAAGCAGTTTCTGTCCGATCCCCGGGTGGTCGAGATCCCCCGTCCGGTCTGGTGGCTGATCCTCAATGCAATCATCCTGACCGTCCGGCCACGCAAATCGGCCAAGAAGTACGCCTGCATTTGGACCGACGAAGGATCTCCGCTCATGGTCCATACCCGGAAGCAGGCCGCCATGCTGCAGGACGCGCTCCAGGAGCGCGTGCACACGCCGATCGAGGTCGCCTGGGCGATGCGCTACGGCTCGCCGTCGGTCGCCGCCGGCCTCGACCAGTTGGCGACCGCGGGCTGCGATCGGGTCCTGGTGCTGCCGATGTATCCCCAATTCGCGGCGAGCACCACGGCCAGCTGCTATGACGCGGTGTTCGCCTCCCTGACCCGACGCCGCAACACCCCCGCATTGCGCCTGCTCAAGCACTTCCACGACGATCCCGGCTACATCGCGGCGCTCGCACGGAGCGTGCGGGAACACTGGCAGGCACATGGCCGCGGCGAGCGCCTGGTCATGAGCTTTCACGGGCTGCCGCGCTTCTCGCTGGACCGCGGGGATCCGTATCACTGCGAATGCCACAAGACCGGGCGCCTGCTGGGCGAGGCGCTCGCGCTGCAACCCGGCGAGTACGTGGTGACCTTCCAGTCGCGCTTCGGCCGCGCCGAGTGGCTGCAGCCCTATACCCAGGACACCATCGAGGCGCTCGCCCGCCAGGGCGTGCGCCGCCTGGACGTGGTGTGCCCGGGATTCGTCGCCGACTGCCTCGAGACGCTCGAAGAGATCGCCATGGAGAACCGGACCGCCTTTTTGGCGGCGGGAGGCGAGCAGTTCGCCTACGTCGCTTGTCTCAACGAGCGGCCGGACTGGATCGAGGCGCTGGCCGGCATCACCCTCGCCAACCTTCACGGCTGGATGGACCCTCCCGACCCGCTCGCGGCAGCCGCCTCCCGCGAGCGGGCTCTGGCTCTCGGCGCCCAGCGCTGAGAGGTCCCCAAAAAAGTTCCGCCTCGCCCGCCGACCTGCGCTTGAAAGGTTTCCCTGCGCCCCCACTTCGCTTGGGGTCTAGCTGGGAGACTGGAACATGCAGGAAGAGGAACACGACCTGAACCGACACGGCCCGGGCGAGGCGTCCGCCGACTCGGACAGCGCCGCAACACGGCACGACACCATGCCGAGCGATCAGGAACTCATTCGCAAGCTGGAATTGCAGGCGCAGGAGCATCACGATGCCTGGCTGCGCGCGAAAGCCGAGTCCGACAACATCCGCAAGCGCGCCCAGGCCGACGTCGCCAACGCGCACAAGTACGCCCTGGAGGGATTCGCCAGCGAACTGCTGCCGGTCCGGGACGCCCTGGAAGCAGCACTGGCGGCCGACAACAGCACCGTCGAATCGCTGCGCCAGGGGGTGGAACTCACCCTCAAGCAGCTGAACAGCGTGTTCGAGAAGGCGGCAATCCGGGAAGTGGACCCGCTCGGCGATAAGTTCGACCCGCATCGCCATGAGGCGATGACCACGGTTCCTTCGGACCAGGCGCCCAATACGGTCGTGCATGTGCTGCAAAAGGGCTATCTGCTGCATGACCGAGTTCTGCGACCGGCCCTCGTGGCCGTTGCCAAGCCGCAGGCGGAAGGCAGTGCTTGAAACGCTCCGCCCGACCCCACACCTAGGCTCCATTCGCATTCAACTTCCTGATTAACGAGGGATCGCATGGGAAAGATCATCGGCATCGACCTGGGAACCACGAACTCCTGCGTGAGCATCATGGAGAACGGTCAGCCCAAGGTGGTCGAGAATTCCGAGGGCGCGCGCACGACGCCGTCCATCGTCGCCTATACCGAGGAGGGTGAGATCCTGGTTGGCGCACCTGCCAAGCGCCAGGCGGTGACCAATCCCAAGAACACCCTGTACGCGGTGAAGCGCCTCATCGGACGGCGCTTCACCGATCAGGAAGCGCAGAAGGCGGTGAAGCTCTCCCCCTACAGCATCGTGCAGGCACCCAACGGTGACGCGTGGGTGGAGGTCCGCGGCAAGAAGATCGCGCCGCCGGAAGTGTCCGCGCAGACGCTGATGAAGATGAAGAAGACCGCCGAGGACTATCTCGGCGAGCCCGTGACCGAGGCGGTGATCACCGTCCCCGCCTACTTCAACGACTCCCAGCGCCAGGCGACCAAGGACGCAGGGCGCATCGCGGGCCTCGAGGTCAAGCGCATCATCAACGAGCCGACGGCCGCAGCGCTCGCGTTCGGTCTGGACAAGAAGAAGGGCGACCGCAAGATCGCGGTGTACGACCTGGGCGGCGGAACGTTCGACGTGTCCATCATCGAGATCGCGGAAGTCGAGGGCGAGCATCAGTTCGAGGTGCTGGCCACCAACGGCGATACGTTCCTGGGCGGGGAGGACTTCGATCAGCGCCTGATGGACTACATCGCCGACGAGTTCAAGAAGGAACAAGGCGTCGACCTGCGCAAGGACATCCTGGCGCTCCAGCGGCTGAAGGAAGCGGCGGAGAAGGCCAAGATCGAGCTGTCCTCGACGCAGCAGACCGAGATCAACCTGCCGTACATCACCATGGACCAGTCCGGTCCGAAGCACCTGGCGATGAAGGTCACGCGCGCGAAGTTCGAGAGCCTGGTCGAGGATCTCATCGAGAAGAGCGCCGACCCGTGCCGCATCGCCATCAAGGATGCGGGGGTGAAGGTCAGTGACATCGACGACGTGATCCTGGTCGGGGGCATGACGCGCATGCCCAAGGTGCAGGAGAAGGTGAAGGAGATCTTCGGCAAGGAGCCACGCAAGGACGTCAATCCGGACGAGGCCGTCGCGATCGGTGCGGCGATTCAGGGCGGCGTGCTGCAAGGCGAGGTCAAGGACGTGCTGCTCCTGGACGTCACGCCGCTGTCGCTCGGGATCGAGACGCTAGGCGGCGTGATGACCAAGTTGATCCAGAAGAACACGACGATTCCGACCAAGGCCCAGCAGGTGTTCTCGACGGCGGACGACAACCAGTCGGCGGTGACGATCCACGTGCTGCAGGGCGAGCGCGAGATGGCCAGCGGCAACAAGAGCCTGGGTCAGTTCAACCTCGAGGGCATTCCCCCGGCACCGCGCGGCCTGCCGCAGATCGAAGTCACCTTCGACATCGACGCCAACGGCATTTTGCACGTGTCGGCCAAGGACAAGGCCACCGGCAAGGAGAACAAGATCAAGATCACCGCCAGCTCGGGGCTGTCGGAGGACGAGATTCAGCGCATGGTCAAGGACGCCGAGCTCAACGCCGAGGAAGACCGCAAGGCACGCGAGCTCGTCGACGCGCGCAACCAGTGCGACGCGATGGTGCATTCGGTGCGCAAGTCGATGAACGAGCACGGCGACAAGCTCGACGCGAGCGAGAAATCGCAGCTCGAGGAAGCGCTGAAAGCGGCCGAAGACGCCATGAAGAGCGGCGACAAGGACGCCATCGAGTCGAGGACGCAGGCGCTGACGCAGGCGGCGCAAAAGCTCGGCGAGAAGATGTATGCCGAGCAGCCGTCGGGAGGCGAACAGGCAGCCGCTGGCGCGAGCGCCAGATCCGGGCGCGCGGACGAGAATGATGTCGTCGACGCGGAGTTCGAAGAGGTCAAGGACAAGAAGTGATAAGACGCCATGCCCGGAAACGGGCATGGCTCGATCAGCAGGCGTCGGCGGGCAAGACGTCCTATCTGGCCGAATTCAAGCGTCATTCCCTGGAAATGACGCTTAATTCGGCCGTTCGCTTGTAGCAAAGGGAAATCGTTGGGCATGGCCAAGCGCGACTACTACGAGGTTCTGGGGGTCAACCGGGACGCCTCGGAAGACGAAATCAAGAAGGCCTATCGCAAGCTGGCCATGCAGCACCACCCGGACCGCAATCCGGACAGCGCCACGGCCGAGGAGAAATTCAAGGAGGCCAAGGAGGCCTACGAAGTCCTGTCCGATCAAGACAAACGCTCCGCCTACGACCGCTTCGGGCATCAGGCGATGGAGGGCATGGCCGGCGGCCCGGGCGGCGCCGGCTTCGGCGATGCCTTCGGTGACATCTTCAGCGAGATCTTCGGCGGCGGACGCGGCCGCTCCAACGTCTACCGTGGCGCCGACCTGCGCTACAACCTCGAGATCTCGCTCGAGGAAGCCGCGCGCGGCGCCGAGACCAAGATCCGCATTCCGACGCTGGAGACCTGCGAGCCGTGCAACGGCACGGGCGCGAAACCGGGCACGGAGCCCACCACCTGCCCCACCTGCCAGGGACAGGGGCAGGTGCGCATTCAGCAGGGCTTCTTCTCACTCCAGCAGACCTGCCCGCGCTGCGGCGGGGTGGGCAAGATCGTGCGCGACCCCTGCAGCACGTGCTCGGGTGCCGGCCGCGTGAAGAAACAGAAGACCCTGTCGGTCAAGATCCCTGCAGGCGTGGACGAAGGTGATCGCATCCGCCTGACCGGCGAGGGTGAAGCCGGCGTCAACGGCGGACCTCCTGGCGACCTGTACGTGGTGGTGCGGCTGCGGCCTCACCCGATGTTCCAGCGCGAGGAGAACGACCTGCACTGCGAGATGCCGATCAGCTTCACCACCGCCGCGCTCGGCGGCGAGATCGAGATCCCCACCCTGGACGGCAGCGCGAAGATCAAGATCCCGGCCGAGACCCAGTCGGGCAAGGTGTTCCGGCTGCGCGGCAAGGGCATCAAAGGAGTGCGCACCAATACCCACGGCGACCTGATGTGTCACGTGGTGGTCGAGACGCCGGTGAACCTCACCGCGCGCCAGAAGGAGCTCCTGCTCGAACTCGAGGCGATCAACCAGGAGGAGTCGGGGCGCCACAACCCGAAGGCCAAGAGCTGGTTCGAGAAGGTCAGGGAATTCTTCGAGGGCTGACGCCCGTCAGTGCACCAGCGCAGGCTCGGCGAAGAAAAAGCCCTGCGCCCAATCCACCCCCAGGTCGCACAACACCTGCGCCGCCTGCCCATCCTCCACGCACTCGGCCACCGTTCGCAGATCGAAGCTGCGCGCTGTGCCGACCAGCGATGCCACCAGCTGACGGATGCGCGAGTCGCTCACGATGCGCCGGACCATCCAGCCCTCGATCTTGATGAAGCTCAGCGGCAGGTCGGCCAGGTACATGAAGGATGACTGTCCGCTTCCGAAATCATCCAGTGCGAGCCCGAAGCCGGACTGCAGGAAAGGTCTCAGCTGCCTCTTGAGCAGCTTCATGTCGCTCGTCTGACGTTCGGTCAGCTCGATCACCAGCGGCTGGTTCTTGGCGCTGGGCAGCACATGCAGCGCCTTTGCCCGGTCGAGCAGGCGGTCCACCTCCTCGCCGTCGGCAAGGAACTGCTGCGACAGATTGATGAAGCGCGTGCACGGCGGATTGCCGGCGGCGCTCGCGCTGCGCTCCAGCGCGGTCTCGCTCACGGTGCGGTCGATCGCACTGATCAGCCTCAGCGCCTCGGCCGCCCCGATGAATTCACCGGCCGGCACCAGCGTATCGTCCCGGCCCACGATGCGTGCCAGCGCCTCCTCGGCGACGGTCTCACCGCTGCGCAGGTCGACGATGGGCTGGAAGGCCGCGACCACGCGCTGCTCCTGCAGTGCGCTATGCACCTGCGAGCGCTCCCAGTTGCCGCTCGTGACGCCGCGTGCCGGCGGCCTGGCATTGCTGACCACACGGTCGCGGCCGGTGCGCTTGGCCTCGTACAGCAAGCTGTCGGCTTCCGCCACCAGCGCATCCACCGACTCGACCTCCATGTCGTACAGCGCCACGCCCATGCTCACTGTCAGCGTCAGGTCGCCGTGCGGTCCGACCAGTGGATGTGTGCGGATCAGCTTGCGCGTGCGTTCCGCCGCGGCGAGCGCTCCCCGCGCGTCGAGGTCGTGCAGGCAGATCATGAATTCCTCCCCGCCCCAGCGGCAGATCCAGTCGCCGCCGCGCTTGTTGCGTCCCAGCAGTGCGGCGATGTGGATCAAGGCCTGATCGCCGACCTGATGCCCGTACTGATCGTTGACCAGCTTGAAGCGATCTACGTCGACCAGGGCGACCGCGAACGATCCCGCGCGGCGGCGCGCGCGGCTCCACTCGATGGCCAGGCGCGCCTCGCCGGCACGGCGATTGGGTAGGCCGGTGAGGTGGTCCTCCATCGCCAGGCGGGTGATTTCCTCCTCTTGCCGCTTGCGTGCCGTGATGTCGTGTCCGATTGCCACCCAGTGCGTGATCTCGCCGTCCGCATCGGGCACGGGCACCATGGACAGATCGACCCAGTACGCCTCACCCGACTTACGGTAATTGACCAGTTCGACATGCGCGGCTTCGCCCGCGCGCACCGCCTGCCTCAGCAGCGCCAGCATGGCGGGGCTGGTCTGCGGCCCATGCAGGAAGCGCAGCGAGCGCCCCAGCACCTCACCTGCCGCATAACCGGTCGCACGGGCGAAGGCACCATTCACGTACACGAGGTGCTGCCTGGCATCGGTGATCGCCACCAACTGGTCCAGTGCCTCGATCGCCGAGGACAGCAGGCGGCGGTTCTGGGCCTCGGCCTCGGCCTGGGACACATTGACCACGAAGCCATGCAGCGTGCCGCGCGCCACCGTGCCGGTCATGTAGGCGACGATTTCGAGGGTCAGCTGTCGGGGACGGGGACGCCGAATGCGTACGCGACGCGTCTGCCCCGGCTTCAGGTCTTCGCGCAGGTCGCGCCACGCAGCCTTGCCCAGCACCGCACGCGCCTCACGTCCACGCAGTCCCGCCGGCTCGCCGTCGAACAAGGCGGCGAAGCTTTCGTCGCAGGCGAGCAGCGCCTCGTCCGACAGACGCACGCTGAAGCGGCCGATGTGCGCGGCCTCGAGGAACTCCTGCTCGTAGCGCTGCGCGACCCGGCGCTCACGCTCGGCGAAGAGCAGCGACACTTCACGCAGGCTGCTGGCCGTGAGCAGCGAGGTGAGCGAGGCGAGCAGGGCGAAGGTTTGTCGCAGCTGTTCGGCCGCTGCGTCACCACGTCCGCGCTTGGCGGAGGCGACGCAGGCGTCCGCCGCCGCTTCGAACTGTGCATGGAGGCGTCCGAACTGACTCCACGCCTCCCCCAGCTCCGGATCGCCGAGCTGCGCGGCGATGTGCGCGCCCTCACCCGTATACCAGGTCGGCATGCGCGGAGCGGCTTGCGGTGAGGTACGCGCCAGGAGCGCCGTGGCCGCATCCCGCAGCCAGTCCTGCATCGGCTGCAGGCAGGCGAGCGCTGGCGGGAACGCCATCTTGCGATTGGTTGCTGTGCGATCCGACATCCGCCCCCCCTTCGCACCAGAACAAGACGGCGCGATCGCCGTCGTCTACTTCCTCCGCCAGAGCGTGCCGGACGCGGTGTCCTCCAGCAGCACGCCCTTGTCCTCCAGATGCTTGCGGATGCGATCCGCCTCGGCGAAGTCCTTCGCCTTGCGCGCCGCCTTGCGCTGTTCGATGAGCTGCTCGATCTGCTCATTGGAGATTCCCACCGCCGCCGCAGTACCGGACGCAGTAATTCCGATCGTTCCCTCCAGGCTGACCCCGATCGAGATGTTTCCTCGCAGCGGGTTCTGAAGAAAATCGTTCGGCTCACGTTGCAAAAGACCCAGCACAGCCCCGAGGCCTTTCAGCAGCGACGCACTGCGTGCCTCGCGCGTGCGGTTGACCTCGCCCGCCAGTTCGAACAACACGGCGACGGCTTCAGGCGTGTTGAAGTCGTCGTCCATCGCCGCCTTGAAGCGCGCGGCGAACGAGTCGCTCCAATCCGGCGTCATCGGCGCAGCCGGGGTATCGCGCAGGGTGGTGTACAGGCGCTTGAGCGCGGCGCGTGCATCGTCCAGGTGCTGGTCGGAGTAGTTGAGCGGACTGCGGTAGTGCGCGCGCACGATGAAGAAGCGCACCACTTCGGCGTCGTACCGCTTCAGCACGTCGCGCACGGTGAAGAAGTTGCCCAGGGACTTGGACATCTTCTCGTTGTCCACGCGCACGAAGCCGTTGTGCATCCAGTAATTGACGAAGGTATGGCCGTGCGCGCCCTCGGACTGCGCGATCTCGTTCTCGTGATGCGGGAACAACAGGTCCTGTCCGCCGCCGTGGATGTCGAAGTGCTCGCCCAGGAAGTGCTCGCTCATCGCCGAACACTCGATGTGCCAGCCCGGGCGCCCGCGGCCCCAGGGCGACTCCCACGCGGGCTCGCCTGGCTTGGCTGCCTTCCACAGCACGAAATCGAGCGGATCCTGCTTGTTGGGGTCCACGTCGACGCGCTCGCCGGCGCGCAGATCCTCGAGCGACTTGCCGGACAGCTTCCCGTACTCGCGAAATCCGCGGACCGAGTAGTACACGTCGCCGTTTGCCGCACGATAGGCCAGACCCTTGCGCTCGAGTGCGTCGATGATGACCAGCATGTCAGGCACGTGCTCGGTCGCTCGCGGTTCGTGGTCGGGTTTCTCCACGCCCAGCGCCTGCGCATCCTCGTCCATGAAGCCGATGAAGCGCTCGGTCAAGGCCTGGATGCTCTCGCCGTTCTCCAGTGCGCGGCGGATGATCTTGTCGTCGATATCCGTGATGTTGCGCACGTACTGCACGTCGAAGCCGCTCGCGCGCAGCCACCGACGCACGACGTCGAACACCACCATGACGCGCGCATGACCGATGTGGCAATAGTCGTATACCGTCATGCCGCAGACGTACATGCGGACCGAGCCGGGTTGGATCGGTTCGAACTTCTGCTTCTGCCGCGTCAGCGAATTGTGGATGTGCAGCATGGGGCGGCGCCTGTGCCGTCCTGCCACGCGAACTGCGTGGCCGCCGTCGCGGCGCGCCGTTCGGGGAGGGAGGTTTGCCGTGGACCGGTGGGAGAAATCGGGTCTGCCTCGAATTCTGCTAGTATTACAAGTACCTAGCACGCTTTTGCAAAGAGTATAGCACGACGCCCATGCACCGCATCCTGTTCGCCCTCGCGCTCGCGCTGAGCGCCCTGGCGGTGCATCCTGCCGCATCCGCGGACGCATTCGAGGAGGCGCAGGCACTGCACCGCCAGGGCCAGCGCGAGGCGGCACTCGCGCGTCTGGATGCCCAGCTGGAGCGCAATCCGCGCGATGCGCGCGCGCGCTTTCTGAAGGGGGTGATCTTCAGCGAACAGCAGCGCACGGCCGACGCGATCGCGCTGTTCACCGGTCTGACGCAGGACTTCCCGGAGATGCCGGAACCCTACAACAATCTCGCGGTGCTGCATGCGTCGCAGGGCGACTATCGTGCAGCCCGCGAAGCGCTGGAACTGGCGCTGCGCACGCACCCGGAATACGCCACCGCGCACGAGAATCTGGGCGACGTCTACGCAGCGCTGGCCGCCGAGGCCTACGCCGCTGCGCTGCGTCTGGACGTGGACAACGCGCGCGCGAGACAGAAGCTGGATCGCCTCGGTCAGATCGTGCCGAGTGCAGCAGCGTCGACAGTCGCTTCCACGGCGGCCGAGGCCGCGGCGGCGCCAGCTGACGGGCCAGCGCGGAGCGCGCCGCCTGCGGTCGACGCCAGGGCCGAGGTCCTCGCCGCGGTCGAGGGCTGGGCGCAGGCGTGGTCGCAAGGCGATGCCGCGACCTACCTTTCCTACTACGCACCGGCTTTCACGCCTCCTGACGGCACGTCGCGCGCCGCATGGGAAGCGCAGCGGCGCAGGCAGCTCGAGCTGGCACGCGACCTGCGCGTCTCGGTGGCGTCCGCGCGCGTGACACTGGACGACCACGGCCGCGCGCGCGTCAGCTTCCGGCAGGACTACGCATCGCCGACCGTCAAGCACAGCGCGCTGAAGACCCTGCAACTCGTCAAGCAAGACGGGCGCTGGCTCATCGAACGTGAAAGCGTCCCGGCCAACTGATTCGCACCTGGAGATATCATGGTCAAACTGCATACGAGTATGGGCACCATCACCCTCGAGCTGGACGAGGCGCGCGCTCCGGCGACCGTGCGCAACTTCCTCGACTACGTGGAGAGCGGGTTCTACGCGAACACGGTGTTCCATCGGGTCATCGACGGCTTCATGATCCAGGGCGGAGGATTCGAACCGGGCATGAAGCAGAAGACCACGCGCGCCCCGATCAAGAACGAGGCCGACAACGGTCTGGGCAACGCCGCCTACACCATCGCGATGGCGCGCACTCCGGACCCGCACTCCGCCTCCAGCCAGTTCTTCATCAATGTTGCCGACAACGATTTCCTCAATTTCTCCGCGCCCAGTCCGCAGGGCTGGGGCTACTGCGTGTTCGGCCGGGTGGTGGAGGGGAAGGAAGTCGTGGACCAGATCCGCAAGGTGGCCACGGGAAGCCGCGGAATGCACGACGATGTCCCGCTCGAGGACGTGATCGTCAAGAGCGTCGAGGTGGTCTGAGCGTAGAAGGCAGCCGCGCCCGGTGCACGGTACCACGCTGTTCCTGTCCGATCTGCACCTGAGCGCCGAGCGGCCGCTCGCCACGCAGGCCTTCGAGCGATTCCTGGACGGCCCGGCCGCGCAGGCCGACGCAGTCTACGTGCTCGGCGATCTGTTCGAATACTGGGCGGGCGACGACGACCTGGACGACGCGTTCAATGCGCAGGTGGTGCAGCGGCTCGCACGCCTGGCGCGCAAGGTCTCTGTCCACGTGATGCACGGCAACCGCGACTTCCTGCTGGCGCGGCGCTTCGCCGCCTCCGCCGGCGTGCTCCCACTGCGCGACCCGACCGTCGTCGACCTCTATGGAACGCGCACGCTGCTCACGCACGGCGACCTGCTGTGCACGCAGGACCGGCGCTACCAGACCTTCCGGCGGGTGGTGAGAAACCGCCTGGTGCAAGGAGTGTTCATGCGCCTACCCCTGCAGCGGCGCAAGCGCATCATCGGGGGTGCACGGCGCATGAGCGAGGGCGAAAAGACGGTCAAGCGCATGGAGATCATGGACGTGATGCCTGCGGCGGTGGAAGAGGCCTTCCGCCGCTACGACTGCTCGCACATGATCCATGGTCACACGCATCGCGCAGCACGCCACGAGCTGGAGGTGGACGGCCGGCGGCGGGAGCGCTGGGTCCTGTCGGACTGGTACCGCACCGGGCAGTACCTGCGCGTCTCCGCGGACAGCTGGGAGAGCGTGCCGCTACCCTTCGCGATCGCCTGAGCGCTCAGCCCAGCCCGCGCGCGAGGTCGGCTTGCAGGTCCCGCACGGACTCCAGTCCCACCGCCACGCGCAGCAGCCCTTCCTCGATCCCCGCCGCTGCGCGCGCGGCTGGCGCCAGGCGGCCATGTGTGGTGCTGGCCGGATGCGTGATCGTGCTCTTCGCGTCGCCGAGATTGGCCGTGATCGAGATCAGACGGCATGAATCGACCACGCTCCAGGCCGCGTCGCGCCCGCCCTTCACCACGAAGGACACGATTCCCCCGCCGGCGCGCTGCTGACGATGGGCAAGTGCATGCTGGGGGTGGCTCGGGAGGCCGGGGTACCAGACCCGCTCGACACGCGGATGGCGTTCCAGCCAGCTCGCCAGGGCCGCCGCGCCTGCGCAGTGCGCGTCCATGCGCAGCTTGAGCGTCTCCAACCCCTTGAGGATCACCCAGGCATTGAATGGCGAGAGAGTCGGTCCGGCATTGCGCAGAAAGGCGGTGAGCGGTTCCTCGATCAGTGCGCGCGCACCCAGCACGGCGCCGCCCAGCACCCGCCCCTGCCCGTCGAGGTATTTCGTTGCCGAGTGCACGACCACGTCCGCGCCCAGCGCGAGCGGGCGCTGCAGCGCCGGTGTGCAGAGGCAGTTGTCCACCACCAGCCGCGCCGAATGCGCGTGCGCCAAATCGGCCAGCGCCGCGAGGTCGTAGATCTCGGTGAGCGGGTTCGACGGCGTCTCCACGAACAGCAGGCGCGTGTTCGGGCGAAGGGCGGCCTTCCAGTCGGAAGGATCGGCACCGGCGACGAAGGTGGTCTCGATGCCGAAGCGCGGCAGCCAGTTGCTGAACAGTTGCACCGTGGCGCCGAACAGGCTGCGCGAGGCGACGATGTGCTCCCCGCCCCGCAGCAAACCGAGGACGGTGGCAAGGATGGCAGACATTCCCGATGCGGTGGCGATACAGCACTCCGCGCCCTCCAGGGCGGCCAGGCGATCCTGCAGCATCGCCACCGTGGGGTTGGTGTAGCGCGAGTACACCATGCCTTCCTGCGCGCCCGAGAAGCGCTCGGCGGCCTGTGCGGCGGTGTCGAAGACGAAGCTGGAGGTGAGGAACAAGCCCTCTGCGTGCTCGTGAAACTGGCTGCGCTGGATTCCCGCCCGCACCGCCAGCGTCTCGAAGTCGAGTTCGGTCATTTTCGGACCTGCAAAATAAGAAAACCCGCGCAGCAGTGCCCACGCGGGTTCTCCCCACGCTTTAGCTGCACTTGTAACGCGCCCGCAAGCTGTGACGTCAAATCGGCGCGAGGTGCGGAAGATACCGGGCGGCGGCGAACTCGTCAACTGCCGTGCGGCGGTTCGGGGTGCGTCAGTCGGCGCCCACCAGATTCAGATCGAGTTGCGTGGTGGCGGCCGCGGAACGCAGGCCCAGTTCAACGTCGTTGCGGTTGGCCTCGACCCCGGCAAGATACTCGGGGGTGACGTCGCCGGTGATGTAGTCGCCGCTGAAGCAGGAGGTCTCGAAGTTCTGGACCTGGGGATTGACCGAAGTCACGCCGCGCACCAGCGCGTCCAGGTCCTGGTAGATCAGGCAGTCGGCACCGATCTCACGCGCGATCTCCTCGTCGGTGCGGCCGGTGGCAATGAGTTCGCGCGCGCTGGGCATGTCGATGCCATACACGTTCGGGAAGCGCACGGGAGGCGACGCGGAGGCGAAGAACACCTTGTTGGCACCAGAGTCGCGCGCCATCTGCACGATCTCGCGGCTGGTGGTGCCGCGCACGATCGAATCATCCACCAGCAGCACGTTCTTCCCCTTGAACTCCATGCCGATCGCATTGAGCTTCTGGCGCACCGATTTCTTGCGCACCCCCTGCCCCGGCATGATAAAGGTGCGGCCGATGTAGCGGTTCTTGATGAAGCCCTCGCGATAGGCCACGTCGAGCTTGCTCGCGAGCTCCATGGCGGCCGGCCGGCTGGAATCCGGTATCGGGATGACGACGTCGATGTCCAACCCCGCATAGTCGCGCTGGATCTTCTCCGCGAGGCTCTCGCCCATGCGCAGGCGCGTCTCGTACACCGAGATGCCGTCGATCATCGAGTCGGGTCGTGCAAGATAGACGAACTCGAAGATGCAAGGATTGAGCGACGGGTGCGCAGCGCACTGCTTGCTGAAGAAGTTCCCGTCCATGTCGATGAAGATCGCCTCGCCCGGCGCGACGTCGCGCACCAGCTTGAAGCCCAGCACGTTGAGCGCGACGCTCTCCGAGGCAACCAGATACTCATCGCCCTCATCGGATCTCGTCCCGACCACCAGCGGCCGGATTCCATATGGATCCCGGAAGGCGAGCAAGCCGTAGCCCGCGATCATCGCTACCACCGCGTAGGCGCCGCGCACGCGCCGATGCACGCCTGCCACCGCTCGGAAGATGGTGGCCGGATCGAGCGCACAGGTCGCGGAGGCTTCCTGCAGCTCGTGCGCCAGCACGTTGAGCAGCACCTCCGAGTCGGAGTTGGTGTTGACGTGCCGTAGATCCTGACGGAACAGTTCGCGCTTGAGCGCTTCCGAGTTGGTCAGGTTGCCGTTGTGGCCGAGAACGATCCCGAAGGGCGAGTTGACGTACAGAGGTTGCGCCTCGGCGGAGTTGTTGGCCGACCCGGCTGTCGGGTAGCGGCAGTGGGCGATGCCCGTCCGCCCCCCCAGGTTGCGCATGTCGCGCGTGCGGAAGACGTCGCGCACCAGTCCACCGCCCTTGTGCATGTGGAAGGTGCTCTGCTCCGCAGTGACGATTCCCGCCGCATCCTGCCCGCGATGTTGCAGCACGAGCAGCCCGTCGTAGAGCAGCTGATTGACGGGCGACCTGGCTACAACGCCGATGATTCCACACATATCCGGTCTCGGTGAATTGACACGATCGTGGCGGGGCCGCCGCATCCGGTCGGCCTCGCCTCGAACTCCGACGCAACAGGCGAGCCAGCGTCGATCAATCGTAGCCTATCCGTTGCGCAACCGCCTGCGGCAGGTAGCTACGCGCCGCCACCGCCAGCGCCTGGAAGGGAGCCACGAGCTTCGACTCCTTCCAGATCGGCTCGCGCGGTACGGCGGTCAGTCCGGCCACCAGCGTGGCTGCCACTAAAATGACCAGCGCGCGGACCAATCCAAATACACCCCCGAGCAGGCGATCCACCCCGGAGAGCGGCGACTTGCGCAACAGTCCGGCGACGATCATCGTCAACAGGGCGAGGACCAGCAGGGCGCCGAGGAAGACCACGGCAAAGCCCGCTGCCAGGCGCAACGAAGGATTGGACAGCGAATCGGGCATGAAGATCGCGGCATGCGGTGCATAGCGCACGGCGAGCCAAACTGCGATCACCCAGGAGAGCAGCGACATCAGTTCGCGCACGGCGCCGCGCAGCACGCTGAGCACGACGGACAGCGCAAGCACGGCGAGAATGGCGTAGTCCAGTCCGTTCACTGCGTCGTCACGCTTTCAGTCGCCCTTCGTCACGACCTTGCCGGGGTCGAAGCCGAGTTCGATCAGCCGGCTGCGGGCCGCCTCCGCTGCCGCCTGCTGCACGAACGGACCGACGCGCACGCGGATCTTGCCGCCGTCGGGCGTGCTCTCGGTGAATACCGGAAACTTCTGATTCCGCAGCGTATGGCTGAGCTCACGCGCCTTGTCCGGGGACGTGGTGGCGATCAACTGCACCACGTACGTCGTCGTACCGGCCGGCTGCACGCCCGGGGTGCCAGGACTCGCAGCGTCCGGCTCCCCGTCGAGGCGTTGCGCCTCGAGCGGCGGCAGCGCGGGCGACGCGGTCGCGGCATCCTCGAGAGATACCGGAGCGGACGCAGCCGGCTCATCCGGGCCGCCGGCCGGCGGCGGTGCGAGGGGCGCCGGCGATGTCGGCTCCGGCGATGCATCCGTCAGCTTCACCTGCGGCACCGGCTGACCACCGCGCGGCTCGGCATCGAGCAGCAGCGGAACCGCCGCGACCGCAACGATGACCAGCGCAATGGCGCCAACCAGACGTCGGCGTGCACGCTTGCGCAGATGAATCTCTTCGTCGGAGACGTTGTTCCTGGCCAAGCTCGAGTCTCGTCGTATCAGCCGGATCGGGTATCGGAGAAGCCGAGTGCGGCCGCTACCGTGAGAAAGGAACCGAATACGAGGATTTTATCATCCGCACTCGCGTCGCCCTGCGCGCTGCGCAATGCTTCCGGCACGTCGTGACACACGTGCACCGCCGCCACCACGCCCGCCGTTCGCAATCGGGCCGCGAGACCGTCCGCGCTTTCTCCGCGCGGGCCCGGAAGCGTGGCGACGAACCAGGCGTCCACGCTATCGGCCAGGACGCGTGCGACCCCGACGACATCCTTGTCGCGCAGCATCGCGAATACCGCCAGGGTCCGGCCACCCGGGATGCGCGACAGATTCTCGCGCAGTCGGAGCGCCGCGTGCGGGTTGTGAGCGACGTCGAGAATCGTCATCGGCCGGCCCGGCAGTACCTGGAAGCGGCCGGGCAGTTCCACCTCCACCAGTCCACGGCGAATCGCCCCCATGTCCACCGGCAGGCTTGATCGCATCGTCTCCAGGGCCATGAGCGCGGCGGCGGCGTTGCCTAGCTGAAACGTGCCCCGCAGACTCGGCCACGGCAACCCGGCCCGCCGTGCATGCAGGCTCCAGAACGTCCAGTCCTGCTCGCGCGCGACCGCGCCGAAGTCGCGGTCGATCAGGTGGATGGGGGCGCCGATCCGTTGCGCGCACTCGATGACGCTGCGTGGCGGATCGGGATCACCGACGATGGCCGGCCGGCCGGCGCGGAAAATACCTGCCTTCTCCGCACCGATCGCCTCGCGCGAATCGCCCAGGTATTCCATGTGATCGAGCCCGACACTGACCAGCACTGCACAGTCGGGATCGAACACGTTGACGGCATCGAGACGGCCGCCCAGCCCCACCTCCAGCACGGCCACTTCGACCGGGACCTCCTGGAACAGGAGCATCGCCGCCAGCGTGCCGAACTCGAAATAGGTGAGGCTCACCTGCGCGCGCGCGGCTTCCACCCGTTCGAACGCACGCACCAGATCGGCGTCGCCGGCTTCGCGTCCATCGATCGACACGCGCTCGTTGTAGCGCAGCAGATGCGGCGAGCTGTAGCGGCCGACGCGGTATCCCGCGCAGCGCAGAAAGCTCTCGAGGAAGGCGCAGGTCGAGCCCTTGCCGTTGGTACCGCCCACCGTAATCAGCGGGAACGCCGGAACCAGGTCGAGCCGCGCACGCACGGCATCGATGCGCTCGAGTCCGAAGTCCATCAACTTGGGATGCAGGCGCTCCAGGTAGTCGAGCCAGGCCGCAAGCGAACTGCCGGCAGGGGGGGCGGACGGATGCATCGCGGTCAGGAAGCGCGCGGGCGTCGCGCACCGGGCTGGAGGAACGCTCAGGCTGCCGGCGTGCGCGTCAACAGAGTGATGAGGCTCGCGAGCCGGTCACGCATCTCGCGCCGATCCACGATCATGTCGATGGCGCCGTGCTCGAGCAGGAACTCCGCGCGCTGGAAGCCCTCCGGCAACGTCTGCTTGACCGTCTGCTCGATCACACGCGGGCCGGCAAAGCCGATCAGCGCACCGGGTTCGGCGAGCACCACGTCACCGATCATCGCGAAGCTCGCAGACACACCACCCATGGTGGGATCGGTGAGAACACAGATGAAGGGAAGGCGCTCGGCCGACAATTGGGTGAGCGCGGCGGTGGTCTTGGCCATCTGCATCAGGGACATCAGCCCCTCCTGCATGCGCGCGCCGCCGCTGGCGGTGAAGCACACGAACGCACTCCGCTGCTCGATCGCACACTGCACGCCGCGCACGAAGCGCTCGCCCACGACCGAGCCCATGGAACCGCCCATGAAGCGAAACTCGAATGCGGCGACCACCGTCGGGACGCTCTTGATCGCGCCCTGCATCACCACCAGCGCATCGCCCTCGCCCGTCTCGGACTGATCCGCCAAGAGGCGCTCGGTGTAACGACGGCTGTCCACGAACTTCAGGAAATCCATCGGCACCACCTCGGCGCCGAGTTCGTACCGCCCCTCCGGGTCGAGCGTCACGTCGATGCGCTCGCGCGCGGTGATGCGATCGTGGTGCGAGCACTTGGGACACACGTCGAGGCTCTTCTCGAGATCGGCCCGATAGAGCACCGCCTCGCACACCTCGCATTTGACCCACAACCCTTCGGGCACGGCTTTCTTGGCCGCGCCGGGGCTGCGCTTGATCTTCGGCGGAAGCAGCTTCTGCAACCAGCTCACGTCACCTCCGACAGTGACTGCGGCGTATTCGTCCGCCGCCTCGTTGGGCATCGGGTGCGCTACTGGTCCATGGCGCGGCGGATGCCGCCCACCAGCGCCCGAACCTTCTCGACGGCCTGCTCGGGCGCCGAGGCTTCGATCTCCTGCACCAGCCGGGTACCGATGACAACTGCATCGGACAGCTGCCCCACCGCACGCGCCGTTTCGCCGTCACGGATGCCGAACCCCACGCCGACGGGCAACTTGATCTGCGACCTGATCGCCGGCAGCTTGCGCGCGACCTCGTCCAGATCGAGCGTGCTTGCGCCCGTCACGCCCTTCAAAGAAACGTAGTAGATGTATCCGCTGGCGACCCGGCCGACCTCTCGAATGCGACTATCGGTGGATGTCGGCGACAGCAGATAGATACTGTCGATCTGGCGCGCCTTGAGCGCCTGCAGCAGTTCGCTGCCTTCCTCCGGCGGATAGTCGACGACCACCACGCCGTCCACGCCGGCTTCGGCCGCGGCCTGGGCGAAGCGTTCGGTGCCCATCGCCTCGATCGGATTGGCATAACCCATCAGCACCACCGGCGTGCGTGCATCCTTCTCGCGGAACGCGCGCACGGCCTCCAGCACGCCCTTGAGCGAGGTGTGCTGCCGGAGCGCCCGCTCGCTCGAGCGCTGGATTGCGGGGCCGTCGGCCATCGGGTCGGAGAAGGGCACGCCCAGTTCGATGATGTCCGCGCCGGCTTCGACCAGCCCGTGCATGAGCGGGACGGTGAGCGCAAGCGAGGGATCGCCAGCGGTGATGAAGGGAATGAGCGCCTTTCGGCCGTGTTGCTGGAGGGACTGGAACGTAGCGGGGATGCGTGACATCGGCAGGGGTTCGATCGGTTGGGCGGGCGTCGGTGCTGCGACCGGCGTCAGAGGTCGATGCCCGAGGCCTTGGCCACGGTATGCATGTCCTTGTCGCCGCGACCGGAGAGGTTGACCAGGAGAACCTGGTCCTTGCCCATTTCCGGTGCGATCTTCATCGCGTGCGCGAGCGCATGGCTGGACTCGAGCGCCGGCATGATGCCCTCCATGCGGCACAGCGTGTGGAATGCCTCGAGCGCTTCCCGGTCGGTTGCCGCCACGTATTCGGCACGGCCGCTGTCCTTGAGCCAGGCGTGCTCGGGTCCAACACCCGGATAGTCCAGCCCGGCGGAGATGGAGTGGGTCTCGATGATCTGTCCGTCCTCGCTCTGCAGCAGGTAGGTGCGGTTGCCGTGCAGCACCCCGGGCCGGCCTGCGCACAGGGTCGCGGCATGGTGCCCGGTGCCCAGCCCCTCGCCGGCGGCCTCGACACCAATCAGCCGCACACCGCGTTCCGGGATATAGGGGTAGAACACACCCATGGCATTGCTGCCGCCCCCCACGCAGGCGAGGATGGCGTCCGGCTGGCGGCCGACGGCCTCCGGCATCTGCACCAGCAGTTCCTGGCCAACGACCGCGTTGAAGTCCCGCACCATCATGGGATACGGGTGAGGACCTGCCACCGTGCCAATGATGTAGAAGGTGCTTTCCACGTTGGTCACCCAGTCGCGCATGGCTTCGTTGAGCGCGTCCTTGAGCGTCTTCGAACCGCTCTCGACAGGAACCACCGTGGCGCCGAGCAGCTTCATTCGATAGACGTTGCTGGCTTGACGCTTGACGTCCTCGGCCCCCATGTACACCACGCATTCCATGCCGTAGCGCGCCGCCACGGTAGCCGAGGCGACGCCGTGCTGTCCGGCACCGGTCTCGGCGATCACGCGCCGCTTGCCCATGCACCGGGCAACCAGCGACTGCCCGATCGTGTTGTTGATCTTGTGTGCGCCGGTATGGTTGAGATCCTCGCGCTTGAGCCAGATCTGGGCGCCGCCGAGGTGCTGTGAGAGGCGCTTGGCGTGATAGACCGGACTGGGTCTTCCCACGTAGTGCTTGAGTTCATACCGGAACTCGCGCTGGAACTCGTCGTCGTCCCTCAGGCGCAGGTACTCGCGCTTGAGTTCGTCGAGCGCGTACATGAGGGTCTCGGCGACGAACACTCCGCCGTACGGTCCGAAGTGGCCCTGGTTGTCCGGCAGATCATAGATCTGCCCGGCCTCATACATCTGCATTGCGCGCTCCTCGAATGAATGCGGCGACCTTGGCCGGATCCTTGACGCCTTTGCTGCGTTCGACGCCGCTGCTCACGTCCACCCCCCAGGGTCGCACGCGACGCACAGCCTGCTCGACCGTGTCGGGCGTGAGTCCGCCCGCCAGTACGATCGGAAGGGGGAGATCCGGGGGGATCAGCGACCAGTCGAACGGCTGACCGGTGCCGCCACGATGCTCCTCGTGAAACGCATCGAGAAGCAGCCCTCTTGCCCCCTGAAAACGGCGCGAGCATTGTAGCAAATCCACCCCGCGCCTCACCCGGATCGCCTTGATGTGGGGCAGGTCGAAGCCCGCGCAGTATTCGGGGCTCTCGTCGCCGTGGAACTGGAGCAATTGCACGCCCGTTGCACGCACGACCGCGCGCACCTCGGCCGGGTCGGCATCCACGAACAGGCCGACTGCGGTGACGAAGGGCGGCAGCGCCTCGATCACCGCCCGCGCCTGCTCGGGCGTCACGTGCCGCGCGCTGGCCGGATGGAACACCACACCGATCGCATGCGCCCCGGCGTACGCCGCGTGACGTGCGTCCTCGGGGGTGGTGATGCCGCAGATCTTGACTGCGGTGGCCATGCTCAGTCCTCGATCAGTGACGGCAGCGGAAGCCGCGCGAGCAGTCGCCGCGCCTCGACGTCGCCGCCCGGCAGCTCCCACCGCGCGTCGTACTCGACCGCCGCCAAGTACAGGCCCCCGGCGGCGAACGTCGGTGCGGCACGCGAGCGGTCACGGCCCGAGAGCAGCTCGCGCATCCACTCCACCGGGCGCGAGCGGTTGCCCACGCGCACGAGGCTGCCTACGATGTTGCGCACCATATGGTGCAGGAAGGCATCGGCGCGCAGGTGGAAGACGAGCAGCTCGCCCCGCCGTTCGATGTCGACGCGTGTCAGCGTCTTGACCGGGGTGCGCGCCTGACACTCGGCGGCACGGAAGGCGCTGAAGTCGTGCGTGCCGAGCAGCGCCGCTGCCGCCTCGCGCATGCGGGAAATGTCGAGATCGTGGTGATGCCAGCCGACGTGCTCGGCGAACAGCCCCGGACGCTCGCGTCGGTTCAGCAGCACGTACAGATAGGTCCGCCCCCGTGCGCAGAAGCGCGCGTGGAATTCGGGTGCCACCTCGCGTGCCCACAGCACTGCACAGGAGCGTGGCAGCAGCGTGTTCGCCCCGCGCACCCACGCGCCGAGCGGACGCCGCGCATCGGTATCGAAGTGGACCACTTGTCCGAGCGCGTGCACGCCCGCGTCGGTGCGCCCCGCGCACTGCGTGACGAGCGGTTGCGCGGCGATCTGCGACAGCACGCCCTCCAGGCAGTCCTGCACCGCGCAACCGGAGGGTTGGGTCTGCCAGCCGCAGTAGCGGCTGCCGTCGTATTCGATGCCGAGAGCGATGCGCACGTATCAGAGAATAACCGCAAACGAGGCGCCGCCGCGTCCACGCGACCCGAAAAACGACACGGCCCCGTCTGGGGCCGTGTAGTGAACACGCGAAGCCTGGCCTGTCGTCAAGCGCGGTGCCCGCGGGGCACCGCTCGTTCGCTCAGGCCAGCGTCTCCAGCACGCGCTGGGCGGCTGCCTGCTGCTCGTTGTCGCCTTCGGCGATCACCTCGCGCAGGATCTCGCGCGCGCCTTCCTTGTCGCCCATCTCCTGATAGGCCTTGGCCAGGTCGAACTTGGTCTGCACGTCGTACCAGCGGTCGTCGCGCCCACCGCCCGCGACCGAACCCTCGGCCTTACCCCCATCCAGGCTGAGGTCGATGTTGGACAGGTCGATGTCCGGGGTCGAGGCCGTGCCGACATCCAGGCGCGGCTCCACCTTGTCCAGGGCGCCCTCATCGAGGGAGATCTTGCTCAAGTCGAAGCTCATGCTGGCAGGCGCACCAGCATTGGCCACCGGCGCGTTGACCTTGTCGGTCGGTTCGCTGCCCATGCCGTTCAGGTCGAAGTCGAAGTCCAGGCCGGTGGGCTTGCCCTGATCCGTGCCAAGGTCGAGATCCATCGCGGCCGTCTGCTGCGTACGTTCCATGCCCGCCGTGGTCGACTGCGCGAGCGCGCTCATTACGTTCTGGCCGGCGGTGAGGTTGGACAAGTCGACGTCGGTGCTGGTACCGGCGGCGGCACCGAGACGGCTCAGGTCGATGTCCGTCTTGGTCGCTGCATCCGGCTCGTCCAGGCCGATATCGAAGTCCAGCTTGTCTTCCACCGCGCCAGCCGCGCCGGCAGACCCCGCAACCTCGGCGCCCACGGGCTTGCCCAGGGCGTAGCGCGGATTCTGCGGATCGAGCGGATAGCCCAGACGCGCCGCCTGCAGCCAGACGTCACCCTGACCGCCGGTGGCCATGTGCAGTTCGCGCGCAACGCCGTCGAACGCCGCGGCATCCTTGCGCTTGGCATAGATCTCGAGGAGCTTCAGATGGATCTCGTGACGCCGCGGATTGCCCTGCAGCGCCTCCTTCAGGATCTCCTCTGCCTGACCGTCGCGTCCGTATGCCAGATAGATTTCGGCCTCCGCGAGCGGATCGACGTCCTCGCTCATCGGCGGCACACCGGTGGAGGGAAGTCCGGTGGAGGCAAGTCCTGCCGGGACCTCTGCTGCGACGGTCTCGGCGGCCCTGATCGCGCTGCCCTCCTCGGGATGCTCTGCGCTCTCGACCGGCTCGACTTCATCCTCCTGCCTGCGCTTGCGCGCCAGCTTGAATCCGAGGAAGCCGAGCAGACCGAGCACCGCGGCACCGCCGGCAAGGTACAGGGGCTGGTCGAGCAGTTGATCGGTGAAACTCGGTGCCGGCTTCGCCACCACCTTCGGCTTCTTTGCCGGAGCCGGCTTCGGTTCTTCGGTCACCCCCGACGCAGGCGGGGCCTCGGCGGCAGGCGCCGCGGCGGGTGCTGCGGCATCCGGCGTCGCAGCCTGACCCGCGGCGGCAGGTGCCGACTCCACCGGAGCCGCGTCGGCCTGCGCCGACTGCTGCACGTTGGCCATGCCCTCGTTCCGCAGTTCGAGCAACGCCTGCATGTCCTTGACCTGCTTCTCGAGCATGGCCACGCGCTCGCTCTGCTCGCGGATCGTCTTCTCGCGCGCCGCCAGTTCCTCTTCGAGCGCACGTGCGCTCTTCGCACCCTCGTCGGCAGCCCCGTCGCCCGCGGACAGCTTGACCACTTCCTTCGGCTGCTCCGCTCCCGCAGGGGCCCCGTCGTTGACCATCGCGGAAACGCTGCCTGACGCGGTCTGGCCCGCGGCGGGAGTACCGGCCGCTTCGGCTGCCGCGGCGGCCAGCTTCTCGCGATAGGCGTTGAAGTCTGCCGTCTGCAGCCGCACCACCTGGCGCGCTTCGGCCGGATCGATGGCGGCCGCGTCGGCGCCGCCAGGGATCTGCAGCACCTTGCCGGCCTTCAGCCGGTTCATGTTGCCGTCGACGAAAGCGTCGGGATTCGTGCGCACGAGCAGGACCAGCATCTGGTCCAGGGACACGTCCTCGGACACGAACTGTCTGGCAATGCCGCTCAGCGTTTCGCCACGTTTCACCTGATGGGTATCGGTCGCGCTGTCCGTCGCGATCGTTGCCGGCTTCGGTTCGGCGACCGGCTGGGACATCGCGCCGTCGCCGGCTGCCACGCCATCGTTTGCGGCATCGAGGCCGGGCTGCGGCTGGGCCGCCGCATCTCCCATGGGCTGGTCCGCTCCGTCAGCCGACTCGTAGGTCGGTTCGGTGCGCTCCATCGCTTCGACGTCGGGCGCAGGCTGCGTCAATTCACTCCCGAACTGCGTCTCGACGCTCGGCTCGGGCGCCGCCATCGGGGCGGGCGCGATCTCGGGCGCGAGATCCGATTGCGCAACGGACGGTTCGTCGCTGCCGAAAGTGGGGGGATCGATCAGCGCCGTGTAGCCGCGCAGAATGCGGCCGTCGTTCCACGTCAGCTCGACCAGAATGTCGACGAACGGCTCGTTGATCGGCTGCGCGGTGGTCGCCACGATGTACGGCTGCCCCGACTGCCGCATCTCCAGGCTCAGCTGCAGACCCATGGACGGGGACGGATACGGCAGGTTGTTCTGCACGTAGGTCTCGATCGACGCCAGACGCGCACTGAGGCTTTCCAGCTCGTCCTTCTCGACCGCCACGACGTCGATCTCGGCGCGCAACGGCTGGCCGAGATCCGATAGGACACTCAGCCGGCCCAGCCCTGCGGCACCTGCAGCTGACGACAAAGCGAGCATTGCGCTCGCCAACACCACAGAGCGGGAGACTGGTTTGCCCACGGCGCCACCTTTCGTTATGACCATGAGTTCTTTAAAAAATTAACATCGTGAAGGTAGGGATGCAAGCTCATCCACCTCTGAGTCGAGCAGCTAAGCCAGCAATTTTCCTAGCTGTTTTTCGGCTGGTGGCAAGCAGTCTTTAATGGTCTTTCACCAAGCCGGCGCCCGGTTCGCAGAATTTGGCAGTGCCGGTGCGAATGTGAAACGTCCGATCCCAGAAGCAAGAGCCTCGCCAGAACGCGTCTTTAAGGGCGATCGCGCAGCCGGCAAAGCGGTGTGCAACGGCCGTCGCACGCCGCGTCTAGCGGCGCTCGACGAGGATGCGCAGCATCCTGCGCAGCGGCTCTGCCGCACCCCACAGAAGCTGATCTCCCACGGTGAACGCGCTCAGGTAGTCACCGCCCATGGGCAGCTTGCGCAGGCGCCCGACGGGAATGCGCAGCGTGCCCGTGACATGCGCGGGCGTCAGCGTGCGCAGGCTGGCGTCACGCTCGTTGGGCACGACGTCGACCCACTCGTTCGCCTGCGCCAGCAGGCGTTCGATGTCGGACAGCGGCACATCGCGCGTGAGTTTGACCGTCAGCGCCTGGCTGTGGCAGCGCATGGCACCAATGCGCACGCAGATGCCGTCCATCGGGATGGGACGGTCACCGCGGCCCAGGATCTTGTTGCCCTCTGCCTGCGCCTTCCATTCCTCGCGGCTCTGACCGTTGCCGAGATCCTTGTCGATCCAGGGCAGGAGACTGCCTGCCAGGGCATGACCGGAATGCGTCGTGGGCAAGGTGTCGGCGCGCAGTGCACTGCTGACCGCTCGGTCGATGGCGAGAATGGAGGATGAAGGATCGTCCAGCAGGTCGCGCACGCTGGCATGCACGGCGCCCATCTGCGCGAGCAGCTCGCGCATGTTCTGCGCGCCGGCGCCCGAGGCGGCCTGATAGGTCATCGCGCTGATCCACTCCACCAGTCCTGCCTGAAAGAGGCCGTGCATGCCCATCAGCATCAGGCTCACCGTGCAGTTGCCGCCGATGTAGTCGCGCACGCCCTTCGCCAGGGCGCGATCGATCACGCCGCGATTGACCGGATCCAGGATGATCACCGCATCGTCGCGCATGCGCAGCGCGGAGGCCGCATCGATCCAGTAGCCTTTCCAGCCGGCCGCGCGCAGCTTCGGATGCATCTCGCCGGTGTAGTCCCCGCCCTGGCACGACACCAGCACCTCATGTCGGCACAGCGCGTCGATGTCGCGCGCATCCAGGAGCGGCTGCGCGCCGCGGCCGACGTCCGGACCCCGCGCGCCCGCCTGGGAAGTGGTGAAGAAGCTCGGCTCGACGTGCTCGAAATCGCGCTCCTCCGTCATGCGCTGCATGAGGACCGAGCCCACCATGCCGCGCCAGCCGATGAATCCTGCCCGCATCGCCGAACCTCCCTCTATCGATGTGCCAGGGCGCTCACCACCGCATCGCCCATCTCGGCCGTGCCGACCCGGCGCGTGCCATCCTGCCAGATGTCGCCGGTGCGCAGACCTTGCGCGAGCACCCGGCGCACCGCGTCCTCGATGCGCTCGGCCACGTCGGCGCGGTCGAAGCTATAGCGCATCATCATCGCCGCCGAGAGGATGGTGGCGAGCGGATTCGCCACACCCTTTCCGGCGATGTCCGGCGCCGAACCGTGGATCGGCTCGTACATGCCCTTGTTCTGGGCATCGAGCGAGGCCGAGGGCAACATCCCGATCGAGCCGGTGAGCATGGAGGCCTCGTCCGAGAGGATGTCACCGAACATGTTGCCGGTCACGATGACGTCGAACTGCTTGGGCGCGCGCACCAGCTGCATGGCGGCATTGTCGACGTACATGTGCGACAGCTCCACCTGCGGATAGTCCCCGGCCACCTCGTTCACGACCTCACGCCACAGGATGCTGGTGTCGAGCACGTTGGCCTTGTCCACCGAGCACAGCCGGCGGCTGCGCTTGAGCGCGATGTCGAACCCCACCCGCGCGATGCGGCGGATCTCCGACTCCCGATACTTCATGGTGTCGAAGCCCTCTCGCTCGCCCTCGGCGTCCCGCCGCCCGCGCGGCTGGCCGAAGTAGATGTCCCCGGTGAGTTCCCGCAGGATCATGATGTCGAGCCCCGCCACGACCTCGGGCTTGAGCGTGGAGGCGGAGGCCAGTTCCGGATACAGCACTGCCGGACGCAGGTTGGCGAACAGCGACAGTACCTTGCGCAGGCGCAACAATCCCTGCTCGGGCCGCATGGCGCGTGGAAGCGTGTCGTACCGAGGTCCGCCGACGGCACCGAACAGGATGGCATCGGCCGAGCGCGCCAGTGACAGGGTTTGCTCCGGCAGCGGATCCTTGGCCGCGTCGTAACCGGCACCGCCCACCGGCGCAGTCTCGGTCTCGATCTTCAGCCCGTCGCTGCGCAGCGCCTCGAGCACCTTGATGGCCTGGGCCATGATCTCGGGACCGATACCGTCACCCGCCAGAACTGCGATCTTCATGTCGTCTTCCTGCCAGTGAAAAACCCGGCGCCACGCGCGCCGGCTGCGGCCGACGGGCGCGGGGCGGTCGGCTACCGGGGAGCTAGCCGAACAGCCAGGGCTGCTCGGCCTTGCGTTTGGCCTCGAATGCGCGGATCTCGTCCGCGTGCTGCAGCGTCAGTCCGATCTCATCCAGGCCGTTGAGCAGGCAATGCTTGCGGAATGGATCGATCGAGAAAGCATGAGCCTGCCCGCGCGGCGTGAGGACGACCTGCTTGTCCAGGTCCACCACCAGACGGTAACCCGGCGTCGCCTCCACTTCACGGAACAACTGGTCGACAGCGCCGGCCTCGAGAATGACCGGGAGCAGGCCGTTCTTGAAGCAGTTGTTGAAGAAGATGTCGGCATAGCTCGGCGCGATGATGCAGCGAAAGCCGTAGTCCAGCAGCGCCCAGGGCGCGTGTTCCCGCGACGACCCGCAGCCGAAGTTCTCGCGCGCCAGCAGGATCTGCCCGCCCTTGTAGCGCGGATGATTCAGCACGAAGTCCTGGTTGAGCGGGCGCCTCGAATGATCCATGCCCGGCTCGCCGGGATCGAGGTAACGCCACGCGTCGAACAGGTTCGGGCCGAAGCCGCTGCGCTTGATCGACTTCAGGAACTGCTTGGGGATGATGGCATCGGTGTCCACGTTGGTCCGATCGAGGGGCACCACGAGCGCATCGAGCCGCACGAACTTTTCCATCACTTGTTCTTCTTCGCTGCGTTCTCGAGTTTGTCGCCCGCCGTTTCGATGTCCTTGCCGAGGCCTTCCATGGTGTTGCACCCCTGCATGAACAGGACCGCCAGCACGGCCAGCAGCAGTGACCGGATCGATTCGTTTCTCATAGTGCCTCCAGACCGATCAGAAATTCGAACGTACGTCGACGAATCGTCCCGCGATTGCCGCCGCCGCCGCCATCGCGGGACTCACGAGATGCGTGCGCCCGCCTGCTCCCTGCCGCCCCTCGAAGTTGCGGTTCGAGGTGGAGGCGCAGCGCTCGCCAGGTTCCAGCCGATCGTCGTTCATCGCCAGGCACATCGAGCAGCCCGGCTCGCGCCAGTCGAATCCGGCCTCGCGAAACACGCGGTCCAGGCCCTCCGCCTCCGCCTGCCGCTTCACCAGCCCCGAACCCGGGACGACCATGGCGAGCTTGACGGTGGGCGCGACGCGCCGCCCCTTCACCACCGAGGCGGCGGCCCGTAGGTCTTCGATGCGCGAATTGGTGCAGGAGCCGATGAATACCTTGTCGATCCGGATCTCGGTGATCGGCGTGTCCGGCTGCAGACCCATGTAGTCGAGCGCACGCTCGACCGACTTGCGCTTGGTGGCATCGACGATGCGGGCCGGATCGGGGACGCGACCGTCCACCGTTGCAACCATCTCGGGCGAGGTGCCCCACGTGACCTGCGGTTTGATGCTGCTGCCATCGAGCTTCACGACCTTGTCGAAGTGCGCACCGAGATCGGTCACCAGCGAGCGCCAGGTCGCGCTCGCACGCTCCCACGCCTCCCCCTTGGGGGCGAAGCTGCGACCGCGCAGATAATCCAGCGTGACCTGGTCCACGGCCACCATGCCGGCGCGCGCGCCGGCTTCGATCGCCATGTTGCACAGGGTCATGCGGCCTTCCATCGACAGGCTGCGCACCGCGCTGCCGGCGAACTCGATGGCGCACCCCGTGCCGCCGGCCGTACCGATCTCGCCGATCACGGCCAGAACCACGTCCTTCGCCGTCACGCCCCGGCCGAGGGCGCCGTCGATCTGCACCAGCATGTTCTTCGCCTTCTTCATCACCAGGCACTGTGTGGCGAGGACGTGCTCGACCTCCGAGGTACCGATGCCGAATGCCAGGCAGGCGAAGGCGCCGTGCGTGCTCGTATGCGAATCGCCGCACACCACTGTCATCCCGGGGAGCGTCGCACCCTGCTCGGGGCCGATCACGTGCACGATGCCCTGACGGGCGTCGAGGAACGGGAAGTAGGCCTTGGCGCCGAAGGCGCGGATGTTGGCGTCGAGCGTCTCGACCTGCGTGCGCGAGATGGGATCGCGGATGCCCTGGTCCCAGTTGCGCGTGGGCGTGTTGTGGTCGGCGGTGGCGACGATGGAGTCGATCCGCCACGGCTGGCGCCCGGCCAGGCGCAACCCCTCGAAGGCCTGCGGACTGGTCACCTCGTGCACCAGATGGCGATCGATGTAGATCAGCGCGGTGCCGTCGCTTTCCTCGCGCACCACATGGCTGGCCCACAGCTTGTCGTACAGGGTCTGCGCTTGCTTCATGAGGACTTCGCCGAAAGCCAATGATTATGGCACAGGGCCGGCTTGGTACGCGTGTCAGGTACCGCTCGGGACCACCGTCGCGGTGGGCGGCACACGCAGCCACGCGACGACCAGGGCGAAGGCGAGCACCGCTGCCGCCGACCCGCAGGCGAAAGTGAGCGCAGGACCGAGGTGGGTCCACAGCCAGCCGCTCGCGAACATGCCGACCGCGCCGCCTGCACCGAAACCCAGCGCCGAGTACAGCGCCTGCCCGCGTGCCTGATAACGACCCTTGAAGAAGTGGTGGACCGCTGCCAGCGCCGCGGCGTGGTGGGCGCCGAAGGTCGCGGCGTGCAGCAGCTGCGCCAGTGCGATGGCGGCGAGGTGGTCCACGGCCCAGCCGATCACCACGAAGCGCACCGCCGCGCACAGCAGGCTGAAGCCGATCACCGTCCCGATGCTGAAGCGGCGCAGGATCGGCGGCATCCACAGGAACACCAGGATCTCGGCGATGACCGATACGGCCCACAGGATGCCGACCGCACTGTTCGAGTAGCCGCTGTCCACGAGATGGATCGAGTAGAACGCGTGGTACGGACCATGCGCCACCGACATCAGGAAGCAGGCGGCGAACAGGGAGATGACTTCCGGGCGCAGCAGCGTGCGCCCCAGCGGCTCGTGGCCGGCGTGCGCGCCGCTGGGCGGATCGGGCGGCAGCATCCACGCGCAGGCCGCCAGCAGCGCGAACATCCCCAGCAGTAGGGCCGGCAGCAGCGCGATCCCGGTGCGGTCGAACAGCGGGCCGAGTAGCGCGACCGCGAGGATGAAGCTGACCGAGCCCCACACCCGGATGCGGCCATACTGTCCCAGCTGCCCCTGGAGGTGGCCGAGGGTGGACGCCTCCACCAGCGGCAGGGATGCGCTCCAGAACAGGTTGAGGAGCAGCAGCACGCCGAACAGCCAGGCAAAACTCTCCCCCAGCAGCAACCCGCTGCTCGCCACGGTCGCGGCAAGCGTGGTGGCGAGCACGAGTTGCCTGCGGGTGCCGCGGTGATCCGCGACCCATGCCCACAGCGCGGGGACCACGATGCGCACCACGGGCACCAATCCGAGTAGCACTCCGATCTGCTGCGGGGTGAAGTGCAGCGAGCGCAGGTACAGCGCGAAGTAGGGCGCATACGCGCCGAGCAGGGCGAAGTAAGCGAAATAGAACAGTGCGAGACGGGAGTGGGGCTGCGTGGCGCGCCCGCAACCCGGGGCCGGCTGCACGTCGCGCCTCAGCGCCGTTGCGGCGCGTCGCCGTCTTCCGAAGCGTTCCCTGGCGCAGCGCCCGGAATGCGCGGGGTGCCGCTATTCACGTCGGCGTTCTGCGCGCGGTGGCGCAGCGCGTGATCCATCAGCACGATCGCCAGCATCGCCTCGACGATCGGCGTGGCCCGGATGCCGACGCAAGGATCGTGGCGGCCGTGCGTCTCCACCGTCACCGCCTCGCCGGCCTTGTTCACCGACCGGCGCGGAATGCGGATGCTCGAGGTGGGCTTCACCGCGACATTGACGAGAATGTCCTGCCCGGTCGAGATGCCGCCCAGGATGCCGCCGGCATGATTGCTGAGGAATCCGGCCGGCGTCATCTCGTCGCCGTGTTCGCTGCCGCGCTGCGCGACGCTGGAGAAGCCGGCGCCGATCTCCACGCCTTTCACCGCGTTGATATTCATCATCGCGTAGGCGATGTCCGCGTCGAGCTTGTCGTACACCGGCTCGCCCCAGCCCGGCGGCACGTTGGCCGCCACCGCGCTGATGCGCGCACCGACCGAATCGCCGGCCTTGCGCAGGGCATCCATGTACGCCTCGAGCTGCGGCACCGCGCGCTCGTCGGCGACGAAGAAGGCATTGTTCGCTACCACGTCCCAGCTGACCAAGGGGACCTCGATCGGCCCCAGTTGCGACAGATACCCTCGGATCTGCACACCGTGGCGCACCTGCAGCCACTTCTTGGCGATCGCGCCGGCCGCCACCCGCACCGCGGTCTCGCGCGCGGACTGACGCCCGCCGCCGCGGAAATCGCGCACGCCGTACTTCTGCCAGTAGCTGTAGTCGGCGTGACCGGGACGGAAGGCGTCCTGGATGGCCGAATAGTCCTTGCTGCGCGCATCCACATTGCGGATGAGCAGTCCGATCGGCGTGCCGGTGGTGACGCCCTCGAACACGCCGGAGAGGATCTCCACGGTGTCCGGCTCCTGACGCTGCGTGACGTGGCGCGAAGTGCCCGGCCGGCGCCGGTCGAGCTCGCGCTGGATGTCGGCCTCGGTGAGCGGCAGGCCGGGTGGGCAGCCGTCGACCACGCAGCCGAGCGCCGGTCCGTGGCTCTCGCCGAAGGACGTGACGCAGTACAGCTTGCCGAGGGTGTTGCCGGACATGGAGGGGGCGCGGGCGGCCGAGCCGGCCCGCCGGGAAAGGCAGGAAGGATAGCACGTCGGGCCGAGCCGGCCCGAGCCCCGCGCAAGGCCCGCGCCTGGACGCCCCGAGACCGCCGTCACACCGCCATGCTGGCGGTCAGCGGCTCGTGATGCTGGTAGTCCTGCAGTGCGAAATCGGAGGGTTCGACCTGCTCCAGCCACTGCGGCGCGTAGGTCTGCGTGACCGACAAGTCCGGGATGCGAGGCGAAAGCATCAGCTTGGGCGGCGGCAGCGGCTCGCGCCGTAGCTGCGCTTGCAGCATCGGTAGATGGGTTTCGTAGATGTGGGCGTCGCCGATGAAGTAGCTGAACCAGCGTGGCGCGTAGCCGGTCAGCCGGCCGACAAGATGCAGCAGGGCGGCGGCCTCGGCGAGATTGAAGGGTGTGCCCAGTCCAAGGTCGTTGCTGCGCACGTACAGGCACAGCGATAGTTCACGCTTCGACGGGTTCGGCAGAAACTGGTACAGCAGGTGGCAGGGCGGCAGCGCCATCTCTTCGAGCTGCGCGCAGTTCCAGCCGTGGAACAGGATGCGCCGGTCGCCGGGATTGTGGACGATGGTGTCCAGGCACTGCCGCAACTGGTCGATCGCTTTGTACAGCACCAGATGCGTGCCCGCAGCGCCTTGCGCGTCATCGCAGACGGTTCCCAGCTCGCGGTAGCCCCGGGCGCGAGCGTCGGCAATCTGCTCCGCATGCCGCGGCGCGCGCAAGTCGATCAGCTTGTATGCCGGCCAGCGGCGCCACTGCACGCCGTAGGCTGCACCGATGTCGTCGGTCTGCAGCCGGTACGGGCTGGCCAGCCACTGGGCGTTCTCGTTGGCGTTCTGATCCCACACCTTGCATCCGAGCGCGCGGAACTGGGCGGCACTGCGATAGCCGCGCAGGAAGCCGACGAGCTCGCCCATCGCCGACTTGAACGCTAGCTTCTTCGTCGTGACGGCCGGAAATCCTTCGCGCAGATCGAAGCGCAGCATCGCCCCGGGGAGGCTGAGCGTGCGGATCCCGGTGCGGTTCTCCTGCCAGGAGCCATGGTCGAGAACGTGCTGGACCAGATCGAGGTACTGGCGCATGTGAGCCCGGTGAATGGCGGAACGTGCAGTGTAGCCGCGGACGGCAGTTCTCGCTGCGTGTCCCGGCTCTCAGCGGCGCGCCTGCTTGGGCGTGATGCCCAGTACCCGCTTGAACTGGCGCGTCAGATGGCTCTGGTCGGAGAAGCCGACGGCGGACGCGACCTGCGCGAGCGTGGGACCGTCCGCGCCCGTGGTCAGCAAGGCGTTCGCCGCGTGCACCCGCACCTCGAGCAGGTACTGGTAGGGGGACATTCCCAGCGTCTTCTTGAACAGGCGGGTGAGATGGAACGGGCTCACGTTCGCGGCAGCGGAGATGTCCGCCAGGGTGAGCGGCTGCGCGAAGTGCTGACGAATGAAGCGTACGGCGGCGCTGACCCCGCGATGCGCGGGCGCAGCTTCCGCCGCCTGCGGTGCATTGCGCGCGTAGTGCCGGATGAGGTGCACGCTGAGCACGCTGGCGAGTCCTTCCACGAAGGTCGGCGTACCGCAATCGACGGCGAGCATCTCGCGCAGCAGAGCGGAGGCGACGTTGTTCACCAATGGATCGTGGCGGCCGTCGTCGTGCCACAACTCCACCGGGGCCGCGGCCGGGCCGAACGTGCGTCGGGCCACCGCGTCGAGATAGGCGGGCGACAAGGTGAGCATGAGGAACGCGAGCTTCGATTTCCATTCCCACCGGATAGGAATCCCGGCCGGATGAATCGATACCTGACCGGCGGCGTACTCGCCCTCTGTCGTCTCCCCGCGCGACTCGCGCCGCACGTACTGGTCGTTGAGACGGATGAAGATCAGGTGTTCGGTTGTGCCGGCCGGGAAGAACTCACGGCCCGCGTGCGGCTCTTCGCGGCGCTCGACGTTGAGCGCGCCCCAACCGAGTTGGTGGCTGGAGCGCCGGACCGCGTGCAGGCGAGTGAGGTGCGCTGCCACCGGAGTCGAAGCCGAGACGAGATGCTCAGCAGCCACGTGCGCATTCGCACCTTCCTGCCGCGAGACAGAGGACACTGGGTTCATGACCCGCGATTGTCGCAGTCACCCCGTGTCGATTGTCAAGACGTCGTGCCGGCCGGGCGTCTCTGCGTCTCAGGTGTTGATTGGACTGCGCAAGATCCTCCAAAAACTACGCAAGAGCCTGCAAGATCGTCGTCATGCTCCCCGGTAGCCTGCACACATGGTCGGCGTGCGGCAAGCGCGCACCGACCGCTGAAGAACCCAACCACTCGTCAGGAGCATACCCATGACAGCACGCACCCGTCTCGTTGCATCCTTACTTGCTGCAGCCTCGGCTGTTTCGCTCGGCGCCCACGCGGCAGAGCTTGCCACCACGTCCCCGCACGTAGAGCAGGTGTACGGCCGGGCCGGCGTACGTGTCGTCGCCCCTGGCCACACGGCCGTGACCGTGACGTACAGCGACGAAGTCGCCAGCCGCACGAACATGCCGACGGACCGTGCGCGCAATGGGCGCATCGGCATCACCCGGGACGCCGACGTGGCAGCTCGTACCAACATGCCGCAGGAACCCAAGGCCGGCGTGTTCGCCGCGGGACGCAGCTGACCGTCGATCTGACGGTTACGGCGAAGACCCGTGCCGCCGATCATGTCCCGGATGTGAAGTATGCTTCCGGGACATGATCATGTCCCTCCTCATGCCAGCGACGGTGTCCGATTGAGTGCGACCGCGACTCCACGCGTTTCGCTGGTGGTGGCGATGGGCAGTAACCGCGCCATCGGTGCGCAGGGCAAGCTTCCCTGGCACATCCCGGAGGATCTCAAGCGCTTCAAGGCGCTCACCCTCGGTCATCCGATCGTGATGGGACGAAAGACCTACGAATCGATCGGTCGCCTGCTGCCCGGTCGCACGTCCGTCATCGTCACTCGCGAGCGCGGGTACGCGGTGCCGGGCGCTCTCGTCGCACACTCGTTGGACGAGGCACTCGTCCAGTGCAGCCGCGCCGAGGAAGTGTTCGTCATCGGGGGCGGGGAGCTCTATGCCGCAGCGCTGCCGTGCGCGTCGCGCATCTACCTCACCCACGTCGATCTCGCCCCGCCCGCGGACACCTACTTTCCGGCGCTCGATCCCGCGCAGTGGCGCGAGGTGCTGCGAGAGACGCTCGCGCGACGAGAGGATGGCTCCGTGCTGGCGGAGCTGCAGGTGCTCGAGCGCGTCTAGCTGGCGTCGCCGCCCATGGGCGGGCCGGCGCCTGCCCTGGGGCGTGACCGGTGCCAACGACCCCGACGATGGGAAACCGGGCATGTGCGCCCCACCAAATGCAACGGGCGCCACGTGGGCGCCCGTTACTCGTTCCTGCTTGGTCGGCGTTACGCGTCAGCGCCGACGAAGCGCACTTCCGGCAGCGGAAAGCCGTTGAAGTTGCTGGCGTAGGCCGTGGTGTAGGCGCCGGCGTTGGGAATGAAGAAGAAGTCGTCCGCCTGCAGGTCCTCCGGCAAAAGCTGCTCGCGCATCACCACATCCACCGAGTCGCAGGTCGGACCAGCCACCGTGTAGGGCGCCAGCCTGCCCTCGCGCTCGGTGACCACGTCGTACTGCAACCCCTCGGTCGTCTCGATGATGCCGCCGAACATGCCGGCATCGAGGTACGCCCAGCGCTTGCTGGCGCGGGTGGCAGTGCCCGCCACCCGGCATACGAACCAGCCGGCATCGGACACCAGGTAGCGCCCAGGCTCCGCCATCACGCGGACCTCGGGACCGAACGCTGCGAGGCCCCGGTTGACGACCTCGCCGATCGTCTCGATGGACGGAATGGGCTTGGTATGGCGCACCGGATAGCCGCCTCCCAGATTCAACAGCCGCGGTCGCAGCCCCCTGAGCTTCATGCGGCGGAACACGCGCCTGGCACTCTCCAGACCGGCGCGCCAGTTCTCCGGATTGCGGCACTGGGAGCCGACGTGGAACGTGACGCCGGCCAGGTCGGCATGCAGGCGCACTGCCTCGTCGATGATCTGGTCGACCTCGGCCGGCTGGGCGCCGAACTTGCCCGACAGGGGCCAGTCGCTACCGACGTTGCTCACTTCGATGCGCACGTACAGGCTGGCGTCGGGCTTGATCGCAACGATCTTGCGCAGCTCCTCGACGCAGTCGAGCACGTACCACTGCACGCCCTTCGCGGCCGCATACTCGAGGTAGGCGCGCGACTTCACCGGGTTGCTGTAGTAGATCTCCGCCGCCGGGACGCCGAGCTCGAGCAGGAGGTCGAGTTCGGCGATGGAGGCGATCTCGAAGCCCACGCCTTCCTCGATCAGGGTGCGCAGGACGGTCGGATGCGGATTGGCCTTGACCGCGTAGTGCGGCTGCACACGTGGCATCGCGGCCTTGAAGCGTCTGGCCTTGGTACGGACGATCGTCGGGTCGACCAGGAGGAAGGGCTTGTCGTAGCGTTGCCGGGCGGCAAGCAGGACCTGGTCGAAGTCGAGGCGGGTTTCGGGGTGCGTGTCGAGCGGATGCTCGCGGTCGAGGCGCTGGGACAGCGCGCTGCGTACGGTCATCGACTTCTCCTGAAGGACGCTACGTGAGTGGAATGTGCAGGTTTGCCAGATCGATGCTGGGCAAATAGTTCCTTCCGACTGTCATGATGACCTCCTGCGGTTTGCCGGCCTCCGGCGTGAGGGACGAATTATAGGGACACCCCCCCTGGAATCAAGGGAAATTTTGGGGCTCTGCGGCAGATACGCAAGAGTCCTGCCGGACCGCACGCCCAGTGGACGCGCGGCTCAGATCTTCGGCAGCGTGACGCCGCTCTGCCCCTGGTATTTGCCGCCGCGGTCCCGGTAGGACGTTTCACAGACGTCATCGGCGGCCGCCTCCAGGAAGATCACCTGGGCCACGCCCTCGTTGGCGTAGATCTTCGCCGGCAGCGGCGTGGTGTTGGAGAACTCCAGCGTCACGTAGCCCTCCCACTCCGGCTCGAGCGGCGTCACGTTGACGAT
>CAZNBS010000009.1:5337-39006 GCA_964570955.1 uncultured Burkholderiales bacterium | reverse complement strand
CCGCTGGACAAGGAGGGCAATGAATGACCAGCCACATCAAACCGATCGAGACACGATACAAGGGGTACCGGTTTCGCAGTCGTTTGGAGGCGCGATGGGCGGTGTTTTTTGACGCGCTCGGCATCCATTGGGAATACGAACCAGAGGGGTTCGACACACCCGATGGCCCATACCTCCCCGACTTCCGGCTACGCCTTGCGGACAAGACGGTCTGGCTTGAGGTAAAACCGGACAATTTTGAGGGGAGCGATCCGAGATGGGATCACGTGGTGATCGGCACCAAGACCGATCTCATTTTGGCCAAGGGCATAGGGGCCGAGTTTAACCTCGATGCGATGGAGCTTTACGAGTGGATCGAACCATGGACCGATGACGGGATAGAGGGCGAAGAGGCCGTGCCGGTATGTTGGGACAATGGGCGAGCTTTCTGCATTTGCACCAAATGCGGCGGGGTAGGCATCGAATACGAGGGCCGCTCGGAGCGGATGGGTTGTTGCGAAGCCAACCGCTCAACGTTCGACAAGACGCGGAATTATGACCACGGACGAATTCAACGAGCATACGAGGCTGCCCTGGGCGCACGATTCGAACACGGCGAGCGTCCATGACCATGGCAGACACCGAAACGGACATGCTCGCCGTCGCCCGCCGCTACCACGAAGCCGGGTTGGCGGTTATCCCCCCCATGATGGACGGCTCCAAACGCCCTATCGCCACATGGAAGCAATACCAGCAGGAACGCCCCACGCCGGGCGAAATCAAGGCATGGTACAAAGGCAACCAGGACGGCATCGGCTGCATCACCGGCGCCATCTCGGGCAACCTGGAACTGTTCGAGTTCGACTGGTACGACACGTACCTGGCCTACTGCGAAGTTGGCGCTGCGGCCGGCCTTGGCGACCTAATCGATCGCGTCTCCAGTGCTTACAGCGAGGCGACCCCGGGCGGGGGCGTCCACTGGTACTACCGCTGCGAAACCATCGCTGGCAATACCAAGCTCGCCCAGCGCGTGAAGGCACCCGAAGAGAAGGAACACCCAAACGACAACATCCGGACGCTGATTGAGACGCGAGGCGAGGGGGGGTTCAGCATCATGGCCCCCAGCCATGGGAAGGTCCACGTCAAAGGGCCGTATACCGTGCTCAAGGGGCGGGTTGAGGACATCCCCACCATCACACCGGACGAACGCCAGTTGCTGTGGAACCTGGCCCGAACCTTTCATGAACTGCACGTCGAGGTACGCAGCGAACCACGCTCACCCATTGTCGATGGCGACCGACCGGGTGACCTGTTTGGGAGGCAGGCCAGCTGGTCCGACATCCTCGAACCCCATGGCTGGAAACGCATCTTCACCCGCGGCAAGGTGACCCATTGGCGCAGGCCCGGAAAAGACATCGGCACGTCGGCCACCACCGGGTACACCGACAGCGATACGCTCATGGTGTTCTCCACGTCTACCGCGTTCGAGCCGGTGCCCGCCAGTTACACCAAGTTCGCAGCCTACACACTACTCAACCACAAAGGCGACCACGGGGCCGCTGCAAAGGCGCTGTGGCGCGATGGCTACCGTGGCGGGGTAACCGTAGAACGTCCAGCCCCCGCGCTTCATGTGGACCCGGAGACGGGTGAACTCACCACATCGCGCTTCCGCCGTGTCAAGGTGGGCGAGGCCATCCGCGAGGGCATCCCTGAGCCGCCATGGTTGGTCGAAGGGGTGTTCTTCCGGGAGTCAACTTGCCTGTTCTATGGAGAAGGCGGCAGCGGCAAGACGATGGTGTTGCTCTGCATCATGCTCGAACTCATCAACCAGGGGCAGCGCGTCCTGTTCATCGATGAAGAGGGCGGCATCAAAATCGTTGGTGCTCGGCTTCGCGATATGGGAGCCGACCCTGAACTTCTAGACAAACATCTCTACTACTACCCGTTCACCGGCTTCACCGACCACGAAGCCTCGCAGGTGCTTGCCCTTGTGGAAGACGTGTGGCCGGCCATGGTTGTGCTCGATAGCCTTTCCGTCGCCCTCTCGGCCAGTGGCGTCAAGGAAAACGATAACGACGAAGTGACCCACTGGATGAACACCGTCGCCGTTGCCATCTCCCGCCACTCTGGGCCAACTCCCGCCGTGGTCATCATCGACCACCTGGCAAAGAACACCGAGAACACGAAATCGTCTCGCGGCGCAACCCAGAAGAAGAACATGGTGGACTACCAGTGGTACGTCAAAACCATCGAGGAGTTTGACTCTCAGACCATCGGTAAGGTCCGCATCGAGAACACGAAGAACCGCCTTGGCAACCTCCCCGAACACCACACCTTTGTCCTCGGTGGGCAGGACGGGCGGATAGTGTTCGAACGATTTGACATTGCAAAACACAATAGTTCCGTGATACCGGAGAAGGAGATGCGGATGCTCGAACGGCTCGCCGAGGGCGAAACAGGGAACGCTGAAATCCGCGCCGTGCTCGATGTGTCTAACGACACCGTGAGCCGTTATGGGACCGATTTGGTGCAGCGCGGATGGGCGGTTCGGGTCGGTTCTGGCCGGATGATGAAGTACCAAATAACCGCTGAAGGATTATCCGCATGCGGAACAACATCATCCGCATGCGGAACAAGCCTTGATCCGCAAGTTTATCCGCAACAACCCCCCCCATGGAGGGGGGTTGCGGATAAACGGAAAGGTGCGGATGAAGCGGGAAAGGAAAAACGTCAATGGTGGCAAGACAAGGAGGACGATCCATGGGAGTAGCAGCACCTGAAACTAAGCGTAAAAAGATGGAGGCGGAAGAAACCGTCCGGGACCCGGCGGAGTGGCGGGCGGAGTGCGCCGCCGCCGCCGAGGGACAGCTCCACCAGGACCGCGAACGGGCATGGGAGATCATGGGCCAGCTCGCGGTCGGTATCCCCAAGACCCATAACAACCCGACGTATAACAACTGCCGGCGCATGGCCCGCCTGCTCGGCCTGCTCCAGTGGTACGAGTCGCGCATCACCCAGCTCGAAATGCTCAACAGCCCGCTGTGGTGCGCCGGGTGCGCGGAGGAGGGCCAGGTGTACCCCGGCAACCCGTGGATGCACTGGCCATGCGAGGAGCACAACACCGAGGGGCTGGACGCCATGGGCGGGAACATCTACCGGTCGCTGTTCGCGGAGGTTGCGCGATGACCACATGGCGCGACCTGTTCCGCATCTACCACCCGCGCCAGTGGGCGCTGGTCAAGCTTGCCGGGGTCACCCTGGTCAACGGCGACCACGAACTACGCATCACCCTCAGGAGGGTCCAGTGAGCAACACCAACCCACCCTGCCCCCGCTGTCATCGCCCCACCTTCGGCATCGCCCAGTGGTGTCCCCGCGATGGAGACATGCTCGACTACGGCCCGCCCGTCCTGGTCGAAGCGCCGGCATTGTCCAACCCTTGCCCGGTGTGCAACGAACGCATCGCTGGCAATCGGGGCCACCTGAAGCGCCACATGCAACACCACGCCACCATCGGCGCACAATGCGAAATGAGGCTCGCATGAATAGTGAACTTTTCGCAGTCGCGCAATTGGCGCGGTCTATTCCGTACTGGCTCAACAATGCCGCGCAACGAGCCGACGGGCAGCAATACCTGGCCGAACGCCTGCTGGCGTTGGCGAAGCAGGCCACTGACGCGGTCCATAATGCCGCTGTGGGCTCACCAGAGGCCCAACAGACGGAGAAAGCGCCATGACCAGTACAGCGACTCATTCCATCATCATCGGCATAGACCCCGGGCAAACTGGCGCGATTGCCACCATCTGGCCCCACAGCATTGGGGTCATCGATATGCCGCCTACCGCAAAGGACCTGGCGGACGCACTGAAACACTACGCACCGGGTTTCTACGATTGGCCGGCAATGGCGTTTGTCGAACAGGCGCAATCGATGCCCGGCCAGGGCGTCTCTTCCACGTTCAAATACGGCGTGGGCTACGGCACAATCCTCGGCGTGCTCGCGGCGCTTGGCATCGCCCACCGGCTGGTAGCGCCGGCCACATGGAAGCGCCAGATGCACGTCACGAAAGACAAGAACGCGGCCCGGCAGATCGCACAGCAACTGTTCCCAACGGCCCCGCTATCCCGCGTGAAAGACCACGGGCGAGCTGAGGCGCTATTGCTGGCAGAATGGGGACGAAGACAGGGAGGACAACCATGACGACCGACGCTGACAAGGTGCGATTCCTGGCCGAACTCGCCATTGGGCGATGTCTCGATTGCAGGGTAGCCAAGAGCTACCAACCTGCGGCGATGTGCAACAACCACGTTCGAGTTGACTACCCGCACTCCCTCGACGCCATCGCCCGCGACCTGCTGCCGATCCTGCGGGAGCGGGACTTAAGGCTAGTTCTGTACATGGGGAACTGGCCGGGTGATCCGCGCGCGGTTATCGAGGATGGGCGCGGTGACCTTTGGGCTGCGATACCTGCCGACACACCCGCCCGCGCAGCATTCGAGGCGATCTTTGAGGCGCTACATGGAGGTGAGGAATGAGCACGAGCAACGTCCTGTTCTACGACACTCGCGGACGATCGGACTGGTGCCGAGAGCATCACAAGGTTTGTTTCGTTAGCGACGGCAAACACCGCTCAGCGTTCCTGCGGGTACTGCCGCGATGACTGACACGCCCGTCACTCGGCTGCGGGAACGGCACCGGCGCTGCTCGTGTTGGGGCGAGAACTGCGGCGGGGTGCGCCCAAACGTTGATGCAAACAGCCACTGTGCGAAGTGTATTGTGACCTGGCCCTGCGACACCATCGCCGCGCTCGATGCGCTGGATGCGTTGCTTGTTGTTTCTCCGGCTGATCTTGAGGCTTTTGCCCTGAGCACACAGTCCATCATTAGACACGCGGAGGGCAAGGACACTGAGATTCGTGCGCTCCAGGCCCGCATCGACGCCGCCACGGTGCTGATTCGGGAGGTCGATACACTCTTGCGTGTTCTAGATACGCGAATGTGCGGAACACGCTTGAGCCACTTCTGCGACTTTTCGGAACCGAGAATGCGTGTCCGCGCATGGCTCGCGGGCGACAAGGAGGAAACAAGTGAGTGAGCCACTGAACGCAGAGGAACTGGCGACCGGAAAAACTACCCTTGAACGCTGCCTGAAATGGGAGCGCGAGTATACGACTGGTGGTGACCCGCTGGATTTCGTATGGCGACCCTCTGAAGTGGAGCGCTTATTCGCCACTATCGACGCTTTGCAGGCCGAGAACGCCCGCCTGCGCGAACGCGCCGAGGCGCTGGCGACGGCGCTGGAGACGGTTTTGTACTACGCCGAAACGTATACAGTGGCACGGTTTGAACGGGGGAAGGTGGCTGGAGCCCGCGCCACCCTTCGCGCCTACCGGGAGGGCGGTTGCCCCGGCTGTAGCTTTCGGCGGCAGACTGGCGGCAATCACGATGATGTGCCAACCGGCGATGCTGACCCGAATTGTGCATACCGGGAGGCCACGCCATGACGCCGGATGAAGCGCTCATTCAGGCACTGATGGAGGCTGCCGCGTTGCTTAGTGAGGCACGGCCACCTGATAGCAACCCGTATTCGTGGGAGATGTTGCGGGAAGCGTGGATGTACCGGATGCGAGTTCGTTTGATGGAACGTGACGTGACACAGCGCGAACGCATCGGGGCGATGGGCAAGCCGCTGCCACGGGAGAGTTTGGAGGCTGCTGGCTTCCAACCAAACTGGAACGTTTGCCAAGCCTGCAAGCATGTAGGCGGGGATCACGACCTATGGAACCGCTGTCTCGAATGCGAATGTCAGTGCTTCATCAGTATGACCGAGGACGAACAGTGGGAGTACGCACTATCGCATGACGCACTGCGTTTTCTCCGTGAGGTGTCCCCGCTGCCATCGCTGCCCGGTATGCCGCGCCACTTCGCCAGCGAGACACCGCAAGGGAGGCCGGGGTCATGATTACACCCATCCGTCAAACCAAGTTTGGCGACCCGGACGGCAACTGTCTCGAAGCGTGCATCGCGACCATCACAGGGCTCGAACTGGACGAGATCCCTCACTTCTTGGACGAATGGTATCTGGAGTACGAGACATGGCTGCGAGAGCGTGGCTGGCTGATGGCGTGGTGGAATGCCGGGGCAGGTGGCGAGCCGCCTGGTCTTGCAATCGCGAACGGGCCCAGTTTCCGCGGCCTTCCGCATTCGGTCGTTTATCTCGATGGATTGCTGTACCACGACCCCCACCCATCGGATGCTGGGCTCGGTGAGGTTCGGTACTGGATTCTCCTATGGCGCGAGGCGACCCAATGACCCGCGTGCGCCGGAGGCCGGGGTCATGAGCAACACCGGGACCAACTACAGCAACCTGCGGGGCTATCGCTGGCCGATGTGCCGCTGCGGCCATTCGCGCCGGTGGCACGGATCGGTTCGGTTGCCCAGGCGGTGCTTCCACTGCGAATGCCGTTTCTTTGTCGAACAGGAGGCCGCTCCATGACCCGCCTTCGCCGCCTGCTCTGCCGCGTGCTCGGGCACCGCTACAGGTTCGAGGACGATGATGCGTTCTGGCTATGGCTGGCCGAGGCGGAACCGAAAGCCATGCTGTCCAAACGCACCATCACGTACTTTGTGGGCTGTCAGCGGTGCGGGCAGTGAGCAAGGAGGAAATGAATTCGGTAAACTTCGGGTAGGCAATGGCTCGCGCAATAAGTCAGTATAAGAAAACATGGGCACCTACCGCCGAACAAGCGGAGGTAATCGACCTGCAGGCTACGGGATACAGTCAGCAGGCGTGTTCGCGCGTCACCGGCGTCCCGGTACAGACCATCTGGTCGTGGAACAACGAACTGGCCTTCTCCGAGCAATACCGGGAATTGGTTCAGCGGCGAACCGAAGAGTTCCAGGCGGCAAAGGACGCGATACACGATCAGCAGGTTGTGATGGCGCTGGAGATACTGCAGACGGCGCTATCCGGAGACATGCAGCGTGAGCGAGTCGGCGACGCTTCTGTCACGCCACTACGGTACGAGGCTGCCATCCAGCTTTTACGCGCCACCTTCTGGAAGCAAAAGTCCGGAGAGCCACACAAGAAGTTCGGTACCTGACACCTTCCCGCCGCCCCACGAATCACAGCAACACGTACTGGACACCGCGCGGCGCTTCAATGTCGCCAACTGCGGACGGCGCTACGGTAAGACAGAGCTGGCAAAGCGCATCCTCGCGGACGGTGCGCTCAACGGCGAGCGTGTGGCCTACCTGGCCCCGACGTACCCGATGGCCCACCAGTTCTACCGGGAGATGGCCGACGCGCTCCATGGCTACTACTCGGTCAAGGAGAACAACCGCCGGCTGAGCTTCCCCGGTGGCGGGTTCATCGACATCTGGTCGCTGGAGAACGGCGGGGACCGTGTACGCGGGCAGAAGTACAACCGCGTGGTACTGGACGAGTGCGCCATCGTCATTGGGCTGGGCAACATATGGGAGAAGGTGGTGCGCCCCACGCTCACGGACTACCGGGGCGTGGCGTGGTTCCTGAGCACCCCACGGCGTGGTAGCGACTTCGAGATGCTGTACCGGCGCGGTCTGAGCGAACCCGACTGGATGAGCTGGACGCTCACCACGGCGAACAACCCGGTCATCGCCCCGGAAGAGATTGAAGCGGCGCGACAGGGCAGCAGCGACGCGGCTTTCCGGCAGGAGTACATGGCTGAGTTCGAGGCCAGCGAATCAGACCTGGTGTTCCCCGAGTTCGACCGGCACATCCACATCCGCGAGGCCAAGGCACCGTGGGCTGAGTGCAAGTGGCGCGTCGTTGGCATCGACCCGGGCGGCGGCGACCCGACTGCGATTGTGCCGCTGGGCGTGACGGCGAGTGAACACATCCATCAGTACGGCGAGTTCTACAAGCGTGGCGAAGTCGCGCTCGATGACGTGATCCAGTACCTGGCGCGGCTGAACGCTGCGGCACCGCTGGACATCGTGGTCATCGACCCGAGCGCGAAGGGCTGGGTTGAGCAACTGCGGCGGTACGGGTTCAGGGCGGAAGCGGCGAACAACAACCGTGGCGCGGGGCTGGAGTCGGTGCGGTGGATGCTCGGCAACGGGCGGCTGACCATCGGCCCCGAGTGCGCCAACAGCATCGCGGAGTTCGCGAACTACCGCTGGGCGAAGCAGCGGGACGGTGACACGGGGGAGCGGTACGCAACGAACAGGGCGAACGACCACCACGCGGATGCGATGGACGCGCGGCGGTACGCGCTGATGGCGATTCTCAACGGCCTGCCTTCGCCGCGACAGGGCAAGCCGATGCGCGTGGACTATGGGAGGCAAGTGTGAGCGAACAGAAGTACGAACAGCCGGTGGTTGAAGCCATCATCGCGCGGCTCGAAAAGCGGTACGGCCAGGCCAGCGGCTTGCACCAGAAGGTCAAGTATCGCAGGGCTCATTTCCACGGTCTCCCCGAGGCAGACCCGCCGGTGCCGCAGGGCTGGGAGCACTGCAAGATGCAAAGCTCCATTGCCCGGGACGTGGGCACGGAGCTGCGGTCTCGGCTGATTGAGAATGAGTGGATGCCCCAGGCGCGGGCGTTGTCGGGCACGGCGAGCAAGAAGAAGGACGCGGAAGAGGCCGAGGGCTTCCTCGTCTGGATGTTCTCGGAACTGAAGAACCGTACGGGCATCGACCTGCAATCGGCACTGGCCGATGGGCAGATCATCGACGGTGCGGGCGTCGTGCATTGGTACATGACGGACATGCCGGTAATGCCCGACTACGAGGAAGTAGACGAACTGCCCGAGGATGAGGAAGAGGCGAAGCGGTACACCGACGAGGATTACGACCCGGTAGAGGGGCGCACCAAGGCCAAGGCGTACCGCGAGACGGAAGACAGCGTGATGGGCCGCTGGCGCGGGATGTGTGTCAAGGCCGGCACGCCGTGGATGGTTGAGACGCCGGGCATCGACATGCTGGCATGGGAGCGCGACCGGTCGGCCATCAGTGAGTTCCGGTACATGCTCTATAGCAAGGTCATTGGCGTGCCCGAGTACCTGGCGGCGCGGGCCAAGTACAGCAAGGCCGAGAAGCGGGAGCTACTGGAGACCGAAGAAGCGCCGATCACGCTTGACCAGGGGACAAAGGACGAACGCTTGCCGAGTGCGTCCGACTGGGGCGAGACGGTCACGCTGAAGCAGTTGTGGACGCGGGAGTATTGCTACGAGCTGGTCACCGGGCTGGAGGGCAAGGACTCGTTTGAGTGCTACTCGCACCCGTACGGCATGGCCCCGTTCGCGATTGCCCCCGGGGCGATGGTGCGGAGCGCGGACCCTGCGCTGGCCTACGAGCCGATGCTGGAAAGCATCTTCCGGATCAAGCCGCAGTATGACCGGCAACTGAGCTTGTACCTGGCGCTGGGCGAAGGTGGGGCCATCCGGCGGTTCTACCTTGAGAACACGCAGACGGGCGCGGCCAAGCTGACCGAGAGCGGCGACAACGTGTTGCTGCTGTCACCGGACGCCGCGGCGGCAATGGAAATCCCGGACGGGTACACGTTGAAGTCGTTCGGTGGCGAGGGTGTGACCGGCGACTTCATCAAGGGCCTGGAGTACATCAAGCAGCTCCTGGACGACGGCAGGCCGGGCACTGGCCGGGCACAGTTCGGTGCCAGCACGCAACCGTGGAGTGCGCGGATCGAGCAGGCTCAGGAGAACATCGAGCCGAAGATGTGCCTGAACTACCAGACCGCGTGCCTGCAGGTGATGGTGCAGAACATGATTGACGTGATGGCAGCGGGCCATTGTGGTGACGTGCATTACCGCAACAGGGACAACGGGCAGATGGGCGGGGTAGCGCCAAAGCAGTGGGACGGCTTGATAGCGGAAGTGAACATCCCGGCAGCGAGCACTGCCGAGCGGATTACGCTGATTGAGCACGGTATGACGCTGCTGAGCGGGGGGTTGATTACGCCTGAGGAGTTCTACGAGGACTACATGGGCAAATCGAACCCGATCCAGTACCACGCGGAGTTGCTGGCGTGGAACGGGTTCTCGAAGAAGGGACTGCCAGGGCTGCTGCAAAAGGAGATGGCCGAGTTCATGGGCTCGAAGTTCGTGATTGGGCCTGATGGTGTGATGATGGACATGGCCGGGCAACAGGTGCAGCCGCAGCAGATATTGCAGCAGAACGGAGTAACGCCGATACGGCTACCGCAACAGGGCATGATGCCGCAGCGTGGCGGGGCTGGCTTCGGCGGTACAATGGGAACGACGCCGGGTGCATTGCCGGGGATGCAGGCACCGGGCACGGTAGCACTGCCGGGGATGGGGGGATGAGCCACGGCATTAAGCGACAACGGAGGTCGAGAAGATCATGAACACGCTTTGGAACCGGTTCAAATGGTGGCGGACAGCGCGCCAAACAGCCAAGTGGGTCGAGCACCCGGAAGGCTGGGAGAATCCCTGCGCCTGCCAGATGTGCTGCCTGTACGGAGAATGAGATGAGCCACACATTTCGATGCGACAACTGCGACCAACCATTTTCTGTATCCGTTTGGGGGTGTCCAGTTGAGATTAAGGGCTATATGTTTGGCCCGCATAGGGTGTTTTGCAGTGTTGAGTGCTATGAGGCTGGTGTTCGTGAAACTGGCATCCGGACTCAGGCATGCCATTGCTGCCCTGAGCAGGACGACCTCCCACCTAAGTGGGTAAACTCTATCTGCCCGACTTGCGTAGTGCGTCGGCACGTCCAGCGCTCAGAAAGGGAGTGCTCTAACTGCACGGTCAAGGACGAACGGATTAATGAGTTGATGGACCTCGTGTCGATGTGGCACACCAGGTGGGCACAGGCGGTACGGCTGACCCCAGAGTTTATTGAGAAGTCGCTGCGGCAATGTGCAATGTGTTGGGTTTCAACAGAGCGTCTCTACAATGGCTTATGTGCAAAGTGTCGTGTGGAAGAATTAGAAGCCAAGTATGAGAAGGCAACTACCCCATGACCATCACGCGAGACACCGTTGACGAAGTTCGGAAGCACGTCATCGAACTGACAAAGACCTACGCCGAGGCGCTGGGGGAGCAGTTCGCGGCAATGGGGCCAGGGATGCGCCGGATGAGTGACGACGAGTTTGTTGCGTGGTTCACGATGAAGGTTGAGGAGAACCCCAATTGGGCGCTGGCATTGCCGTTCGTGGAAGGCGGTATGGACGAACTGAGACGGTGGGAGCGGATACAGAAAGAGCGAGCGGAAGGGGTGAATGATGGCTGACGGACTTGATGAGCTTATTGCTGCGGCGCTAGGCGGTTCATCCGGCGGCGGCGGTTCGTCGGGGGAAACGTTCGGGCCTATCCGCTACGAGCCGTCGATTGGCAAGTATGTGCAGGACGGCAGCCGGGGCACCATTCGCGTGGTTGGCGGTCCCGTGTCGCAGGAACCGGCGCGCGACCCCAGCGGCTTCGACCCATCGACGGGACTGCCGTATGGCGTGACGCGGGTGAGTACCACCGTGAGCCCTACGGGGCTGGTGTACCAGGGCGTGCCGGTGAACCCGGACGGCTCGCGCTACACGGGCAACACGTCGCAGGTGGCGAACTACACGGGCATCAAGGAAGGCCCAGGCGGGCTGTGGGGGCTGAATCAGAACACCGGGACGTACGAACTGATCCCGGGTTCGGAGACGCTGGGGAAGGCTGCGTCGTCAGGCCCGGCGACGTACAGCGGCGGCGGTGGCTATCAGATTCCGCGTGACTACGTTGGCGAGGCGCAGGCGAAGGGTGCGGCTGCGATAGCGACGGCCGAGGCACAAGCGGCGGCAGACATACAGCGTGACGCGGCTGCGGCCGGGTTACAGCGCGAGATGCTGGGATTGCAGCAGGGGTTCACCGGCGAGCAGAACGCGCTGTCACGGGCGTTTCAGGCGGCACAGCAGGCATGGCAGGGCAACGTTACCAACCTCCAGTTGCAGCAGCAGGACGAGGCGGCGAAGCGGGCAGCGGCCAACGACTTCCGATCGGCGGTGAGCGACACCGACCCCATCGGGTTCGCGGCGCTGATGAAGGGCTGGGGGAACATCGAGAATGCGCTTCGTGGCGGCGAGACGGCGGTGACCGACCGTGCGCTGGGTGGCGCTGCGGGGCTGCTTGACCTGATCCGCCGGCCATTCACACCCATCCCGGGCTTCACCTGGAACGAACCCACCGGCAGCTTTGTCCCGAACGCGACGGGTGGCACTGGTGGCGCGGCTGTGCCCGGGCTGACAACGGGCGGCGGCGCTGGTGGCGGGACGGTAGGTACGGCGATGCCGGGACCTGGCACGGCTGAGGCAGGCATGAGTATCCCGATGTCACGGGAGGAACAAGTCTTCCAGCAGCTCCAGAACCTGCACCAGGTGGGGTACGACCGGCCACCGACACCGGAGGAACTGGCGCTGTTCCGCAACATCGCGAATGGCCGTGGCATGGATCCGCTGGTGACGGGGAACTACTCGGGCATCTGGCAGAGCGTGGACCCGTATGCCCCGAACTGGCGACCACCCTACGAGGGGTACAACCTCCCCGGCATGACGTACAACTGGGAAACGAACCAGAACGAACCGGCGGGGCAGTATGGCCGGGACATTGCGGTTGATGTAGCGCCGACAACGCCGGTCAACACTCCGCTGGTGCCGGGTACGCCAGTACCTCCGGGGACGATTATCCCCGGGCTGGCGCGTGGCGGCATGGCGCGGGGTGCGTTCGTTGTGGGCGAGGGTTCGCGGAGCAACCCATCGGAGCATTCGGAGCTGGTGATTGCGCCGCAGGGTGCCCATGTGGTGCCGCTGGACAAGCCGCAGGCGAAGCGGCTCCTGAACGGCGGCCTGCGGGGCTATGCCACGGGGACTGATCCGTTTGCGGGGATGGACTGGTGGAGCTTGCAGCAGGCCAACGAGGCGAATGCCCCGACGTTCCAGGTTGGTGTGGACTCTCAGCCATTCATCGACGGTTCATACGGAACACGCGCCCAATACATTGCTCCACAGCCGACCTACACGGCCCCGCAGACCACGACTACCGGGGGGAGCGGGACTACCACCGTTGCCGCGCCGTCACCTTCGCCAGTTCCGTCCTCTGGTTCGTCTGTGTCCTCCACGACGGCCCCCCCGGTAGTCGCAACCAACACCACGAACACGGCAGCCGTGCCGACCACACCGGCCCCGAGTACCACCAACACGACGGCGACGCCTGCGGCCCCGGCTCCCGTGCCCACGACGGTCGGGGGGCTGGTGAACTACGGCGGGCAGCAGATCACCCCGGACTACCAGGCGCTGCTCGACGAGATCCGGCAGTTCCGCACCGACCCGACGCAGAACACCTATGACCGGACGCTCAACCCGATGGACGTGAGCTTCAACAACCTTGACCCGATTTCGCAGGAAGTCTTTTACCGGGGCAGGCAGGCCGAGTTTGGCATCCCGGTACTGGCGCAGCAGTGGGAACAGAACAGGTTCCGGCTGCCCGGGTTGAGCCGGGCCAGCGTGGGGATTGGCTACTAAGGGGGTCTGAGTGGCGTACGTTACCGACGACGAGGCCGAGAAGATTGCAGGCTACCGGCAGACGCAAGCCGACCTGGCGAAAGCGGCTCAGAACATGGGGCCGTTTCAGCCCGAGCCTGACCCGTTTGCCAACTGGCAGGACACGGTAGATATCGCTCCCCCGGCGGTCTATGGCCCGTTTCAGCCTCCCGCCGCGCCGTCCTACAGCCTCACGGGGCCATCGTTCGACTCGTTCAATGTCGGCAATCAGATGGGGCCGTTCGAGCCGTACGACCTGGGGTTCGAGCAACGCGGCCAGCAGTCCCCCGTGTTGTTCCAGCCGGAGCCGGAGCCGTTCTACGACCCGCGCGGGGCAGCGTTCCAGGCGTCGCAGCGGAGCCAGAGTAACCCGTTTCTTGAGGACTTCGGCGCATCGTTGCAGGAAACCGGAAACCTCTTTGCGGACCGCACGCAACGGCTGCCCGGGCTGGTCGAAGGACTGGGTGGCATGTTCGGGTTTGGCGGGCGAGCTGGTGGCTTGCCGGAAACGGAACAGCTTGCGGACATCTACCAGAAAGACATCCTGCCCAACGTGAGCGGCAACGAGTTCATCCGATCCTTCACGCCATACGAGCCGGAGAACCTGCCGGGGCCGCTGCCGTACCTGACCGACGCGCTGGCCCCCATCAACTTCGCCACGGCGGGGATTGCCTCGGAAGTGCCGGTGCTGGGCGCGATGTTCAAGGGGCCGTACCTGGCGAACCTTGGCGCGGAGATGGGCATCGACATCGGGGCGCGGTTTGGCGCGGAACAGGCAGCGGGGGAACGTGGCGCGAGCGTGCCGCTATTCGGGGAACAGCCCGCGTGGTTGCGCGGCCTCGAGGGCGGGCTGCTTGGCGGGCTGGGCGCTGCCGGGGCCATCAAGGGCGCGGACGCGGGGATACCGGCGCTGGGGCGGTACATGGGCGACGAGATCGAGGTTGCGCCGGGGCAGTTCGTCTCGCGTGGCGAGTTTGGGGGCGGGAAGTTCGGGCCGGTGGAGCCGGAGCCCCCGAAGCTGGCGGCGGACGCGGGGCCGGTCATGGACGCGCGGCGCACGCTGCTTGATGCGTTGCAGCAGGAGGCGACGATTCGGCGCACCGGTACGGCGGCGGCAGAGATAAGCGCGGGCCGGGCAAAGCAGGCGGCGGGGATTGGTTCGGCTATCGAGGGGCTGCAACCGAACGCAACCATTGACGAGGCGCTTCAGGCTGCTCGTGGCGGTGCGACAGCAGGGCCATTGCGGCAGACGTTCGCGGCACCGCTAGAGCTTGCGCCAGAGGTTCAGTCGCAACTCGTACGCGAAATCATCGAGGGGTCGGCAGGCAAGCAGTTCGACACGCTCCGGGCATTGAAGGCGCTCGACAAGTTGCAGGCCGGGGAGGGTCTGCAGCCGAACGAAATCAAGCTACTTCGCACTATCTACGGCGACGAGGTTGCGGACAGCATCGTGCGCGTGAATCGTGGGCGCATCATCACGACGCCGGAATTGACCGATGCGGACCTGGCCGAAATTGGCCGGCGGGCCGTGGTCGATGGCCGGAGGGTGGCGCGGCTGGAAGTGACCGCACAACGCCAGATGGAGATTGCCGACAACCTGCAGCGTCAGTCGTACATGGACCCGACCAACACGCGGCTGCAAAAGGCGGCGGAAGAGGCACGAGCGCGGGGCATAGCACAACAGAACGAAGCTGAGCGGTTGATGATCGACCGGGCGTCACGCGTCGAAGCAGGACAGCAGGCAAAGGCGTTCAAGGCGGAACAGGCAGAGGCAGGCAAGGGGAGCCGTGCCGAGGCTCGCACGAATGAGGCGTACGACCTGAAGTATCCCAACTCCGAGATGGTCATTCAGCGCGCGGAGAAGATGCTGGGTGAAATCCCGTACCAGTCGTCGGCGCTGAGGCAGGATCACATTGAGGCGATCCGGCTCTGGCTCAAGCAAACCGAGATGCATCTTGACGCGGTGGGTGACGATGCACCTGGGATGGTGCGGTCGTTGTATGCCGGGGCCACGGGCGAGGTCAGCGATTCGTTCACTGCGGCCCTGATCGACCAGCGGGCGGTGTTGCGGTCCACGCTGGAGGCCCAGGGCATGTCGCCCAACACGGCCAAGGCGATCGCGAAGCTGTTGCAGGATGCCGAAGTCCGGGCGCGGTATGGGGAGAATGTGCCGCAACACGTCCTTGATGCGCTGGAGGAAGCGAAGTCGCTGCCCTATGGCTCAGAGGGGGCCATAGGCGGGTTGGCGTCCATCTCGCAGGAACTGAAGAACACGCAGTTTGGTATCGGTGACCTGGCGGTGTTCGGCCAGCAAGGGTTGAAGGTGGGCACCACCAACGCCGTGCAGTTTCTTGTGGGGTCGGTGAACCGGCTGCTGCACATGGCGCACCTGCCGAGCATGGACACGACGCTGGCGGATGTGACGTTGCCCAAGCGCATCGTGTACCAGCTTGACGGGGTGGCACAGTCAAGCAAGGGCGTGACCGACCTGACCAACGAGGGGACGATTCTGCGGCATCTCGGGAAGGGCGGGCAGTTCCTTGACGAGAAGGCCCTTGTCCCGGCCACGCGGGCGCTTACGGATTTCCAGTTCAAGACGGTGTTGACCAACATCCGCAACGTCGTCTATGAGGGGAACCTGATTCTTGCCAGGGCAAGCGGGGCGGACATCTCTGACCCGCTGGTGCGGAGCAAGGCGGCGGCATGGGCGAACGCGGCTACGGGCGCGGGGAAATTGGCACAGGACACCAAGCGCGCGCAACTTGAGAAAGCGTTCCTGTTGTCGCCAGCGATGCGCCGGGCTCAAGCACAGCAAGTCGGCCAGGTGGCGCGGGGACTTACCGGCGGGACGCGGGTTGACCGCGTACTGGCCGCCGCCACCATCACATCAACTGCCGGGGCGCTGCTTGGCGTCGGCAAGTTGCTCAATGACTACGTGGGGCTGGAAGAGTTCGAGTTTGACCCGAGCAAGCCGGGATTCGGCAACATAACGCTGCCCGGTGGGACGGTAGTGAACCTGTTCCCACAAGAGCAATTTGTGAAGGCTATTGCACGGAGCATCGGCGTCCTGGCGCGGGAAGGGTTCGGGGAAGCGGAAGCCAAAGACATCGCGAAGGAATGGGCAAAGTTCCTTGTATCGAGCGCATCGCCAGCCGTGCGGCCAATTCTGGCGAGTACGGGAGTCGGGTACGACCCGGGGCGCGGCTGGCGCTTTGGTGATCTTGGCGAAGGAAAGGGACTGGCAGAGCGGGCGCTAGATGCCGCGCCATTGCCGCCTATCGTGTCGTCGGTTGCGCGCGAAGGTTTAGATGCGGTGCGGACGCCGCTGGAGGCGCTGGGCGTCAATGCGTACAAGGAAGGTGCGTATAGCGAACGCGACCGGGCGCTGACTACGGATACGGAGTTCGGCAAGCCCTACAGAGACTTGGAGCCGTGGCAGAAGCTCGCGGCTGAGGAAAAGTACGGGCGGGTGTACTCCAACGACCCGAAGATCGCCGCGTCACAGCAACAGGCTGACACGCTCCAGGAGGAGCAAAGGGCCAAACAAGAGGCAAACGATGGGAGACTGTTGCGCGGTGAGATAACCCCGCAACAGTGGCGTGACGAGCGTTCCCGTGACGATGCGTACTTTGCCGGTCGGTTCGACCAGCTCTACGCGGGTGTGAACTTCGCGGACAAGAGCCTTTCGCCGGTTGACCTGTACTACAAAGCCATTGCCGACGCCACCGACCGGACAACCGGGGACGTGGACTGGGACAAGGTTGATGCATGGAAAGCTGCCCAGGGGCCGGAAGCCCTGGCCTACATCGAGCGGAACACGAACCTGCGCGATACAAACCTTGAACAGCAGTACCGCCAGGACGTGAAGCTGTTGGCCGATTCCGGTTATTTCGATGCGGAGAACAAGGTAGCGGTTCGCAAGGCCGACCCGGAGATTGCGGCGGCGGTGCGGCGCTGGGGCTACAGCGAGATGTCGGTGAAGGCCGAGGATACCGTGCTGCGGTACACGGCTCAGCAGGAGGTTGACGATCGTTCCCTGGAGCAAGGGGCTATCACGCCGGAACAGTGGCGCGAGAACTACAACACGCGACGCGACCAGCTCCGCGCGGAGAAAGATGGCATCTACGCGGGCATGAAGGACGACGGCGTTTCGACCGACCCGATCGACGCCTACTTCAAGGAGATCGAAAAGGCAGTCGCGCCCAACGGCCAGGACATCGACTGGCAGCAGGTGGACGCGTGGGTGGCGCAGCAGCCGGCGGATGTGCAAGCAGCCATCAACTCGTACGCGTCGCCGGGGTTGACGCCAGTTGTGGACCAGTACCGGGCCGATGTGAAGAAGATCGTGGAGTCGCAGTATTGGGACGTGAGCGACCGCGTGACGCAGTATTGGGCCAAGGCTAATGGGTTCGATTGGACTGAGGGCACGGATGCGGACAAGTTCTGGGGTGACATCCAGCAAGAGGTTTACCAGCGCGTCCAGGCCAAGGGATTCGCACCATTGGAGGCGCGGTCATTGACCAACGTCGTCATGGGCCAGTTGCAGAAAGACTACGTGGACGTGTCGAGCAAGGTTCGAGCGGCGTTGCGGGACTCGAATCCCGAACTGGCGCGGCTGCTGGTGCAATGGGGATACTGGGAGCCGGGCAAGGAAGACACCGGCGAGCTGATTGCGGCGGGGACGTTGCGATGAGTTACTTGCGTCGCTTGCGGGTGAACGTGGCGTCGAAGGAGCGCCAGATGGCAAACCCGACTACCCCGGCGGGGATGATCAACAGCGGTGCCCAGACGAACGGGAGGAAGAACATCCCGTACCAGGCAATGCCCGTGAGAACAAAGAGCGCCCAGGCCCACCAGGGGACGGGTTCGCGATTCATCCCACGTAGGGTAGCGCCATGACGCCCGCCGCGCTACAGGTGGAGCGCCCGCTGCTGGTGCTGGTCCGGTGCCGATGGTGCGGGAAGCCCTGGGGCATGTTGCCGCCTGGCACGCCGTACGAGCGCGTACGTTGCCCGCAGCGGGGTTGTGGCATGGAGTTGTCGGGCACTACTTGACGTTCCTGCATTTCTGTTACACTGCACCCGTAAGGCAATAACCGCGACTCACTAGAGAGCCGCCAGCGTCGTTGGACGTGTGGCGGCTTTTTGCGTGTCCGGAATGCCGTGGAGGCTCAGATGGCAGAACAGGACACCGCAGTCCTTGAGCCAACGGAAACCGCGCAGGTCGAAACCGAGGCACCAGAGCTTGACGCACTGGAAACGGACCAGGTTCTCAACGAATCGCCGGAAACCGAGGGCACAGAAGAGGCGGAAACGGACGACGAGCGACTTGACCCGGAAGAGGTTGAGAAGCGCGTACAGGCAGCCATCGCAGAACGCGAAGCGGAGTGGAAGGCAGAGCAAGAGGCACAGGGCTACAAGGCTCGTGTCTCTGAGGCGGAAAAGGTACTTGGCCAGACTGCTGCTCGTGGCATCGGCAACATCGTTGCGTGGGCCGTGAAGCAGGTAGAGGAGGGCAAGACCGCCGCCGAAGTGCTGTCGCTTGTGAACCCACAGGCGGTCAATGCCGTTGCTGGTCCGCTTGCCGCTGCTGTGAGCACCCAGGAGTACGAAGCGCGAATCGGCCTGATGGATTCGTATCAGCAGAAGGTGGCCCCATCGTGGAAGCCATCGGTAGAGCTGGTGCGCCAGATGGAGCGTGCGCGTAACTCGGGTGACCCGCGCATCGTGTTCGAGTCCCAACTCGACTACATCCGGCAGATGGTCCTCGAAACCGAGGGGCCAAAGCTGTCGGCGGCGGCGCTGAAAGAGCGCGAAGAACAAGCAAAGAAAGCCGGGACGGTGGCCGCGAAGAGGCAGGAGACTGCCGCGCGTGCTGCGCGACCTGGCCCGACGACTGGTGTTGGTGGAAATGGCGTACCGGCTCGCATGACTCTTGCTGAGATCGAGGCGATGCCGACAAGCCAATGGATGTCAATGCCGAAGGAAAAACGGGAGAAGTTGCGGACCGACGCATGGGAAGCAGAGGCGGCACGACGGAAGCGGTGATGGATTCCTGTTACCTGTGTGAAATCGGGAAACAGGGGCTCATCATTCCAACGCCAATCGGCAACCGGCTCATCTGTGAAAAGTGCGTCCTGGCCTGCATCTTCGCTCACCCAAAGATGGAGTTTCTCAGGAAGGTTGAGAACGTTGTTTAGCTCGGTATCTTCTTTGAGCTTCGGTCGCACAAGTCCTGCAGTGACGTTTGCCGCTGTACACCCGCATGTGCTCGGAGTCGTAGGGGTGCCCGGCAGGGCAATGGGTTTTGGCCTTGTTCTCAATCACGGAGTCCGGGATGGCAAAGACCTTTCGGTTGTGAGCCTTGGCTCGCGCTCGCATGCACGTTCGACAGTGACGCCTACCGCTCGATACGAGTGTGTTCGCGTCGTCATAGGGATGTCCGTGCGGGCACTCAGTTACCTGCGCAGATCGATAAGCCGAGTTGGCCTTTGGTGTGGCAAGGCGAAGGTGTTCAGGATTGACACAGGAGGGCTTCCGGCAAATGTGGTCGATCTGCATTCCGTCAGGAATTGGATTCACCCAATGCTCGTAGGCCCAACGGTGCGCGCGAACGGTTCTGTTTTGGAAGTGAAACTGCCCGTATCCGTCTTCCAGACGACCAGTCCAAGTCCAACAGTCGTTACCACCGACTTGTACCTTGCTCAAGAATCTTTCTTCGGCAGTGGGCTTCGGGGCCAAAGTGGCTGTTCCTGTCCGCCATTTACGCATGGCGATTTTGGAGTAGCACTTCCGGCAGAACGGCTCTCTCCAGACTTCGTTTCCGCAATCAATACAGGGCATGGATTAACTCCTCCCTGCATTCTACACGATACCAAGGAGGGTGTCGGATGTCCACAAGCATCACTAGTACTACTGGATCCGTCAATAACCCGGCGATCACGTCCAAGGATGTGATCGAGTTCCGCGAAGCCAACCTCGGTTTTAGCGGTACTGTTTCGACGCGCTACACCGATGAGGCGCGGGTCGGCACCACCATCCGTTGGGGCCAGATCACCGTTCCCAACTCGGGCGCTGCGCGTACCAAGTCGGAAGGCAACAGCGCCAACGACATCACGTACGACGTGACCGCCGAGTCCGCCATCACGCTGACCATCAACCAGCACATGTACTCGGCGTTCGAGCTGGAAGAGTTCGAAAAGTCGCTGTCCATCGTGGACCAGAACAAGTGGTACACGAAGGCTGCGGCCTACGCGCTCGACACGTCGATCGACGACACGCTGGCCGCACTGCCGGACAACTTCGGCAACGCGGTCGGGACGCTCGCCATCGACCTGACGGATGACGACGTGCGGCGTGGCGTGCAGTACCTGGACGACGCGAACGCCCCTATGGACGGGCGCTACTTCGCGATGTCCCCGGCGACCAAGAACGGGCTACTTGGTGTTGATCGTTACGCATCCTCGGACTTCAACCGGGGCGGCGGGGCCAACATCATCCGTGGCACGTTTGGCGACATCTACGGCCTGACCTGCTGGGTCAGCACCAACGTCGAAGGCACCAATGCGGCAGGCCACGACAACGCCATTTATCAGCGTGACGCGCTGGCTATGGCGATGCGGATGCGGCCTCGCACGCGGCGCTTCGATGACATCCAGAACCTTTCCGAACAGGTCGCCATCTCGGCCATCTGGGGCGTCATCGAGACGCGCGATGACCACGGCGTCTGGGCGAAGGGTGCCTAACGAGGAGGAACCATGTCGGTAGCCACTGAAGACAAGCCACGTTCCAAGCGCGGACAGCGCGCCCGGGAGACAAGCGTACTGGACGCGATTGACCAGATTCGCATGCCTCCGGGCGGGGTGACCGGCACGTGGGCGTACTACCTGCGGCCTGATGGGGCAACCATCCGGGACGCGCTGGTTATCAACCCCAACGGTGGCATACCCGACATCGAGGACCCGGCGATGCGCTCCCGGTACGGCACTGGCGCACCAGAGTTCCGGCGCAAGGAGGAGCGAAAGGGGCACATCTTCCTCGGCTCCAAGCTGACGCCGGAAGCAGTGGGCAAGCTGGTCCGTTCCATGGGCGACAACCGGGAGGACGAAATCCTGTGGTGCCAGGAGCAGATCGCGGACACGGAGCTGGACATCGAGAACAGCGACCGGCCCGAGATTCGCGATCAGGCCCGCAAGCGCCGGCGGCAGTTGCAGAAGCGCATCGACACGATGCTTGCACCGTTCGATGCGGACGCGCTGCTTGCCGAGCTTGAGGAGATTGCCCACGCCCAGATGCTGGCGTCCGTTGACCCGAACGTGTTGCGGGTTATGCGGGCGATGGTTGGCGAGGTCAACGAGAAGCTGCAAAAGGCGGTGAACAAGTTCGCTGCCGGGAAGCAGACGGATGTTGATCCCGAACTGACGGGCGTAGTGCGTCGTGGCCCGGGCCGACCTCGCAAGGATGCGGGGGCCGAGTTCAGCGGGAGCGATTTCATCGATGCCGACTAACAGCTTCTCCGGGGAAGTACGGCGAAGGGTGGCCTACGGGCGACAGGCGGGAGCCACGTCGCTGAAGGTGCCGCTCCACGCTGCCCCGGAAGGCGATTGGCGCGAAGGGCATTTCGATGTCCCCGCGCGGCTGGCAGGAACCCAACCGGACACCAACGAGCGCCACGAGTTTGAGGGAGTCGTTCGCGAGAACTTCAAGCGGTGGTGCGGGTGGCTGGAGAAGCGTGGGTGGGAATACGTCGTCGGGTCGCTCCAGGTGGACGGGCCGTACGACAAGCCCACTGAGACCGCACAGGTGGAGGGTGACGCAGGGGTGAAGGAATACCACCTGCTGGCCCGGTTCCGCCGCAGTACGCCGCTCTACGTGGGCCTGGACGACATGCTCGCGATCCGGGAGATGGCGCAGACCTATGAGGTTCCAGAAGTAGCGAACCCGCTGCCATGGAACGACGTGAGGGCCGAGGACACGGGTTGGGTAAACCCGCTGACCTTTGCCGAAGAGAGGCGGAAGAAGCTCGGCCTGAAACGGGATGAATACCTGTTCGGGCCGTTGTGGGAACCGCTGTAGTCGCTGGTGCGGACGCGATAGGGCCGCAGAGAGGGAAAGCCTCATGAGTGACATTGACTATCTTCCGAGGAACTTCATTCGTTCCTTCCGGCGTGCGGCCAACGCATCCGCTGCCGTGCGAAACATGATGCTCTTGTACCACCCGGGGTACACAACCCTCTGGGATAACTTCCTGGGCGACCTGATCGCGGACGAGTACGCGGCAGCGAAAACCAACGGCACGTCGGCGGCGAACACGGTCGCCGGGTCGCAACTCGTCATGACCACCGGCACCGATGACAACGGCTATGCGGGCCAGGGCTATGGGCTGCACTGGAAGGGTGACAACGGCATCTATTTCGAGTCGGCACAGTCCGTTTCTTCGATAGCCACCGGGATCAAGTTCGAGGTCGGGCTGACAGATGCGACAGGGGACGCGGGGGCAGTGGCGACGAAAGCCACGCCCACGGGCACGGCTGACGATTTCTGTGTCCTGGTTCTCGACACCGATGACAACGCCGAGTGGGACATCATTTCGGAGATTGACGATGGTGGCCCGGTCGCCAATGCCGAGAACGTTTTCACGGCGGTAGGCGGGACCATCTTCCGCACCGAGTTCGTGATGCAGAACGACATTGTTGCGGTGTTCATCAACGGCAACAACGTCGGCAGCGGGTCGTGCCAGGGTGGCGACCTGTTGACGCCCTGGTGGTTCACGCAGGCGCGGGAAGGCACGAACTCCCGGACTGGGAACGTGGAATACGTGTTCTGTACCGGGCCGAACGGGCTGGCGATTCCCTGATGCCGCTGTACGACTTCCGCTGCATTCAGGGGCACGTAGTGGAACGGTTGACCTCCGTATCAACCGAGACGGTTACGTGCCGCTGTGGGCAGCAGGCGAAGCGACAGAGCGTGTATCAGACGGCTTCGCCCCGGAAGTTCGGCGGCGAGTTTGTCATGCCTTCTTCGGTACGGGAGGCCATCACTGAATCAAACGGCTACAAGGCGGAAGCCCGGGCCGAAATGCAAGAGGCCGTGGGGAACGGCTGGAAACCAAAGGAGTAATTGCAAATGCCTACCATCGATTTCGGCACCGTTGGAACCGCCAACCAGGGCGCGACCTCCGGTTCGACCCGCGGCGGTCTCTTCGACAAATCCGGCGCGATGGTCGTTATCGACTTCTTCGCGAAGTGCATCCTTGACGGCCTCGGCTACCAGGTGAGGGCGGGCACCATTTCCGCTCCGCTCGTTGGCGACGTGGCAATCACAGACACGGCGGCGGAATACTGTGTGGACCCGGGCTCCGGGAAGGTGGTTATCCCGGTCTACCAGAAGATCACCACCAACCTCGGCACCGGCACACTGTTCGAGTACGCCACGAAGTCCGTAGCCACCGCATCATCGGCGGGTACTGCGTTCGTCCTGCTTCCGCTCAACGCGGAGGCGGGTTCCGGCGTCGCGGTGTCCACTGCACGCGTGCAGGCGGCGGGTGCGGTGACGGTAACGGCGGAACTGGCGACCACGACCAGGGTTCACTGGTCCGCCGGTCAGCCGATCGCGATGGGCGCGTACGTCCTTGAGGGCGAATGGGAACCGCTTCGCCCGCCGCGAATTGGGAACGGGTACTGCCTGTACACCCAGATTGCGGCCACGACCACCGGCCCCAGCTACTTCGCCAACCTCGACGTGCTCGAACTTGGCGTCGGGCAGACGGGCGGCTAGGTGCCCACGTACACCTTCCGCTGCCCCGATTGCGGGAACAGATGGGACCAGCGGGTGGCCTTCGATACGGAGAACCACCCCTGCCCCAACTGCCCGTGGCTGGGGTACCGGGAGAGTGTGTACAGGGTGAACAGCGTCGGGTGGGCCAGTACCCCGGGGACCGAACGGGACTACTCACGCGACTGGAAGAACGCGCAGGAGGCGGGGGCTGAATTGGAATACCAGCACGAGCGGCTGATGGACGCAACGCAGGTTGCGGACCTGAAGCCGCCGCCCCTGTACCAGATGGCGAAAGCCAAAGCGCGCGACCTGAAAGCAAAAGGGGCAACCGCAGACAACCTCTAGCCGGACGAAAGTGTTAGCTAAGGAGGCTACAAATGGCTACCGAAACCATCGCAGGCCCGTACGGAGAAGTTCGGGCCGCATCGACCGCCGGGGGCGGGACCGCACTTACGAGCACGGCAGCGCGGATTGTGCTGCCGCTGGGTACAAAGCACATCGACCTGGTACCGCGCAACTTCGCGACCGCCGTTGTGGTGCAGTGGCTGAAAAACCCGTGGCTGACCGTCCTGAAGACGGCTGATCTGCTGGTAACTGAGCCAACCGACTACAGCGTTGAAGCGCAGGACGGGAGCACGTCTACCAGCGTCACGCTGTCGAGCATCGGGACAGCCGCGCAGGGGGACTTCCTCTACGTCGGCTCCCATGTCCCGTTTGCAGGTGTCGAGATTGACATTGACGCAGCCAACGGCACGGCCAGCGTCATCACCGTGAAGTACCGCAAGAGCAACAACACCTGGGCGGACATCTCGGACACGGACGGGACAGCGAGCGGCGGCGCATCGATGGCCGTGGACGGGTCAGTGACGTGGACGGTGCCGACCGACTGGATCACCGCACGGCTGTTCGACACGGGCGACACGCTGACCAACTTCGGCATCGGTAAACAGGAACTGTACTGGACGCGATGGGAGTGGAGCGCCGCCCTCGATTCGAGCACCACGCTCGACAGCATGATCGCCATCAACCGGAGCACCGTGTACCACGAAATCCCCTCGGGGATGGCGTGGCAGGAAGCGGTAACGGTGGGGCCGGGCGGCATATCGAGCATCCAGGCCAAGACAGACGCGGGCACGGCGAACCTGATTGTTGATTGCGCGGCAAGGGGGCGATTCGCATGAGTGGGCTGTACGGGATAGGGACCGACCTGCTGACGCTCCAGAACGCCAGCGCAGCGCCGACGCTGACGCGCAAGACGCTGGCCCTGACGGGCGCGAACAATCTTGGCGAACTTGACCAACCCACCATCTCACTGTTCACCGTGACCGGGCGGGTGCTGGTTGTATCGCTTGCGCCGTTCTGCACGGAGGACCTGGTGAGCGCAGGTGGCGGGACACTGCAACTGGGCGTAACCGGGAACACGACGGCGATGATTGCCGCAACCACGGCAACAGACATCGATAGCGGAGATGTGTGGGTGGACGCCACGCCAGCAGTGGGGGCCGAGTCCCTGCCTGCGGCCCTCGGGCCTGTCCTTGTGAGCGCAAACATCATCGCTACGGTAGCGACTGCGGACATCACGGACGGGACGATTGAGTTCGACTGTTTGTGGCTCCCGATGTCCGCTGGGGCATCGCTGGTGGCCGCGTAATGGCAACTCTACAGGTCAAGATCACCGACACTGCGGACGACGGATACGAGGCCGATGGGGCGCTAGACCCGACATTCCTGGCGGCGGGATTTCAGGGTCTAACAGTCCTTGCATTTCTTCGCTTCCTGAATGTGACCATCCCGCAGGGGGCAACCATCGATAGTGCCACGCTCACGCTGAACATCACGGATATTAGTGGCACTCCCGACACCACGCTCTACGGCGTAGACGAGGACAACGCGGCTGCGTTCGCCGCCCCCGGCAACTTGCCATCCGCAGCCACGAAAACAACTGCCTCCGCCGATCCTGACCCGGCTGGGGCCGGCTCGAAGGTCATCACGATCACATCCATCGTGCAGGAAATCATCGACCGCGCCGGATGGGCAAGCGGTAATGCCATGGCGTTCGTTGGCGATGATAACGCCGGAACCGGCCCCAGCTACTGGTCTGCCGAGGACTACGAGGACGCAGGCACCGCGGAAGCCACTCTCGACATCACGTACACAGTACCGGCGACTGGGCGCAACGCCGCATTCCAGCTTCTGGTGTAACGGAAAGGTAGAATAAGGCCGATGACCACCATAGCCAGCATCGTCCAGCGCATGATCGCACTGCTCCCAGGTGACGACGCAGTGGGCGAATATGCAGCGGTGACGGCGCTTGCCACGGGCAGCGTGACGGCGGGTACGCTGGCCTTTGGCGGCAACAGCGAAGCAAAGTACGCGCAACGGTGGGTATGGCGTCCTGACACCGCGACCGACGCCGACCGTATCCGGCTGTGCGATTCGTGGGTGCCGTCCACCGGGCAATTTGTCCACAGTGGGGCCAACTACGCCGACACGACCACCACGGGCGAAAACGTCTACCTGCTCGCCCACGACCCGCGCATCATCCGCCGGGCCATCAACGAGATTGTCCAGCGGTTGCAGCGGCGGTACGAGGTGGAAGTGTTCGGCATCCAGGGCGTTGACCGTTTCTGGGTAGGCGATATGTCGTGGATACAGGCACCCTCCGACATCATCGGTGTGTACGAGAATCACTCGCCGGTGTTGACGCGGGACAGGTACCTTCGCGACTACAACACCATCAACAGCAGCGGTGACCACGAGCCGGACTGGTGGACGGTGGCAAACGGGGCAGCGGGCACCGGGAGAAGCACGACCCAGACCTGGCGGAACAACAAGTACAGCTTTGCCCTTGTGCGGTCCACCACGGACGCGACGGTGACACAGACCATCCCGCTACTGGAAAGCGGCGTCACGGGCGACACGTTGCGCGGAGAGGCCATTACCGCCGTGCTCGTTGGTTGGACGGCGACGGCTTCGAGCCTCGAGGTGGAAATCCTTGAGGATGGCGCGGTGGTGGCGTCGAGCTCGTACCACACGGGCGGGAGTAGCTGGGAGGAGATGACGGCGACGTGGACGGTCGGCGCGTCGGCCAAGAGCCTGTCGATGCGGGTGAACATGGATGCGGACGCGACGGCCTACATCGGGGAGTTGTACGGGCTGCGGGGTTCGGTTGACGACACGGTGCGCCGGGACAACTACCCGCGCACGCCACTGGGGAAGCACCTGTACGAGTGGGAGCAGGGCGGCACGCTGGCGCTCAAGAGCGGCGGCAAGAGCAAGGGTGGGCAGTACATCCTGGCCACGAAGCGGGGCTACCCGGCGTTCGATACCACGCGGCTGATCAGCGGCGCGGCGGACACCGACGAGACCGACGCGCCGGAAGTGGCCGTGGCGTGCGGGGCCATCTGGAAGCTGTTCGAGGCGCGGGCTGCTGGCGATACGAAGTCGGCGGACTGGGTACGTGCGGCGAACTGGCGGGTGCGGTTCGAGAAAGAGGCGAGCCAGCTCATGTACATCCCGACGCAATCGCAGGGCGGGTTCAACATGCTGGGCGCTCCCCTGGCGGCAGGCGCGCGGAGGATGCCATAGATGCCCATCGCTCGCTGGCGGCTGGACACCCCCGCGCTGAATGGCTACGAGGACATCGGCTACGGCACGGAATCCCTCGAAGGCGTGCTGTCGTGCTCGTACAGCGACAACACGGATAGCCGATGGCGGGGGGAACTCAGACTTGGCCCGCTGGTCACGACGATCGACTGTGACGGGGCCGACGCTGCGGGCGGTGGGTCTGTAGGCACCCCGGCGACGGTCAACGCGTTCGCGTTCAGCAACGGGATCAACGCGGTAGACCAGTTGGTCGTGGGGCGTGGCACGAAGCTGGCATCAATCAAGCTGAGCGACCGTACGCAGGTGATGGACGGCACGATGGCCGGTGCGGGTGCGCCCTTTGCGGAGGCGGTGACCGACTTGTTCTACACGAAATCCGCCAACGTCACCGAAGAGATGAGCGTCGGGTTCGATAACACGATCTACCAGGTCATCACGGCGCTGCCAGCCACGGGCGGGTTTACGTCCAGCGCCAATAACGAGAGCATCAAGAATCGCATCTTCGGCCTGGCCGGTTCGGACAACGCGGCGGGGCAGGTCGCGGGCCTCGGGCGCGGGGCGTCGGGGATGAACATCGCCCGCCAGAACGTGATGACTGGCACGGTGACCATGGACGCGTCGTCATGGAGCACCCGGGCCACGTTGTCCGGCGAGGCGGTCATCTTCACCGGGTTTGCGCTGGATGGCCGGTTCTGGATCATCGGGACCAGCAACGGCCCGTACTACCTCGATAGCGACGGGCAGCGGTTCCGCCCCCTGATTGATTCCATCGACAACCAACTGAGCGCTCCGACTAACTGTTTCGGTCTTCGCTCGTGGGACTTGCTGGGGCCGGCGGTGATATGCCCGCTGGGGCGCTCTGTGCGCGTCATCAAGGACTTGCAGTCGGTGAGCGTGGGGCCAGAGGTATTCCGCACGAACACGAGCCCGGTACAGGGACGGCTTGGCAAGAGCGACGGTAGCGAGATGTGGGACTACTGGCCGATTTACAACACCATCACGGGCGAGACGTACATCTGTGCGGTGCGGCCACGGCAGCCGGGAGACCCGCACGGGAACCTGCTGAGCTACTACCCCATCATCACTCTGACCGACACCGAGTCGAAGATTGTGGCGTATGCGGGCACCAGGGGCGGACAGGCCAACCCCACGGTGTACTTCGGCTCAGGGACCGACGTGGCGTGGTTCCTCGAAGGGCGGACGAATCGGTTCCCCGATGACACGAACTACGCCTACGCGGCCAGCGGCACGTTCTATGGGACAGAGCTGCGGCGCTACCCGGAGAAGCGGAAGAAGATCGTCCGGGTGGGGTTCGAGACGAAGAGTTGCACGTCTACCGAAACGGTGACGGTGAGCATCGTCTACCGCGATCACATGAACGCTGAAAAGACGGTGGCGCTGCCGGCGCGGAGTAGCAATGGGTGGCAGTGGTTGAACATGCCGAGTGGGGGCATCGAGGCCAGGGCTTTTTACCCGTCCATAGCGCTGGCCCGTGGGGGCACGACGACCAACAGCCCGGTAGTTACCGGGGATCTGATCGTTGAGTGGGAGTTTGCCGAATGACCACGCAGCAGGAACTCGACCTTGAAGCGCGAATTGGCGACCTGGAGCGGCAGATTGCGGAACTGTCCGCGAAGGTGAACCCGCTCTACTCGGGGGGGATGGACCGGTACATCCATAGCGGATACATCCAGTTCGACGGTGTGCCTATACGGTGGGACACACAGGGGATGCAGATTGAAGCTGATGGTGCATCTCAAAAAGCGGTTCGATTTCTCAATGCCCTAACTGCCGCTCCTAGTACCACCTTCCCGCAATCGTACTTGCAGGGGTATGCATATGCGCCCGGTGCATTTGTTGAAATAGCAGCTACGGCAGAGGCGTCGTCATCCAACATCTCAAATGTTCAGACGTATGCACCCGTTACCGGGAGCGTTTATTCCAAACTCGTGGCGTTGGCTCCAGATGTGACCACCCCAATAATTCAAGCCGGTGTGGTTATCGCTGATAGTGGTGACGACGCCGGTGAGCGTGGCTTTTTTCACATTGATCAGGGGCCGCTCTACCTCAAGTTCATGACAGCAGACCCAACGACCATCTTGCAAGACGGCATGGTCTGGTACAACCACACGGATGAGAAACTACGGGCACGCATCAATGGAGTTACTGTAGACCTTGGAGGCGGCGGATTGAAAACTTCAGGTGGTGGTTACTACCTCATCCCGGCAGGGCCGTCCATTGGCACTTCCGTCTCAAGCTCTGCCAGCGCCAACACCTATGGCTCATGGACAGAGATGCGATCGGCCAGCGGTAACGCGCTGTACATCGTGGGAATCGACGTGAAGCCAGCGGATGACAGTTCTTTGGACTATATCCAGATTGACATCGGTACCGGCGGAGCCGGTTCCGAGACAAGCGTCGGCGAAGCCAAGACCATTGCTCGACTACATACTATTGGATCGCAGTGGGGCACCTACAAAATTGAGTTGCCCTACCCCATCCCCGTCGCCGCTTCTACTCGCATCGCGGTTCGCGTCGCCGACGACATAGCTTCCGCACTCGCCCACACTCTCACCCTGCACGTCATCGACCAGGCCGACGTGGTGAGCATCTGATGCTAATCGCGAGATATGGACACAACGGCACGATGGGACGGGGTGACGAGTGCGCGGTACTTGGCGCGGTCGAAGTCCGTTACCCAACTGGAATCGCCGCACCCCATGGCGTTTGGGATGGGGTTGCAGCTCGCATGTTCCAAGCCGAGAACATGCCCCACCTCGTGCGCGATAATGTTGGCCTGTTCATGAGGGGGGCGCATAGCGAAGCGCATTTCATCCACGACTATCTCACACTCAACCCGTTCCGGCTCGCGACAGCCACCACCCGCAAGCGCCCCGGTGTCCCAATGCTGGATGTTTATAAAGACCGGCTGGACGGGAGCGCCAAAGGCCGCAAACGCAGCAAGAATCAGCGTGAGGATGTAGGCAGCCACGCTCCAGATCCTACCGCGCCGATCAAAGCCCGAGGGCCGGGAGTGCGCTAAACACTTCCCGGCCCCCACAACACCCTCGAACATCAGGAGGTCCGAGGATGCCGCAGGAGAGTAAGGAGTTCAGGACATGGGGGCAAGCATGATGCAGCCATTGTTCATGGCTGATGTCCCCGTCGAGTATGTCTCCCCGATCATCGGCGGCATGACCCTCGGCCTCACCGCGCTGTGGAAGCGCGCCAACGTGCTCCAGGATCGCCAGCAGGCCCAGGACGCGGCCAACCTCGCGCTCATGGTGGACCTGGTGGAGCGCGTCGTGGCGTCGTTGGATAAGAACACCGTCGCCATCAGGGAGATGCTCGATGCTCGGTAAGCTGTTCTGTTGGTTCCGGGTAGGGGAGACGACGCCAGACAAGCGGCTGGAAGAGTTGGCGGTAGTGATCGACCGTTCGGTAGCGGACTGGACGAAGGCGGTACAGGCTCTGATGGAACAGCACGAGCGGCTACACGACGGCGCACCACCGGCCGCGATACGGCGGGTCAAGTGAAAGCCTACTTTGTCACGTGGAAGAAGAAGGGATATGGCGTCCCGTTCCTGCTCGATCTTGACGACGAGAACACAGCCATCCGCGCGGGGATACAATTGAACGAGATAGGCCGGTACGACGTGGCGATTTCGGTCACGGAGTACGAGGAGGACGCTGAGATGAAGCAGCGCATTTGGGCAAGAGTTGAGAAACGGATGAGAGAAATGCCAAAGGTGTTCGCATGAACGGGTGGATTGCGGCGGCGTTGTGGTGCGGCGCGTTTCTTGTGCTGGCGGCGCTGCCGCTGTTCGCCATTGCCTACGTTGGCGACACGGCGGTAAGGCCCGCATGGCCGGGGGTGCGATAGGTGAGCAACACAGATTTTCAGACACATCACATTGAGGGGTATGCTCGCGCGGCTCAGGAGGCTGGGCTAGACGGCTTCTTTTCGGTTCCGCTTATTTCGCACGTTGAAGGAAACCTCTGGCAAGGGGGTTGCCATGATGGCGCTCCTTTGCCTGAAGACTTTGAGTACGTCGTTTCGCTTTACCCGTGGGAGAAGTATCGCTTAGGGCCAAACACACACCGCGTTGAAGTGAGAATGTTAGACGCTGGCGCAATGCCCGATCTTCGGCAGTTGTTCGAGGTGGCGGAGACCGTCAATGAGTACCGGGCAAAGGGCAAGACGCTTGTGCATTGTCAGGCAGGGTTGAACCGCTCCGGCCTTGTCGCAGGTCTGGCGCTTGTGCTCGATGGCATGGCTCCCGCCGCCGCTGTGAACCTGTTGCGCGAAAAGCGGTGCGACATGGTGCTCTGTAACGAGACATTCCGTAACTGGCTACTCAACTACAGGGCGCTCGCATGACCATTGTTCGCGATTCCATCTGGTCACAGGTGAAGCCGCATACGTGGAAGTACCGGCCTCGCACGCAGCCCATCAACGGCATCCTCTGGCACTCGACCCGTGGGGGTCAGTGGTACGACGGCAACACGGAGCTGGGCGCGTTCATCAACTGGGAACGCAGCCCGAACAACAAGGCGAACCAGACGCTATTCCCGGACTATGGGGGCATGGCGTCGTACGGCATCGGGCCAAACCGCATCGTGGAAGTGATGCCGGACGGTTACATTCCCGCCTGGTCCTCGCACCCCTCGGACGAACATGTCATTTCCGTGGAAGTGGCGCAATCGAACCACGGCCAGCCCATCGAACGGACAACCATCCAGGCGTGCGTGGTGTTCGCGCGGGAGATGGCAAAGCGATACGGGTTCCCGTTGACGCGGGTGTACCCCGTGAACGATTGGACGTGGAGCGGGATGGCAGGGCACGAGGACACCGTGCAGGGCAAGGCTCAGGGGAAGAGCGACCCCGGGGCCGCATTCTGGGAGCCGTTCATGGCGGCGCTGGAAGGAGACGAGATGACCAAAGAGGAAATCGAAGCGCTGGTCAATCAACGGGTCGATGCGGCGCTGGCGGCACAGTTCCGCCCGCTGCTGAACCTCGCCATCAACGGGGGACAGGGAGCCTATACCGACCCGCAAGGTAAACCGCTCCCACTCATCAGGGACAACGACCTGGTAGGACGGGTCCACGCGCTCGAACAGGCTGAGCCAACCGCCGCGTCCCGTGTCATAACGATCACCGGGGCGACCATCAAAGGAGACATGGAATGAAGCCAGCAAGACTCATAGCCAAGCCCTACAAACTCTACGTCGTTTCCAACGACGGCTGGAACTTGCTGTTCACCGGCCCCAAGCGCATGACACCAGCAGAGGCTCGTGACCTGGCGGATAAGCTCGTTACCGCCGCCATCCAGATGGAATCACGCGAGGTACGAACTGCATGAGTGACTACGTATTCAAGTGGAAGCCGGAGCTGCAGTTCGCGGCCATCACGTTCGTCGTGTTTGTTGGCGGCGAGTTCGTTCGTACTGACGGCGACATTCCGGGCAATTGGGGCGCATGGGTGGTCGCCACAGCCGTTGCTGGTGCGCGCATGGTCGTTGCTGGCCTCTTGCCGCGCCTGATGGCGATGCGCGGGGGTGGCGCATAGTTCGTAAGGCCGTCCGCGCCCTGGCATGGTTGCCCGCGCTGGCGGTCCTGACGATGGCGGTTGCGGCTCAATGGGAGGGGACGCAACCCACGACGCGGGGCTTGGCTTCGGCAGTCACTTCGCCGAGTTCCTTGCGGGCCGACCAAGCCCCGCCCGTGATTGGAGAAATCGGGCGAAACTCCAAAGTGCCGCCCGAGGATGTACA
>CAZNBS010000009.1:3514-5237 GCA_964570955.1 uncultured Burkholderiales bacterium | reverse complement strand
ACCCCTCCCGGTAATGCACGACACACAAATCAGTTGACCGGCGATCATGCCGGGGTGTAAAACGCGCTAACCACCGAGGGGGTAAGTCTGCGGTATGCCGGTGTACATCGTCATGGTCGAGAGCGACCGGCCAACGTTCGAGGTCAAGGGCGGGCGGCTCACCGCTTTGCCGTTTGAGGCCGACGAAGTTGCACTCGAAGTAGCGAATGTCCTAGCTCAACGAGCAGCACCAGGTGTTCCTTGTCTAACTGCTCGGCCAGCCACTGAACCTCTCCGACCGCAGCATCGGGAAGCGTCGCGCCAGCCAGCCTAAACAAGATGGCAGGCGGCGTGTCGAGCGCATCGGCGATGGCCTGGAGGACCTGGGTCTCCAGCGAAACGCCATCGGTGCCACGTTCGAGCTGCGTTACCCACGGGCGGCTCCGGCCGATGCGGGAAGCCAGTTCGCGTTGCGACATACGCTTCGCTTCTCGCGCATCGCGTACGTAGTCCCCAAGCGCCAAACGATCCCCCGCCATAGGGCGGACAGCCTAGCACCACATAACGAGAATGTCACTAGTAGGGCATTGACAGGTTATTAGAATTCCGCTAGTGTTCCTGTCATGGCGACAGAAACCCTCACCCGCAAAGATGGTCGCAAGGCCATATCGATCGTGTTGCACCAGGAGCTTTACGCCCGTCTGGCTAAGGCCGCCGAGGAGCGTTCCACCCCCGCCCGCAAGGTGACGATGGTGGACGTGATCCGCGAGCTGATTGACAGGGGGTGCTAGAGTTTCTAGCGCAATGCCATGAACAGCGAACGAGCTAACTTAACTGATATAGTCGGTTTGACGCATGCGAATACTCCGGTAAGCAGTTCACAGAGCGGGTCTGTTACGTCGCGTCGCGCGTGGCTGACCGACCTCTTCTTCCGCTTGCGGCATCCGCGCGATGCGCGTGCCATCCGCCGGCGGCTCGCGGGGTTGCGCCCATGAGCCCTTGCCCCGGACAGCCAACGGGCCGGGAACAGTCCCGGCCCACCAGCCCAGTGAAACAACCACTCAAAGGATAACACAGATGGACACCACCAACGCGACACCGGAAATACCTCTCTCCGAGTCGCTGGCTGATGGCGGCGCAGAGGGGGGCGAAGAGTCCCCCCTGCGACCGATGCCGAACTACGCTTACGGGTTCGGGTACGGACGGCAGGCACTTGTTCACGCCATCGCGCGGCTCGAATCGCACCAGTACAAAAACGCGCTCGAAGACCTGCGGAGCGACCTGGCATTCCTCGATCGCATGAAGGCAGGTTGGAACCCGGAGGCAGAACGATGACCACCGACGTTATCGACCGGACGTGCGCCGAGGTTGAACTGGCGATGGAGATGGTGCGATACGCCCAGCGGTACGGCTACATGTCGCTGCTGTCGGCGCACCGGATCGCCATGCAGTCCGTGATCCTGGACGAAGTAGACAAGGCAGCGCGGCCATGGGCGGAACATGGGGTGTCGCTGGACGAGCAGGACATGCGCGAGGAGGACTGGCGATGAGCCACACACCTGGACCGATGCCACAGGAAGAGAGTGAATACGTCGCGCTGTGGTTGTTCCGGTCTGAAAAACGGGAATTGCAGCGACGAGCCAAACGCGATGAGATGTCCCTTATCCAGTACATCCGCAAAGTCCTCAAGGAGCACATTGGCAATGCCTAGAGACGACTACGAACCCGAGACCTGCAAATGGTG
>CAZNBS010000009.1:0-3414 GCA_964570955.1 uncultured Burkholderiales bacterium | reverse complement strand
CCCGTGCTGGCCTACACCACGGCGCGGCTGTTGCGCTGGATTGGAGTACCGGAGTGAGCACACCACAACGATTCCGCAAGAAGCCTGTAGTTATCGAGGCGATGCAATACACCCCTAACGCCATTGAGGAACTAAACGAGTGGCTGAAGGGTGTCGAGGACGACAGGGGCAACCCCGCCATGTTCGGGCCCGTGATGGGGCTTATTCCAACACCGGAAGGCGTGATGGAAGTTCACTTCGGCGATTGGGTCATCAAGGGTGTTGCGGGTGAGTTCTACCCGTGCAAGCCGGACATCTTCGAGGCGACACATGAAGCTGTCGAAGGTGCCCCGTGACCCACACCCACCGCTGGACGATTGCCCCGAACGAGGGGCCGTACAGCGATGGGGTGTGTCGCGGTTGCGGCGTCACTCGGACGTTTGGCAACAGCAATGAGGCCATCGAGGAGTTGCGCGGCAGGAAGCACCAGACGAGCTGGCACCACACAAAGAACCGGGGCGGCATCGCGAACATCCCGACGATGCGCTTCACGACGAAAGGGGACTTCCTGAGATGAATCTGCCGGACGGTCACAGCAAGCGGAAGCCACGCAGCCCGAAGGACATCGATCACCTGTCGTTTTCCAGCGTCTCCACCTACCTACGCTGCCCCCGGCAGTGGGCCTACTCCTACCTCGAACAGTTGCGCCGCCGTCCCGGTGTCGCGCTGATCAAGGGCGGGAGTGTAGACAAGGCCGCTGCCCACAACCTGACGCAGAAGGTCAATAGCCAGACCGACCTGCCGACGAACGATGTCCTCGAAGTTGCCGAAGACGCATTCCGCAAAGCGGTAGACCAGGAAGGCGGGCCGTCAGAGATCGACTGGAACGGCCAGAACCAGGCGCGGGGACTCGATAGCACCATCGCACTAACGGAAGTCCACATGCTCCACCACGCACCGCGCATCCAGCCCGCGTACGTGCAGCTGGAATTGCACCGCGAACTGCCGGCGGGCAGGGACTTCATGGGGTTCATCGATTACGTGACGACCGACAGCATCGTTGGCGACGTGAAGACGGGGAACAAGCGGATGGGGCAGCAGGCTGCTGATAGCGACCTCCAACCGTCTGCCTACGCCTACCTCATCAATGAACCCATCGCGTTCGAGTTCGCCCGGGTCATCGACACCGGCACGCGCCGCTACGAAGAGATCGTGGAGACAGGCCGCGACCGGAAAGCAATCGATTGGTTCAGTGGGCTGCTGGCCGATGTTGAACGCGGCATCGATGCGGCGGTGTTTCCGCCGAACCCGAACGGCTGGTGGTGCTCACAACGATTCTGCGGGTTCTGGACCCGCTGCCAGCTTGAGAACAAACCGCCGGAGTTTCCCGAATAGGCTCTAACAGGCTTCGGTCTGGGGCAATACAAAAAGGGTGGCGACCAGCGCCGGAAAGGGTACCCACATGAGTTGGGATCAGTACACGAAGACCGCAGAGGTCAGCACCGGGGGCGAATGGCCGGAACTCGATGACGATCTGTACGACATGATCGTGCAGGACGTGAGCGAGCCGACCGTCGAACCAAACAAGTTCAAGGCCAAGGACGATGACCCGGACACGGTCACCCGGTTCTTCATCACATGGGAACTGACCAGCGGCAACGCCCCCGAAGGAACAACCCTTCGCCAGTACATCAGCCTCCCGCAAGCGTACCTGGAGGACGGCTACCTCAACGAACGCTCGAAGCTGTTCGAGGTCATGACCGCGCTCGGGTTCGACATGTCGGGCCGCTTCAAGGTCGCGCCGGACGAATGGCAAGGCATCGAAGCGCGCGGGATGGTCGAGTGCCCGCGCGACAAGGAAGGCGTGCAAACCGGTTGGCCGAAGATCACGTCGGTCAAGCCCGCCCGCGCGAAGAAGGCATCGAAGCCTGAGCCCGTAGCGGCGGGGGCACGCACCACCCGCGCCAAGCGGGACGAAGAGTGGGACGAATAGCCCCATAGCCAACCACCGGGGGAGGGGCAACCTTCCCCCTTCGCTCAGTGCGGACAAGGCCAACATTCCACCGATTCCACGGGTTGCCTTGTCCGCACTGACTGGAGGGTATGTGTGAATGACCTGGTACTACGTCCCCAGCGGGTCCTTAGCCTCTGTTCCGGCGCAGGAGGTCTCGACCTCGGAGTGCATGACGCTCTGGGCGGATGCGCTCGCAGCGTCCTATACCTGGAACACGAAACCACTGCCTGCGAAGTCCTGGCTGCGCGTATTGCGGACGGTGCCCTGGATGACGCGCCGATTTGGGGCGACCTTCACGCCTTCGATGCTCGCGGATGGCGCGGCAAGGTGGATGGGATCATTGGGGGATACCCCTGCCAGCCGTTTTCCGTTGCTGGGAAGCGGCTCGGAGTCAATGACCCGCGGCACCTCTGGCCGTCAATCGCGCGAATCATCGCTGAGTGCGAGCCAGGTTGGTGCTTCTTCGAAAATGTGGCTGGACACCTTCGGCTCGGATACTGGGACGTTGTTCGCCCAGACCTCGAACGCCTTGGCTACAGGGTCGCGGAAGGCCTCTTCACGGCGGCGGAAGTCGGCGCCCCCCACCAGCGGGAACGGCTCTTCATCCTGGCCCACCGCGAGAGCGAAGGAGGACGGGGAGTACACGCGGGATGGCGGGGAGAAGGGCCGAGAGCGACTGAGCCTGACGGGATTGGCACAGAACTGGCCGACGCCGCGATCAGAGGACAGCGAGAGCGCGGGGAACCACCCGGGGGCGACGGACAGCCTCACGGGGGCGACGGCGATGTGGCCCACACCGAGGTCGATTACGGGCGGCGGGGAGAGCGCGGAACGGAAGCAGGAATTGGGCCGGACGGAGAGCGGCGGGGGCGACCTGCAAGCGACGGCGGAACACTGGGCGACGCCAGCGGCCCGGTCGGTGAAAGGCGGCTATTCGGAAGAGGCGCTGACGAGGAACGACGGCAAAAGCAGGATGGACATCCTCGACAATCAGGCGATCTACTTCCAGCCTTCCCACCCGGACCCGGAGACCGTGACGCATGGCAGCGAATCCTCGCCGAGCGCCCCGACCTCGCGCCGGCAACTCAACCCGAAGTTCGTCTGCTGGCTCATGGGCTGGACCCCCGGCTGGACCTCTCTCGAACCGCTCAGCTCCGCATCACCGGCAACGGCGTCGTGCCCGCCCAAGCCAGCCACGCCTTCCGCACCCTCTGGGGGCAACTGGCCGACGCCGGACACACAGAACGCGAGGACGGGCAGCATGAGGGCTGAGGCAAAGGGCAAGCACGCGATGTCACTTCACCACGTCGTTGAGGGATGGAAAGGCCCGGCCGGGGCGGAATGGATGCACACCGTGGGCGCGGGACCGCTGGACAAGGAGGGCAATGAATGACCAGCCACATCAAACCGATCGAGACACG
>CAZNBS010000008.1:33526-39334 GCA_964570955.1 uncultured Burkholderiales bacterium | reverse complement strand
GGCCAGTCGACGGCGGTGGGCATCGGCGGCGACCCGGTGAACGGCCTCAAGCACATCGACGTGATGAAGATGTTCAACGAGGATCCGGACACCGAGGCGGTGATCATGGTGGGCGAGATCGGCGGCAACGACGAGGAGACGTGTGCACGCTGGATCAGGGACAACATGAAGAAACCGGTGGTCGGCTTCATTGCAGGTGTCACCGCCCCTCCCGGCAAGCGCATGGGCCATGCGGGCGCCATCATCTCCGGCGGAGAAGGCACCGCCGATGCCAAGCTGAAGGTGATGGAGGAGTGCGGCATCAAGGTCACGCGCAACCCCTCCGAGATCGGCAAGCTCGCCCGCTCGGTCCTGAAATGAATCCTGCCCGGTCCTGAAAGGCGTCGACATGAAGATCCTCGTTCCCTTCGACGGTTCCGACAACGCGCTGCGCGCATTGCGCCAGGTGATCGACCGCCGCGACTGGTATCGCGAGCCGCCCGAGGTGCACGTGGTCAACGTGCAACTGCCGGTCGCGTCTGGTGCGGTGAAGATGTTCATCTCCGCCGACCAGCTGCGCGAGTACTACGAGGAGGAAGGGGAGAAGGCGCTGAAGCGTGCGCGCGAGGCCCTGCAGGATTCCGGCGTACCGTTCCACGCACGGGTGGCCGTGGGTGACGTCGCCGCCACGTTGACGGGGTACGCGACCGACCAGGGCTGCGACCTGATCGCGATGGGCACGCGCGGCATGGGCGCCCTTGGCAACGTGCTGCTCGGTTCGGTTGCCAGCAAGGTGATCCACCTCGCGACGCAGCCGGTCCTGCTGGTCAAGTAGCGCTCAGGCGCTGCGCTCGTCCGGGGGCAGCGACTCGATCAGCCGGCGCAGGCAGTCGCGGCAGTAGCACGCCGCGTCGGCGCGCAGCGCAAGCGGCATTCGTGGTGCAAACCCGGTCGCGCACCAGCACTCGCCGGCAGCGTTCATCCCGCAGCGGTTGTCCTGGCCGCATGCCGGGCAGCGGGTCGGCGCCGCCTTATCGCTCACAGCAGCCGTCCGATCGGTCCCGCCAGCGTCGCGGCGCCCATGGCGACGAACAGCACCGCCGCAGCAATCCGCAGCGCACGCATGGGCAGACGCTGCGCGAGCTTCTCACCGAGCCACACCGCGGGGAGGTTGGCGATCATCATCCCCACGGTGGTTCCCAGTACCACCGAGACCACCGCGTGGTAGCGGCCGGCGAGCGCGATCGTGGCGAACTGGGTCTTGTCCGCCATCTCTGCCACGAAGAAGGCCAGGCAGGCCGTCGCGAACGCGCCCGCCTGCAGGATCCTGGGTTTTCCGGCGAAGCTGTCCGGCTTGAGCGCCCAGGCGCCGAAGGCAATGAAGGAACTGCCGGCGATCCAGGCCATGGCGTCCGCGGACATCCATCCCGAGATCAGGTAGCCCGTCCCCGCTGCGAGCGCATGATTGGCGATCGTGGCGACGAGAATGCCGAGAAGAATCGCCACCGGCTTGCGCAGCGTGGCGGCAAGCACGAAGGACAGCAACTGCGTCTTGTCGCCCATCTCGGCGGCCGTGACCAGTGCGGTCGAGACGAGAAAGGCTTCCATCGGGGCGTCCGGACGCGAAGCGCGTATTCTAGACGATGCGGCGATCCTTCCACTTGCCTGCGCTTCCACACGATGCAGCGACCCGGCACCATGCACGCCATGCAGCTCGACCGGCCGGGCGGCACGCTCGAGCCGTGTGTGCTGGCGGTGCCGGAACCCGGCGCCGGCCAGGTGTTGGTGCAGGTGCACGCGTGCGCCGTATGCCGCACCGACCTGCACGTGGTCGACGGCGATCTCACGCAGGGCTGCTATCCGCTGGTGCCCGGACACGAGATCGTCGGCACGGTGGTGGCGCGAGGCGCGAACGTCGAGCACCTGCTCGAGGGACAGCGCGTGGGCGTCCCCTGGCTTGGCTTCACGTGCGGAAACTGCCGGTACTGCCTGCGCGGCGAGGAAAACCTGTGCGAGGCCGCCCGCTTCACGGGCTACCACCTGCCCGGCGGATACGCGCAATACGTCCTCGCCGATTCACGCTACAGCTTTCCGATCCCGGAGGCCTACGGCGACGTCGAGGCCGCACCCTTGCTGTGCGCGGGCCTGATCGGCTACCGCGCGCTGCGCATGGCGGGCGAGGCGCGCCGGTTGGGCATCTACGGGTTCGGCGCGGCGGCGCACATCGTCGCGCAGGTTGCGCGCTATCAGGGTCGCGAGGTCTATGCGTTCGCGCGGCCGGGCGACGAGGCCGCGCAGCGCTTCGCGCGCGAGCTCGGCGCCACGTGGGCGGGCGATTCCACCCAGCCTGCTCCGGATCTGCTCGACGCGGCACTGATCTTCGCGCCGGTCGGTGCGCTGGTGCCGGCAGCGCTGGGCAGCGTGGACAAGGGCGGCCGCGTGGTCTGCGCCGGCATCCACATGAGCCCGATCCCGTCCTTCTCCTACGATCTCCTGTGGGGCGAGCGGTGCGTGCGTTCGGTCGCCAACCTCACGCGGCGCGATGCCGAGGAATTCCTCGCGCTGGCGCCGCGCGTGCCCGTGCGCACCGAGACCGAGACGCTGCCGTTGAGCGCCGCGAGCCACGCGCTGAGCCGGTTGCGCCGCGGCGAGGTGCGCGGCGCGCTGGTCCTCGTGCCCTGAGCGTCACGCCGCCGAGAGGCGGTTGTTGGCCCAGGTCAGACGGTCGATGAGGATGCGCAGGAAGGCCTTGTTGATCTCCTTCTGCAGCGTATCGGACGACTTGCCGAGATCCGCGGCCCTGATCTCGATCAGCGTCAGCGGCGAGAGCGAACTGATGGTGGTCGTGCGCCGCGTGACGGTCTCGCTGAAGTAGAGCATCTCGCCGAAGCAGTCGCCGGCGCGCAGGATGTTGAGCAGGCGCCCGGTCTTGGTGACCTTCGCCTCCCCTGCGGTGATGATGAAGAAGCTGTCGCCCGTGTCGCCCTCGCGGATGACGCTCTGGTCGGCCAGGAACTTGCGCCACTGCGTGATGTGTACCGCTTCCCACAGCTCCTGGTCGCGCACGTCCTTGAAGAAGGACAGGCTGCGCATGGTGTTGAACTTCTCGGTGTCCGACACGTTCTCGCTCGGCACTTCGAGGGTTCGGTAGGAGTGAGTGAGCTCGCGCGAGAAATCGCCCCAGCTTGCGTAGCGCGCGTCGATGTCTTTTTCCAGGCAGCGCAGCACGACCCGGTCGAGCTCGGGGGGAATGTCGCGGCGGAAGGTGCTCGGCGGGATGGCCGGGATGTTGATCACCTGGTAGAGCAGGCTCGCCTTGCTGGAGGCGCGGAAGGGCAGCTTGCCGGTGAGCATCTGGTACATCAGCACGCCGAGCGAGTAGATGTCGGTGCGGAAGTCCAGCTCCTTGTCCTGCACCTGTTCGGGAGACATGTAGGCCGGTGAGCCCACCCCCTTGAGGTGGGTGTGCTCGGCCTGCTCGTACTGTGCCGCGCCGAAGTCCGAGATCTTGATGTCGGTCTCGCCGCTCACCAGCACGTTTGCCGGCTTGATGTCGCAGTGGATGACGCCGTGGCGCTGTGCGAACGCGAGCGCGAGGCTGCACTTGAAGAGGATCTCGACTACCTTGTTCACCGGGAGCAGGTTGCGCACGTCGCAGTACTGCTCGAGGGTGTGGCCGTCGATGTACTCCATCACGATGTACGACAGATCGTCGTCGCTCACCGCGTCATAGATGCCCAGGATGTGCGGATGGAACAGCTTGCCCACCAGGGCCGCCTCGTTCAGGAACACGCGGCGGAAGCGCCGCTGAAGGTCGGTGTCGCCCGGGGCCTCGCTGCGCACGACCTTGATCGCCACGTCGCGGTTGGCGAAGGGGTCGCGTGCCAGGTAGACGACGCTGGTCGCACCGCGGCCCAGTTCCCGGACCACTGGGTACTTGCCGATCTTTTCTGGGGGGGAGGAGTCGCTCATGCCGTGGGCGCCGCGCCGGGACGAATTCACCGGTCGATCCATGCAAATCGGCAGGTGCAACGCCCTCTTTAGTGCGCCAGACGGGATTTCGGCGGGATGGCGCCAGGTCCTCGTCCCGGCGCAAGCCGGGGTGCATCGCTACTGCTTCGGTTCGGGCACCTTCATGCCGCGCTGCACGGCCGGGCGTGCGCCGATGCGCTCGTACCACGTCTTGACGGCCGGGAACTCGCTCAGGTCGACCTTGTGCCAGTCGTGCCTGGCGATCCAGGGATAGGTCGCAATGTCGGCGACCGAATACTCGTCGGCAAGGTACTCGTGGTCTCGCAGGTGGCCGTCCAGGACGCCATAGAGCCGCCGCGTCTCCTTCGTGTAGCGCTCGATTCCATACGGTACTGGCTCCTTGGTCGCGCGCAGGAAGTGATGCGCCTGGCCGAACATCGGCCCGACGCCTCCCATTTGGAACATCAGCCACTGGATCGACTGGAACTGGCGCACGGGGTCGCGCGGCAGGAAGCGGCCGGTCTTGTAGGCGAGATACAGGAGAATGGCGCCCGACTCGAACAGCTTGAACGGCGCGCCGTCCGGTCCCGTCTCGTCGACGATGGCCGGGATGCGGTTGTTCGGATTGATGGCCAGGAACTCCGGCCTGAACTGCTCCCCGTGGTTGATGTCCACCGGATGCACGCGATAGGGCAGGCCGGTTTCCTCGAGCATGATGGAGACCTTGCGGCCGTTGGGCGTGGTCCAGGTGTACAGATCGATCAAGGCTGCCTCCTGCGCACGAAAGCGCGGGATTCTAGCAGGGCGGTCGCAGCGCAGGGCACGTGTTCCGGCGCCCCCGATGCTATAGTCCTTCGCATGGAGCGACCTGCGTGACGAAGTGGTTTCTCGCGATGCTGCTCGCGCTTGCGCTGATCGGTGGGCTCACGCCGCTGTTGCGCAAGATCGGACTTGGCCGGCTGCCCGGGGATGTCAACTTCGTTCTGCGCGGGCGCGAGTACAACTTTCCGTTCGCGTCCTCGCTGGTGTTGTCCGCCCTTGCCAGTCTGATCGTCTTTCTGCTGCACTGATCGACCGCCGGCTGCATCCGCCGAGCGCGAAGCTAGGCTGCGCCGGGCCCGCCGTCCTCGCGGCCGGACTCGGCACCGCCCAGCGTAGCCGCGACCGCCTGGACACGCGCCGCGTGCACCGCTTGCGCAATCTTCGAGGGCTCGCCCTGCGCGCGCGCAATCGATGCCGCGTCCACGCCGCGCGCGGCCGCGAGCGCCGTGCGCAGCAACGCAGCCGGCGCGTAGGCAAGCGACTCGAAGCCCGGTCGTCCATGGAAGTCGCTGGCGCATGCCTGCAACAGTTCCTCGAAGCGCTCCGGCCGGCGCACGGCGTCGGTATGCTCGAACAACCTCACCACGGTCGCTGCGCGCAGTTCCTCCGCGCGGTGCACCTGACCGTGGTGCCGTGCGGCCAGCAGCGCCAGGTCGCGGCAATCGTTGGGCACGCGCAGCCGCTCGCACATGGCGCGAATCAGTTCCACGCCGCGCTCCTCATGCCCGATGTGACGCGGCCACTGCTCGCGCGGGGTGGTCCCCTTGCCCAGATCGTGCGTGAGCGCGGCGAAGCGCACGGGCAGTGAGAAGCGCCGTGACGCCGCATAGTCCAGAACCAGAAGCGTGTGCAGGCCGGTGTCGATCTCCGGATGAAACTGCGGTGGCTGCGGCACGCCGAACAGCGCGTCCACTTCGGGCAGCACACGCGCCAGCGCTCCGCAGGCGCGCAGCGTACGCACGAATTCCTGCGGTGCGGCCTCGGCCAGCGCGCGCCGCGTCTCGGCCAACACGAGCTCGGCGACCAGGTGCCCCA
>CAZNBS010000008.1:30482-33516 GCA_964570955.1 uncultured Burkholderiales bacterium | reverse complement strand
CGAACCGCGCGTCCACGTGGGGCAGCACCCGCGCCTGGGCGCCGCTGGCGCGCAGCGCCTCGATCATCAGGGACGGACGCTGCTCCGAAAGGCCCCGGGAGAGCTCCTGCCACGCGCGCTCGGGCACCAGGTGATCGACCTCGCCGCCGACCACCATGGTGCGCATCAGCGCCAGGGTCTCGGGCGCGATCTCGAAGGCGAAGCGGGCGGCGAAGCGCGCCAGCCGCAGGATCCTGACCGGGTCCTCGCCGAAGGCAGGCGAGACGTGGCGCAACACGCCCAGGCGCAGGTCGCGCTCGCCGCCGAACGGATCGATCAGGCCACCGTCCTGCGCGCGCGCGATGGCGTTGATGGTGAGGTCGCGACGCGCCAGGTCCTGCTCCAGAGTGACCTCCCGCGCCGCGTACACGGCGAATCCCTTGTACCCGCGGCCGGTCTTGCGCTCGGTGCGGGCCAGTGCGTATTCCTCGTTCGTCTCCGGGTGCAGAAAGACGGGAAAGTCCTTGCCCACGGGCCGGTACCCGAGCCGCACCATCTCCTCGGGATCGCTGCCGACCACGACGTAGTCGTGGTCCTTCACCGGCAGGCCGAGCAGCTCGTCGCGCACCGATCCGCCGACGCGATAGATCTCCATCGATGGCTGCCCGCGGCCCCTCAGTCCGGCCGCGGCTCGAGGGCCGCGATCACCTCGGTTTCCGCCTCGGCCTCCTTCAACCACTGCTGCATCGCCGGCAACGCGAGAATGGCGTCCGCGTAGCCGCGGCCCACGGGACCGAGCTGCACCTCGTAGGTGCGGAAGCGCAGCACCACCGGCGCGTACATCGTGTCCGCGATGCCGAACCCGCCGAACAGGAAGGGCCCCGCGTGCGCGTGCCGCGCGCGGCACTCGTCCCAGATGCGCTCGATGCGGTCGATCTCGCCCGCCACCTCGACGCTGCGGCCGTGGTTGGGAAAGCGGCCGCGGCAGTTCATGCTCATCGCGCTGCGCAGGTTGGCGAATCCCGAGTGCATCTCGGCGCTGATCGAGCGCGCGTGCGCGCGCTGCGCCGCGTCCGAGGGCCAAAGCCGCAACTCGGGATGGCGCTCGGCCAGATACTCCGCGATGGCCAGCGAATCCCAGATGGCGAGCCCGCCGTCGAGCAGACAAGGAACTCTGCCGGACGGAGAGTGCTGCAGGATCTGCTGCTTCGACTCGGGCGTGTACAGCGGGATGCGAACCTCCGTGAAGGCGATACCGGCGTGGCGCATCAACAGCCAGGGGCGCAGCGACCAGGAGGAGTAGTTCTTGTTGCCGATGACCAGCGTGTAGTGCGACATGTCCCCGCCCTTTAGCGCCGCGCGCGGAAACGGAACCAGCGGTAGCGCGCGCGCGGTGTCACGCCACCGATGTACATGGGCGCGACCGCTTCCAGCGGGGTCGGCTCGATCCCGAACAAGGAGGGAAACGGTGCATCGCAGGTATTGGGTACGCGCATCGAGAGCACGTTGTCGCGCGTCATCAGGCGACCCGGAAGTCGCTCCAGGACGGATGCCTGCATCATCGACAGGGTCGGTCCCAGGCCGATCACGATGCGCCGGACACCGAGTGTGTGCATGACGTACTCGACCAGCTGGCGCATGCTGTAGACGCGCGGTCCGCACAGCTCGTAGGTCTGGCCGAAGGTGCGCACGTCGTCCAGCGACGCGGTAATGGCCTGTGCCACGTCGTTCACGTACACCGGCTGGAAACGCGCGTCCGGGGAGGCGAGCGCGAGCACCGGAAGGCGGCGCGCGAGCGTGGCGAACAGGTTGAGGAAGCGGTCGTCCGGTCCGAACACCACCGAGGGCCGGAAGATCGTCGCGTCGATGCGCGCGCGTGCCAGGCGGATCACGTTCTCGCCCTCGGACTTGGAGCGTAGATAGGCACTGGGCGCGTCGGCTGCCGCCTTCAGTGCGCTCAAGTGCACCAGCCTGCGCACGCCGTGTTTATCGCAGGCTGCCACGATGCGTCGCGGAAGTTCGACGTGTGCGCGCTCGAAGTCGCCGTGCAGGATGCCCACCAAATTGATCACGGCATCGCAGGACGCGACCAGCCGGTGCAGCGTCTTGTCGTCATGGATGTCGGCCTGCACGACGTCCACCGTGGGCAGCAGGATCAGCTCCTTCGCGCGGTCCCGGCGGCGCGTCGGCACGCGCACCTGCAGACCGCGTGCGACGAGCTGCCGCACCACGTGGCGGCCGATGAAGCCGGATCCGCCGATGACGAGAACGGAACGGATGATCATGGTCGAGGAAAGTCTGGGTGCGTTGGAAATGGCGAAAAGCCTACTCGTCGTTGCCCGGCCGGGCTTCGATCGTGCCCAGACGCTGCTTGAGCGTCAGCACGTTCCTGCTCAGCAGGCGCGAATAGTACATCGTGTTGCTCATCACCTTGCGCACGTAGTCGCGCGTCTCGTTGAACGGGATGTTCTCGGCGTAGATCGCGCCCTCGAGCGGCGCGTTCGACCGCCACTGCCGCGCGCGGCCAGGACCGGCGTTGTAGCCGGCCGTGGCGAGCACCGCATGGCCCAGGCTGTCCATGAGGTCACGCAGATAGTAGGTGCCGAGGCTGATGTTGGTGTCCACGGCAATCACCGCGCGCCGGTCGAAATTCCCCATCCCCATGCGCTTGGCCACGTGCCGCGCCGTGGCGGGCATGAGCTGCATCAGACCCTGCGCGCCCGCGCTCGAGCGCGCGTCGGCGATGAAGCGGCTTTCCTGCCGCATCAGGCCGTAGACCCACGCTTCCTCCAGATCCAGCTGGCGCGTGTAGGTCGCGACCACGTCGCGATGCGGCATGGGGTAGCGCAGGGTGAAATCGTGCAGGGTCTGAGTGCGTTCCGCCGCATCGATCGCGCGGTCGTACCAACCGGCGCGGTTGGCGACCACTGCCGCGGCCAGCAACTGGTGATCGTCGAACTCGCGCGTGCTCCAGCCCCACTCGAGCGCCCCCTCCGTTCGCAGTCCGAGTCGGTAGAAATGCAGCGCGCGCTGAATGCCCGAGAGCTTCTCGACC
>CAZNBS010000008.1:27467-30472 GCA_964570955.1 uncultured Burkholderiales bacterium | reverse complement strand
GTCCGCCGTCGGGCTGTAGGCCGTGGGTGTCTCCGACAGCGCATCACCCAGTTCTTCCGCGGCGAGCCGCCCGTAGAAGTTGTGCACGAGTGACAGCGGCGCGAGCAGGGCATTGGCCTCGGCCTCCCGGCCCTGGGCCCGGTACGCGCGGGCAAGCCAGTAGCGCCACACCGTCACCTGCCGCTCCGCCTCGCTCATGGCGCCGATGGCGTCCTCGACGGTCGGCCACGCACCGACCCGCATGGCGCTGCGCGCCTTCCAGCCGAGCTGGCGATCCGTGAGTTGGCGATCATCGGCGCGCTTGTACCACTCCAGCGTCTCCGGCCGATGGCGCAGGGCACCGGCGGTTGCCACCTGGCCCCAGGCGTAGGCGCGGTCCTCCGCGGGAAGTGCATTCTCCATGCGCTCGAGCCGCGTGGCCGCGACCGCAGGCAGCGTCTGCGCCAGTCGCATCACGGCGAACACGGCCAGTTCGCGCTGTGCGCGTGTCTTGAGCGGCAGCGACTTCGCGCCCAGGTACTGCTGCGGCTTGCGCACGATTGCGTCCAGCAGTTTGCCGTCGGGACGCGATCGCGCCGGCAGGTGCGTGGCGAGCGACTTGGCCAGGGTCACGTTGCCTGCGCCGAGCGCCAGGCGAATACGCTGCCACACGTCGGCCTCGCCGAGGCGCCCGTTGCGCAGCAGCGCGTCGAACACCGGGGCGCAGCTCTCGGGTTGGGCGGTGCCCTGCAGCCAGAGGGGATGCGCCGCGGCGGCGATGTCCTCGTCGCGTGCCAGGCGCGCCTGGAGCCGGTAGCAGCGCAGCTCGACGTCTTCGTCGTCGAGCGTGGCCGACTCGCGCTCGAAGGCCTCCCAGTCACCCTCCCGCGCGAGCAGCTTCACCCAGTCGTTGCGCAGCCGCTGCCCCAGCAGCGAATCACCCTGGTCGTGGAGGAAGGCGCGCACCTCGGCCTGGTTACGCTGTGCGATCCGGCCGCTCAGCTGCCAGTAGCGCACATAGGCCTCGAGCGGATGGCCGGCCAGCTTCGGTGCAAGTGTGTCCACGCGCTCATATTGCGCGCGCAAAAAGGCGTCGCGCGCGGCGAGGAAGTCATCGTCGGCGTCGGCGCGCACGGCATCGGCGCACACGAGCGTGGCCGTCGCGCTCAGCACGACTGCGAGCTTTCGCCAGGCTGCAGCGATCACCGAATCAGTCCTCCCCCGATCGCGCCGCGCGGCGCACCCTCTACACGACTGCCGGATTTTCCCATAGTTCCACGGCCTTGCTGCGTGTCCTGTGCGTCGAGAAAGAATCGGTAAGCCGGGGTGCCGCACGCGTCGACGTGAGAGGGTCGCACCGCGAGAGGAAGCGCGAACGCGCGCTGCGATCCGCCCGAAGCCTGATGCCCCAAACCGTCCCACGTCCGCGCGGTGATGCTGCACGGGGTCGCAGGTGCTGGTTGCGCGCCGGCGCCTGCGATGGCGTGCGACCCGTCCACCTGCAGCAGGCGGATGCGCCGATCGGCTGTCCGCCAGCGCGTCTTCACGTGCGATCTATCGGCTCCACCCCGACGATCTTGATCGCCGAGCACAGCCGCTCGCCGTGCGCAGCTTGTCCGACATCAGGTTGCGGCCAACGGTTGCGAAGCGGGCGTGGCGCAGCACGCATGTTCGCGCACGATCTCCATGCATCCACGCGGGGCGCTCCCAGCGGGCGGTGCTATGCTCTCGCCTCGTTTGTGCGGACGAATCATGACGAGCGACGAGATGAAAAGGGCGGCCGCGCTGGCCGCACTGGCGTACGTTCCCGACGGCGCAATCGTGGGAGTAGGCACCGGCTCGACGGTGAATTTCTTCATCGACGGCCTGGGCGACAGGCGCGGCCGCATCGCCGGCGCGGTCTCCAGTTCGCGCGCCTCCGCCGAGCGCCTGGTACGGGTGGGAATCCCCGTTCTCGACCTGAACGCGGTGGACGGCATTCCCGTGTACGTCGACGGCGCTGACGAGGTCACGCCGCGCCTGCACATGATCAAGGGCGGCGGCGGTGCCCTCACGGGCGAGAAGATCGTGGCCGCCATGTCCCGGCAGTTCGTGTGCATCGCCGACCAGGCCAAGAAGAAGGACGTCCTGGGCGCCTTCCCGCTGCCCCTGGAGGTCATCCCACTGGCACGCGCGCACGTGGCGCGCGAGATGGCGGCGCTGGGCGGGCGGCCCGTCCTGCGGGAGAACTTCGTCAGCGACTACGGCAACGTGATCCTGGACGTGCACGGGCTGGACATTCGTGATCCGGTGGAACTGGAGGGGCGCATCAACCAGATCGCCGGGGTGGTGACCAACGGCATCTTCGCGCGGCGCCCGGCAGATGTCTTGCTCCTGGGTACCTCGACGGGGGTCGTTCGCCTACCGGACTGAGCCGCACCTGCGCGGCCCGGCGCACGCTGACACGCTACCGTCAATTTACTGAAGTAAACTGCGTCATCGGCCGATGCAAGGGCCTGTGCGGCCGCCGGCGCCAAGGAGCCTGGAATGTCCTCAGATCACACCTCGAAGCAGTTCGACGCCGAGCTGGAGAACCTGCGTTCGCGAGTCCTGCAGATGGGCGGGTTCGTCGAGCAGCAGATCTCGATGGCGGTGGACGCGCTCACCCACGCCAACGTCGAGCTGTGCGCGACCGTGGTGGCCAATGATCACAAGGTCAACGCCATGGAAGTGGGCATCGACGAGGACTGCAGCACGATCATCGCGCGGCGTCAGCCGGCGGCCTCCGACCTGCGCCTGGTGATGGCGGTGATCAAGACCATCACCGACCTGGAGCGCATCGGCGACGAGGCCGCGAAGATCGCCCGCATGGCCACCCTGTTCTACTCCGTGGATCGGGTGCAGCAGCCGCGCTACGTCGAGATCCGCCGCATGGCCACCCTCGCCACCGAGATGCTGCGCAAGTCGCTCGACTGCTTCGCACGGCTGGATGTGAGCGGATCGGCCGAGGTGGTGCGCACCGACCGCCACGTGGACGAGGAATTCCG
>CAZNBS010000008.1:0-27457 GCA_964570955.1 uncultured Burkholderiales bacterium | reverse complement strand
CAGCTCATCACGTTCATGATGGAGGATCCGCGCACCATTTCCGCCTCCATCGAGATCCTGTTCATCGCCAAGGCGCTCGAACGCATCGGCGACCATGCCAAGAACATCTCGGAGTATGTGATCTACATGGTCAAGGGCAAGGATGTGCGCCACACTGCCTTGGAAGAGATCGAGCGCGAGATCCTGGCCTGACGTGGGTTCGGCCGACTGCGTGCGACCAGCGCCGCACACGCCGTCCGGCGCAATGTTGCGGGACGGGCGCGCGCGCGCCCGTCGTTCGGGGCGATGAGCCGCTTTCCCACCCTCGCCGCGGTCGATCTCGGCTCGAACAGCTTCCGCCTGCAGGTTGCCCGCGTCGTCGATGACCAGATCTACCCGCTGGATTCGCTGCGCGAACCGGTGCGTCTTGCCGCCGGGCTGCAACCCGACAAGCGTCTGGACGAAGCCTCGCAGCAGCGCGCCCTGGAGGCGTTGCAGAGATTCGGCGAGCGGCTGCGCGGCCTGAGCCCGGAAGCGGTGCGCGCGGTCGGCACCAATACCCTGCGGGTGGCCAAGAACGCGCAAGAATTCCTGACCCGGGCCGAGGCCGCGCTCGGTTTCCCGATCGAGGTGGTGGCCGGCAAGGAAGAAGCGCGCCTCATCTATCTCGGCGTATCGCACAGCCTGCCGGTCAACGGCACCAAGCGCATGGTGATGGACATCGGCGGCGGCTCCACCGAATTCATCATCGGCGCCGGATACCGCCCGCAGAAGCTGGAAAGCCTGTACATGGGGTGCGTCACCCACAGCCTGCGCTATTTTCCCGGGGGACGCCTGAGCAAGAGCAACTTCAAGCAGGCAGAAACCGCCGCCCGCCTCGAGTTGCAGACCATCCGCCGCGAGTTCTCGTCCGGACACTGGAAGGAGGCGGTGGGATCGTCCGGCACGGCGGGTTCGATCGGCGACATCCTCGAGGCGAACGGCTGGAGCGCGGGCGGCATCACTGCCGGCGGGCTGGATCGCCTGCGCAGCGCGCTCCTCAAGTTCGCCGATCTCGACCGGGTGGATTTTCCGGGTCTGCGGCCGGACCGCGTGGCGGCGCTGCCCGGAGGATTCGCCATCATGTCCGCCGCATTCGAGGAGTTGCGAATCGAGCGCATGATCCTCGCCACCGGCGCAATGCGCCAGGGTGTGCTGTACGACATGATCGGGCGATTCCACGACCACGACATGCGCGACGTCACCGTGGCCCAGTTCGCCAAGCGCTACCACGTGGACATGCGCCAGGCGCGCCGCGTCGAGCACCTGGCGCTCGAGTTGCTGCGCCAGTTCTTCGGCGGCCTGCGCGCCGATCAGGACTACCCGCTGCACCTGCTGTCGTGGGCAGCGCGCCTGCACGAGATCGGCTTCTCGGTGGCGCACTCCGGCTATCATAAGCATTCGGCCTACATCCTCAGTCACGCCGACATGCCCGGCTTCTCGCGCATGGAGCAGGCGCACCTGTCGCTGCTGGTTCTCGCGCATCGAGGCACGACGGACAAGATGAAGGGCCAGATCAGCAGCAACCTCGACCTGGCCATGGTCATGGCGCTGCGCCTGGCCGTGCTGTTCCATCGCAGCCGTACCGACGTGGCGATACCGGTCATCCGGGCGCGCTGCGACGCAAAGGGATTCCGACTCGGCCTGGATGCGCAGTGGCTGGGACGCAGTCCATTGACCGCCGCGGCGTTGCGCGAAGAGGTACGTGAGTGGCGCAGGATCGGCGTGTCACTCGACATTCCCGCACTCGATGAGCTCGAGAACGAGCCCGAACTGACGACCATCGAGTAGGACGGCACGAGCGTGCCTCGCCCCGGCGATGGCACACTGCGAAGATGGACTTCTCCGTCGACCTGCTCACCGTACGCGACTTCGCCATTGCCCTGCTGATCGGCGCACTCGTCGGCATCGACCGCGAGAAGCGCAAGCGCGAGGACGGGCACGGCTCGATCGGCGGCCTGCGGACCTTCATCCTGATCGCCGCCGCCGGTGCCATGTCTGCCTGGCTCTCGGTCGAGTTCGAGACCTATCTGATCTTCGCCGGCGCTTTGGGCAGCGTGGCTGCCGTGGTGATCGCCGGCTACCTGGTCCACGCACGCATCCATCCCGATTCGATCGGCCTGACCACCGAGGCCGCTGCGCTGGTGGTCTTCCTTCTGGGTGCGACCGTGCTGTTCGGCTACGTGGAGATCGGCGTGGGACTCGCCATCGCCGTTTCCGCGGTGCTCGCTTACAAGCAGCCGCTGCACGGTCTGGTCGGCCGCATCGGGCGCGACGATCTGTACGCCGGTCTGCGCCTGCTGATCGCCACCTTCATCGTGCTGCCTCTGCTGCCGGATCGGACCATCGATCCATGGGAGGCGCTCAATCCCTACAAGCTGTGGCTGCTCACGATCCTGATTGCGACCATGTCCCTCATCGGATACGTGGCCACGCGCCTGGTGGGCAGCCACCGGGGCGCCGCAGTCACCGGGCTGACCGGCGGGCTGGTCTCGTCCACTGCCGTCACCCTGAGTTTCGCGCGGCAGAGCCGTGGCGCCACGGCGGGCGCCGACGCGTTCGCCTGCGGCATTCTCATCGCGTGGGCAATGATGTTCGCCCGCATCGTCGTCGAGGTGCTGGTGGTCAATGCTGCGCTGATCGGCCGGTTGTGGCCCGCGCTGCTCGCGATGGGCGGTGCCGCGATGGTTGCGACCGTGCTGTTCTATCTGCGCAGCCGGCGGGCCAGTGAAGCCGAGGGCGCGCACGGTCGCGACGCAGTGCCCCTGTCGAACCCGTTCAGCCTCTCATCGGCGGCGAAGTTCACCGCGTTCTTCGCGGTGGTTCTGATGCTGGTGGCGCTGGCCAGGCACTACTACGAAGGCCAGGGGCTGCTGCTGGTCGCCGGTCTTGCCGGACTCACCGACGTCGATGCCATCACCCTGTCGATGGCGGACTACGCGCGTATCGGCGAGGCCGATCTCGCAGCGCGGGCCATCGTGGTCGCGGCGCTGGCGAACACGGTGGTCAAGATCGGGATGGTGGTGGTGCTGGGAGGGGCAGCTCTGCGGCGCCGAGTCCTGACGGCAGGCGCCGCCATCGTGGCGATCGGCGCCTCTACGCTGCTGCTTGTCTAGTTTGGTGGTTCCCGCCTGCCGTTGCGCAACGCGGGCGACGCTTCAGACCCGGCGAACCGGCCCCATCGCGGCGCGCCGGCGCAGCACGTGCGCGCTCCACAGCGCCAGCGCGAACAACACCAGTGCACCGGCTTGGTGAGCCGTGCCGAGTACCACCGGAACGCCCTGCAGCAGGGTGGCGATTCCCAGGCCCACCTGCACGAGTAGCATCAGCATCAGCAGGTCGAGCGGCAGCCGCAACTGGCCGCGTACGCCCGCCCGCCATGCGCGCCACCACAAAACGGGGATCAGCAAGAACAGCGCCCAGGCAATGAGCCGGTGATTGAACTGCACGGTCGCCATGTTGTGCAGGAAGTTGTCCCACCAGGGCGCGAGCAGGAAGTAGTCGGGCGGGAACACATGGCCGTTCATGAGCGGAAACGTGTTGTACGCGTAGCCGGCGCGGGTCCCGGCCACGAGGCCTCCCGACAGCACCATCACGAAGATGAGCACGCTCACGATGGTGGCGAAGGTGGCCACCGGAGCGAGACTGCGGTCGAGGCGCTCGCGGACCTCGTTGGACAGCAGGTCGAGGGCGGTCCAGAACATCGCCGCGAAGATCAGGAAGGCGAGACCCAGGTGGATCGACAGGCGCACGTGGCTCACGCGCGGGTCGTCCACCAGGCCGCTGCTGACCATCCACCAGCCCACGAAGCCCTGCAGGGCGCCGAGCAGGAAGATGCCGATCAGCCGCGGCGTGAGCGCCGCGTCCAATTGCCGGCGCACGACGAACCAGATCATGGGCAGCAGGAAGACCAGGCCGATCAGCCGTCCCAGCAGGCGGTGGAAGTACTCCCACCAGAAGATGCCCTTGAACTCCTGCAGCGACATGCCACGGTTGACCTTGAGGTACTCCGGCGTACGCTGGTATTCCTGGAACAGCTGTTCCCAGTCGGCCTGGCTGAGCGGAGGAATGGCGCCGATCAGGGGCTCCCACTCGACGATCGACAGGCCGGAACGGGTGAGGCGGGTGACGCCGCCGACCACGACCATTGCGAACACCAGCGCGCAGCACAGCAGCAGCCAGCCGGCTACCTGCGCGCGTGCGGAACCGGCGCGAGTGGTGTGTGCGCCCACGGGGGGCAGGGGGAACACTTTGTCCATAGGTCAAATTGTAGCTGCCCGGCTCTTGACCGTGCGGGCGGTCGGGCCCATTCTCGACCCGATCGTCGAACCATGATCGCGCGCCGGTATCGAACTTCGTATGCTCAGGACCCTGAAGTCTTTCTTTTCGACGCCCGGCGAGAGTGCCGAGGCGGGGCGCGTACGCCTGGAGCAGGCGATTGCCTCGCTGGTCTTCGAGATCACGCGCATGGACTTCGACGTCAGTCCCGAGGAGGTGCCCGCCGCGCATGCGGCGCTCATCGACCTGCTCGACGTACCGCACGCGCATGCGCACGATCTGCTCGCCTGGGCGGGCCAACCGGTCAACCGGCTGACCAGCTATCACGACGCCGTGGCCCAGATCAATCGCGCGCTGCCCATGGACGAGCGCGTGAAGCTGGTCGAGCAGCTGTGGCGCATTGCGCACGCCGACGACAATCTGCACGTGTACGAGGATCATCTCGTGCGCAAGCTCGCCGACCTGCTGTACGTGCCCCACATCCAGTCGATGCTTGCCCGCCAGCGCGTGCGCGCGGAGGGCGGAGGCAGTTAACGAGACGTGCGTCTCGCCGGGTAGAATCGCCCCTGTTCTCGAAACCGGGCTCGACATGAAGCGACTTCTCCATCTGTGGGCGGCCTTGTGCATGGCCGGCATCTTCTCCGCCGAAGCGTTGGCGGCAGAAGCGACGGCGCAAGATTCCCCAGGCGACGCGGCCGATGCCGTGGCGCGCGTGGTGGACAGCCACGACAAGGCGTTGATCCTGGGCGGCGGCAAGCTGATGATCAAGCAGTCGGCCGTCCGCAGCGCGCGCAAGCTGCTGCTCGAATGGGGCCGCGAGGCGGGGCTCGGCGGCGAGTGGTGGGACGATGCACCCGAGTACGCCGCCTCCAAGGCGATGCTGCTGGAGTTGGGCGACGGACTGATGGCACAGCGCTACGATTCCGGCGTATGGCTGACGCAGGCGTGGACTGCCTACACCGCGCGCGAGCTGGACGGCGAGGAGGCTGACACCGTCGCCACCCACTTCGCCTCCGAGGGCGGCCAGAAGCTGCGCATGCTGATGGACTGGTATCTGGGTGAGATGGTGCTGTTCAACTACACGTTCACCGACCGCTTCGACTACGAGTTGAAGGAATCCGAAAACGAACTGCGCCTGCTGCAGCAGGAGGCGCAGAAGCGCCTCCCGCGTGAAGATATCGAATTCACCAGCCGCTACCCCGACACGTTTCGTTTCATCGCCTGCAGCCCGGACGGCCGCTACTGTCCGAGCGTGAAGTACTGGAAGATGCTGATCTTTCCCTTGATGGGCGAGATCCTGCGCTACATGGACGCGCTCAGCGCGGACATCGAGACGCAGATGCGTGCCCGCAAGCCGGAGGTCACGGCGCAGATTGACGCGTTCAAGGCGCGGCACGCGCAGTCGAACCGGTCGCAGTAGGCGGTGAGGCGAAGGAGATAATCGACATGGACAGGATCGAGCGTTCCGACGGGGAGTGGCGCAGCGTGCTCACGCCCGAACAGTACAAGGTGTTACGCCACGAGGGCACCGAGAGGGCGGGCACCAGCCCGCTCAACGACGAGAAGCGCACGGGCAGTTACGTGTGCGCGGGCTGCGGCCAAGCGCTGTTCACCTCGGACATGAAGTTCGAAAGCGGTACGGGCTGGCCCAGCTTCTTCACGGCGATTCCCGGCGCGCTGGAGACGAAGTCCGACCGCAAGCTGTTCACGGTGCGCACCGAATACCACTGCGCGCGCTGCGGCGGACACCAGGGACACGTGTTCGAGGACGGTCCGGCTCCGACCGGACTGCGCTACTGCAACAACGGCGTGGCACTGCGCTTCATTCCCGAGGAATAGCCACGGTGCATGAGCAGCCGGCACGCCCCGGCTTCGTTCGCACGGGTCTGCACATCGAGCACGGGCTCGATCGACTCGAGGCGCTCTACCGGTTGGCGCGCGAGCTGTGCCCCGACGAATTCATCGCCGAGGAGACGCGCGAGCTGCACGCACTGTATGCGCACGTGTCGCTCGCGCTGATCGACGACCTGCGGCGCGAACTGGCGGCGAGCCTCGCGCTGCCGCCGGAGGCATTCTCGCGCGATCGCTTCTCTGTGCATGGCTGCGGGCCGGTCGGCCTGCACGACGACTTCTTCCGATTTCCGTACGTCTACTTCGTGATCGTCGTGGCCCACGCGGGCCGGCTCGGCCTGGTGGACGAGCACACGCGCGCGACGCGACACCGGCCCGGGGAGATCATCCTGCTCGACCCCCGGCGCAAACACGCGCTGGTGCCCGAGGGGCTGACGGCAGACGAGCATCCTTACGAGAGCACGCACGCGCCGGTGCACGACCCGCAGCGTCAATTCATGTTTCTCGACTTCGACCTTCACCGTCCGGACCTGCGTGCGCGCTTTCGCAGCGCCCGCCCACCCGCATGACGCACTACGTGGTCAAGGTCCTGATCACCGCCCTGGTGGTCGTGGCCGTTTCGGAAACGGCCAAGCGCAGTTCATTGATCGCGGCGATCATCGCCTCGCTGCCGCTCACCTCGCTGCTGGCATTCGTGTGGTTGTACCTGGACACGCGCGACACCGGGCGGGTCGCGGCGCTCTCGCTGGACATACTTTGGCTGGTGGTGCCGTCGCTCGTGCTGTTCGCCGTGCTGCCCGCGCTGCTGCGGCTGGGCTGGAGCTTTTGGACGAGCCTGCTCGCCGCAAGCGCCTGCACGGCGCTTGCGTACGGATTCACGCTGGTTCTGGTGAGCCTGCTGACGAGGCGGCTGTGAAGGCCCGTGGCCCTACAGCAGGTTGATGTCCGCCTCGCAGTAGCGCGGCACGTCGGGCGATGCGCGCGATTGGCTGAGACGCTCGTAGATCTGCGCGTGCCTGTCCGCGACGTCGATCGGCTCGGCGAGGACAGACAGATGCGCAGGGGTGAGCGCCGCCGGCTCCGACGCCCCGACGGGTCGCGGCTGGCAATCCTCACGGCAAGTGCGGGCGACGACCGTCGCGCTCTGCTCGAGACGCGACTGGCTCAACACCAGTACACGCACATCGGTGGTACAGCGAGGCGCGGCGTGCAAGTTCGACATCAGCATAGCCGATGCGCACAGCAACGCGACCCGGGCGTACCCAAATGAACTCTTCATGACGCCTCCCTTGGTCCCTTCGCGAACCGTCAGCATACACCATGCCCTCTGGCATACGCCATCCTGTGGCGTGTCGGCGATTCGCGTCACCTGTCGTTCGCTCCTCAACGCACCGCATGCCCTGTGCGTTTACGACAACCATCGTTTCAGCTCCTCATCGCTCGCGCGCCGGGCCACCGTTTCGGGTGGGTGCCGGTACCAGCCGGGGTCGGTGTAATCTCCGGCGGGTTGGTCGTCGCGCACCTTGATGACGGTGAACATTCCGCCCATCTCCAGCGGGCCGAACGGGCCGGTGCCCGTCATCATCGGCAGCGTGTTCTCCGGCAGACGCATGTGTCCCATTTGCGCGTGCCGCGCGTGCTCGGCCATGCCGTGCTCGCCCATCGCCATGTAGCCGGGGATGAGCCGGCGGATGCGTGTTTCCAGGCCGGACTGGTCCACGCCGAGCATGTTGGGAACGCCGTGGCCCATCGCGTTCATCGTGTGGTGCGACTTGTGGCAATGCAGCGCCCAGTCGCCGGGCAGATCGGCCACGAATTCGCCGACGCGCACGTTGCCCACCGGCACCAGCATGTTGGTCTCGCGGTAGCGCGCCGAGGGCGGGATCCAACCCGAGTCGGTACCCGTGACCTCGAAGGCGAAGCCGTGGACGTGGATCGGATGCTCGTGCATCGACATGTTCCCTATGCGCACGCGCACTCGCTCGCCCAAGCGGGCCACGAGCGGATCGATCCCCGGAAACACGCGGCTGTTGAAGGTCCACATGTTGAAGTCGGTCATGACCGACGGATCCGGACGCCAGGTACCGGCATGCACCGCGAAGTTCATCAGCATGATGCAATAGTCGCGATCGATCGTCACGGGTTCGGGCGCGCGCGGGTGCACGATGAAGAAGCCCTGCATGCCCAGGGCCATCTGCACCATCTCGTCGGCGTGCGGGTGGTACATGAACGTGCCGTTCTGGCGCAGCGTGAACTCGTAGACGTAGGTCTCGCCCGGCTGGATGTGTGGCTGCGTCAGACCTCCCACGCCATCCATGCCGTTGGGCAGGAAGATGCCATGCCAGTGCACGCTGGTGTGCTCCGGAAGGCGGTTCGTCACCAGGATGCGCACGCGGTCGCCCTCCACGCATTCGATGGTGGGCCCGGGCGTCTGGCCGTTATAGCCCCAGCATCGGACCATCATGCCGGGGGCGAACTCGCGTTCGACCTCCTCCGCGATCAGGTGGAACACCTTCACCTCGTCGTGCATCCGGTACGACAGCGTGCTGCCGTTGGGGGTGACGACGGGGGTGTAGTGCTGACCGGCCGGCGGCGCGAGCGGGGGCTGCGTGCGCGCGGACGCGCGCTCCTGCGCGGAGGCGGTCCGGAAGGCGGCGCTCACGACGGCGCTCCCGAGCATGGCGGCGCTACCCCGCAACAGATCTCGTCTGGTCATCATGGTTTCACTCCTGGTGCTGGTCGTTCGATGGGGCTGCGGGAGAGGGTGCGTCGGATCGCTGGTCCTTCGCGGCAGCCAGCGGGATTGCGCCTCCCAGCGCACGCTCCAGATCGACCCACGCGTGCCAGAACGCCTTCCTGGCCTCGACGTACGCGCGCGCCGTCTGCACTTGCGCCTGTCGTGCCAGGAGCAGGTCATAGGCACCGACGAACATGCCGTTGTAGAACTTGAGCGTCTCCTCGACGATCGACTGCTGCAGGGGCAAGAGCGTGCGTTCGTGGTGCCGTACGGCGTCGGCCGCGGCGCCAAGCGCCCCGCGCGCGCGGCGAGCCTGCGCCCGCACATCGATCGCGAGTGCCTCGAATTCCGCTGCGGCGGCGGCTGCATCCGCCTGCGCCCGTGCGATGCGCGGTTGTCCCTGGTCGAACAGGGGCAGCGTGAGTTCGATCTCGGGTCCATAGAACCTGCCGCCGTCGGCTTCGCGCTTGTAGCTCACGCCCAGGCCGAGCGCCGACAGGTAGCGGAACTGTCGCGTCAGATGCGCAGCACGTGCAGCGGCTTCCGCCTCCATGCGCGCAGCGAGCAGGTCGAGCCGCTGGGAAACGGCGGTCTGCTCGACGAGCGCCGGGTCGGGCAGCTGCTGCGGAAGCTCCGGCAGTCGCTCGGGGATGTCCCAGCCGGTGTCGGCGCCCCACAGTCCCAGCAGTTGGGTGAGCCGTTCGCGGTCTGCCGCCAGGCGCGCCTGCGCCTGCGCCAGCTCCAGGATGGTCTGGGCGTGAAACGCCTGCTGCAGGGTGTGCTCGCGGCGGCTCAGCGTGCCGGCCTGCAGCTGCCGCCCGGCGAGCTCGGCCGCAGCCAGGGTGCTGTCCGCCACCTGCTGCGCCAGCTCGAGCGTCTGTGCGTCGCCGACTACGGTGAAGTATTGCGTGCGTACCTGCGCCGCGAGCTCCACCACGCGCTGACTGACCTGGGCGAGGGCGCCGTCGGCCTGAGCGTTCGCGATCTTGCGTTGTGCCGACAGCCCGAGCAGGCCGATCAGGTCCTGGATCACGCTGCCTTCGACGATGGTGCCGTCCGCACCGCTCAGCACGCCGAGGGAGAGCGAGGGGTTCGCGGGCAACCGCGCCTGCACCAGATCCGCCTGCGCAATGCCGAGGCGTGCCAGGTCGGCGCGCAGGTGTCGGTTGTTGAGCAACGCGATGCGCACCGCCGCGTCCGGCGTCAGCGGCTGGGCCAGCAGGCGCTGGAGCGTCGCGCGTACCTCTGCCTCGTCCGATGACCATGCAATCGGACTGTCCAGGCGCTCCGCCAGATTGGCCTCGACGCGCGAGATGCCCTGCCTTGGATCGACGGTCGCGCAACCGGCCGCCAGGACCGCCACGGCGGCCACGCTGGCGAGGCGTTCAGCGATGCTGCGCATGGGGATCCTCCTCCATGGGCGCTTCGTCGGGATGGTGGTGGCCGGCGTGCAAGTCGTCCGGAGACGCCGCCTGCGTGGCGTCCCGGTCGCGCGTCAGCGCGTTGGGCTCGTCGCGGTAGAGCCCGACAGGCGCGTTCGGATGCGCCGGATGATCGGGCGGAATATAGGGTGCCGGCGCCGATGCGCAGGCGATGAGCAGCAGCGGCGCGCATGGCGCCATGAGGGCCTTGAGCGGAAACATGTGAACCTCGCATTGCGGATGCGAACCGGCTGTGCGCGATGCGCGGCGCCGGATACGGGGCGGATGCAGGCGCCAACGCGCCCGTCTCAAACGCGCAGGGGAGGCGGGTGAGGCTGGTCGGGAGCGAAGGCCCCGGGTGCGAGAGGACGGGAAGGATCGAAGGCGTGCTGCGCAGCTGAGCCGATCAGCGGCATCGCTGCGGGGAGTCCCGGCGAGCACGCAAGATGACAGGCGCCGCAGCTGCCGCACACCGGTTGTGCCGCGTGGCCGTCGTGCACGTCACCGGATGGCTGGCCGTGATGATCGTGCTGCGGCACGTGCTGCGTGTGCGCACGATCGTGCTGCGCATCGTGCGCCTGGCCATGCTCGCAGAACGGCATGGACAGCGCAGCGCTCGGCTGCAGGGGCAGCCAGGCGGTGAGCAGCGCGAGGATCATTGCGGCGACGAGCCGATGCATGCGCCGCAGTATAGCGTTCGCGCGCGGCACCGGTCGGCCGGCATGGCCTACGCCAGATCCGGAGACAGCACCGCGCGCAGTACCACCTCCTGGCCATGCGCCCGCCGGCGATGCGCCAGCCACAGGATTCCCCCTTTTTTCAGAGACCATTCGTGCGCGGTCCCGGTCAGAAGCAGGCCTGCGACTTCGCCCAGCGTCGGCTGGTGGCCGACGACCAGTACCGTGTGCTTTGCATGCGGCCAGTCCGCCGCCGCGATCACGGCGCTGGCGTCGGCGCCGGGGGCGATCGCCGGCACCGTTTCGAACGCTGCGGTCAACGCCACTGCAGTCTCCTGCGCGCGCAAGGCCGGGCTGACCAGGACGCGCGTCCCCTTGGGCAGTCGCTGCGCGAGCCAGCGCGCGACCCGTGCCGCCTGCCGGTGACCCTTCACGGTCAGTGGGCGCGCCATGTCGGGCACGCCGTCCTCGGCCTCCGCATGTCGCCACAGGATCAGGTCCACGACGCGCGTTCCTCGTTTACCAGAACGGCGCCGCCGAGCGAAAGCGCTTCCACGCGCGAGGCAGTGCCGAGAGGTGATCTTCGGCCAGGGCGGCGGCCCAGCCTCGGAGCAGTCCGAGCGACTCCTCGACGCCGATGCGCGCGGCGGTATCGCGCAGGGACCGGCACAGGCGGTCCACGGTTGCGGCATCGTTCAGTCCGCCAAGCAGTCCTTGCAGCGCCGTCAACGTCTCGAGATAAACGCGGACTTCCTTGCGCTCGAACAGCGGCCCGACGGATTCGGCAGCATAGCGCAGCTTCTTCACCTCGATGCGCAGCGCATGCAGCGCCGCATGGTCGAACTGCGCGTGGCCGCGCCCCCGCTTCACAGCCTTCTTGTGCCGGCGGGCGAGCGTCTGCCGCGCAAAGGCGCGCGCTCCCAGGGCGCGCACCGCCTCCGAGGCGGAATCTGCCATCCAGGGCCGCTGCAGGAACAGACCGGTGAATCCCAAAAGCAGGCGCGTGCTGCGCACGCTCGCCGACGCCTCGCGGGCGATGCGGCCCGCGTCGGCGCGCAGCGATGCCGCCCGCTGTGCCAGCACGCTCAGCCCGCCATCATCGGGGAACGCGCGCAGAACCGGAGGCAGCGTCTCGGTCGTGAACACGTCCCAGTCGCGCGCCGGCCCGAGGCATCCGCCGAGCCAACGCAGTTCCTCCACCAGATGCGCATAGCTGGCACGCGGGAAGGCGGCGTCGAAGGTGACCAGCGTGGCGCGCAGCCTGCGCAGCGCGACGCGGGCCTGATGCAGGTATTCCGGGTCCTGCCCCGCGAGGACCCCCGCCTCGTTCGCCTGCAATTGCCGGATGCAGCCGAACACGATCGCGCGGAACGCCTGCTCCAGACTGCCGTCCGGGTCGAAGCGGGCAGCCTCGGCCCGCACCGGCGTCATGGCGCGATCGAACGCGAGCGCGTAGCCGCGCTCGGCCTTGCTGGCCGGCTCAAGACGCCCCGGCAGCTGCTGCACGAGTGCATCGGCGAAGCCAATGAGGACGGCAGGCGCCCCCGACTTCAGCTCGAGCTCGATCTCGCAGATCGGCGCGCGTCGCTCCCCGGCGCGAATCTCGCCCACGTCCACGCACAGTTCGATCGACGTGTCCGGCCGAGGGGCGAGCATTCGCGTGGTGCGGCGGAACTCGGCGGTGAACAGCGGTACCAGCCCGTCGAGCAGACCGGGCTGGCCGAGTACCGGCGCGAGGGCGGGCTGCGCCAGCGCGTGGCGGTCCAGGACCGGGCCGGCGACGCGCGTCTGCGCTTCGTGCCGCGCGTGCAATCCGCCCTCGACGCCGCCGCCGAACTTCACGGTCTGCATCCAGCGCGTCCCCTCGCGCCGCAGGCGCAGCGCCGCCTGTGCACTGCGCAGGGCGCCGTCAGGCGTATCGAAATAGATGCTGTGCATGGAACGGGTGCGCGCGCGTCCGACGGCCGTTTCGCGGATCAGGGGCAGGCGGGCGACGCGCTTCGCGTCGGACTCGGCGATGGCGAGCTTGAGCTCCAGCTCGACCTCGACGCGGTCCTCCCGGCCGGGCGCGTTCACGAGGCGGACTTCGACTTCCGGCGCGGCCGCAACGCACGCTTCTTGTCGGGCAGTTCCGGCAGTCCGGCACTGGCCAGTTGGGCCAGCAGCTCGGTCTGCGCGCAACGTGCAGGCTGACCCTTGCCCGGAGCGCGGAGGCGGTAGTGGCCGTCGGCGTCCATGTCCCAGGCCTGCGTGCTGTCGTCGAGATAGATGTGCAGGCCTTCCTCCACCACCCGCTTTTTCAGGCGCGGGTCGAGGATCGGCAGGCACACCTCGATGCGGCGGAAGAAATTGCGCTCCATCCAGTCTGCACTGGAGATGTAGGTGTCGCCGCTGCTGACGAAGTGGAAAACCCGGTGATGCTCGAGGAAACGGCCGATGATCGAACGCACGCGGATGTTCTCCGACAGTCCGGGGATCCCGGGCCGCAGCCCACACACGCCGCGCACGATCAAATCGATCCGCACGCCCGCAGCGGAGGCGGCGTAGAGCGCGTCGATGATCTGCGTGTCGAGCAGCGAGTTCATCTTGGCGACGATCCGGGCCTTCCTGCCGGCGGACGCGGCATCCGCTTCGCGCTTCACCGCGGCCAGCAGCTGCGTATGCAGCGTGAAGGGCGACTGCCACAGGTGGCGCAGCTTACTGGCCTTGCCCAGTCCCGTGAGCTGCATGAACACGTCATTGACGTCTGCGCACACTTCCTCGTGCGCGGTGAACACGCCGAAGTCTGTGTACAGGTTGGAAGTGCGCGAATGGTAGTTGCCGGTGCCGATGTGGCAGTAGCGACGCAGGCGATCGCCCTCGCGGCGCACCACCATCGCGAGCTTCGCGTGCGTCTTGTGGCCGACGACCCCGTACACGACGTGCGCACCGACCTCCTCGAGCTGCGCGGCCCAGCTCAGATTGGCCTCCTCGTCGAAGCGAGCCATGAGTTCGACCACGACGGTGATCTCCTTGCCCCGGCGCGCGGCATCGATCAGGATACGCATGAGTTCCGAGTCGGCTCCCGTGCGATAGACCGTCTGCTTGATGGCGACGACGTCCGGATCCTTCGCGGCCTGAGCAATGAAGGCGATCACCGGCTTGAACGACTGGAAGGGGTGGTGCAGCAGGATGTCGCCCTTCGCGATCGCCGTGAAGATGTCTGGCTGGCGCACCAGGGCGGCGGGCACGCCCGGCGTGAAGGCCGGATACTTGAGGTCCGGGCGATCGACCCAGTCGGGGATCTGCATCAGGCGCACCAGGTTGACCGGACCGGTGACCTGGTACAGATCGGCGGCGCCGAGGCCGAACTGCTGCAGAAGGAATTCCGACATCGAGGGCGGGCACAGATCGGCGACTTCCAGGCGCACGGCGTCGCCGAAGTGCCGCTGCGGCAGCTCGCCCTGCAGCGCCAGGCGCAGGTTCTTGACCTCCTCCTCGTCCACGAACAGATCGCTGTTGCGCGTCACGCGGAACTGGTAGCAGCCCTGCACTTCCATGCCGGCGAACAGCTCGCCGACGTGCGCGTGGATGATGGAGGAGAGAAACACGAAGCCGTATTCGCACCCGGCGAGCTCGGTGGGGATACGGATCACGCGCGGCAGCACGCGCGGCGCCTGCACCAGCGCAATGCCGGAACTGCGCCCGAACGCATCCTTGCCCGACAGCTGCACCGCGAAGTTCAGGCTCTTGTTGAGGATGCGCGGGAACGGATGCGCCGGGTCGAGCCCGATCGGGGTGACCACCGGCATGATCTCTCGGAAGAAGTACGCCGAGATCCATTCCCGTTGCGCCGCGCTCCACTCGCGCCGACGGAAGAAGCGGACGCTCTCCTTCGCCAGCGGCGGGAGGACCGACTCGTTCCACAGCGTGTACTGCGCGGCCACCAGATCGTGCGCGATGCGCGACACCTCGCGGTAGACGCGCGATGCGGACATGCCGTCGCTGCCGGGCGCATCGGCACCCATGTCGATCTGCGCCTTCAGGCCGGCGACGCGGATCTCGAAGAACTCGTCCAGATTGCTGCTCACGATGCACAGGAAGCGCAGCCGCTCCAGCAGCGGCACCGCGGTGTCCGCGGCCTGCGCCAGCACGCGCCGGTTGAACTCGAGCAGTCCGAGTTCCCGGTTCAGATAACGGCTGGCCGACGGAGACATCGGTGCGTTCGAGGCGTGCTCGCTGCCTTCCGGGCTCGATCCGTTGTACTTGTCCATCTTTCCACGCTTAGCGCGGGGCGACATACCCCGAGGCTTCGTCTGCGCCGGACCCGAAAAAGTGCCGTTCTATCTGTTCGGCCAGATACTGGCGTGCCTTCTGGTCGGCGAGGTTCAGGCGCATCTCGTTGATCAGCCGCTTCTGGTGCTCGAGCCAGTCCTGCCAGGCATCCTTGGACACCTGATCGTAGATGCGCTTGCCCAGCGCACCGGGGTAGGGCGGGAAGTCCAATCCTTCCGCCTCGCGCCCGAGCTTGATGCAATGTACCGTTCGAGCCATGCGATTGTCTCCTGAATGAAACGACCGATTGTTACAGTGCGATTGCAGACAACGCGCTGCTGCGCCGCGGTGTCGTGTCTACAGCGGTTTGATCAGGACCTGGGAGCGGCGCTGATAGTTGTAGAGTTGCTGCTTCTGCTGCGGCAGCGCATCGATGTCGGCCGTCGCGAAGCCGCGTTCGATGAACCAGTGCGCCGCGCGGGTGGTGAGCACGAACAGGCGCGTCACGCCGGCAGCGCGGGCGTGCGCCTCGACCGTGCGTAGCAGCCGATCTCCGGCGCCGACGTTGCGATAGTCCGGATGCACCGCGAGGCAGGCGAGCTCGGCGGCGCGGTCGGAATCGAAGGGGTACAGGGCGGCGCAACCCACGATCAGTCCGTCGTGCTCGAGCAGGCTGAAGCGCTCGATCTCGCGCTCGAGAAGTTCGCGCGAGCGCTTCACCAGCGTGCCGTCGGCCTCGAGCGGTTCGATCAGCTGCAGCACGCCGCCCACGTCGTCGATGCAGGCCTGGCGCAACTGCTCGAGTGGATCGCGCGCCACCATCGTACCGATGCCGTCGTGTGTGAACAGTTCCAGCAGCAGCGCACCATCGACGTGGCGCGACAGCAGGTGCACGCGCGACACGCCGGCCCGGGATGCCTTGATCGCCGCGGGCAGATACAGGCGAGTGTCCTGCTGCAGATCGGTCGCGGCCTGAAGACGGGCCTCGGCTTCGGAGACCGTCAGTTCGCGCAGCAGGGCACCATCCGCATTCGTCACGCCCGGCTGATCGGTGAGGAAGAGCAGCTTGTCCGCGCGCAGCGCGATGGCCGCCTCGGCCGCCACGTCTTCCATGGTGAGATTGAAAATCTCACCGGTCGGCGAATAGCCCAGGGGGGAGAGCAGCACCAGGTCGCCGGCGCCCAGACGCGTGCGGATCGCTTCGGCGTGCACCTTGCGCACTTCTCCGGCGTACAGCATGTCGACCCCGTCCACGATCCCGCGCGGCTGCGCGGTGACGAAATTGCCCCCGGCGACGCGGATGTCCGCATTGGCCATCGGCGAGTTCGGCAATCCCATCGACAGCAGCGCCTCGATCTCCACGCGCAGCCGTCCGGCGGCCTGCTTGGCCTGCTGCAGCGTCGCCTCGTCGGTCACGCGCACCCCGCGCACGAATTGCGTCGCCTCGGCCGGCCGCTGCGCCTCGATCTGCGGCCGCGTGCCGTGCACCAGCACCAGCCGCACGCCCAGGCTCGCGAGCAGATTCAGGTCGTGCGTGAGCGCGACGAACTTGCCGTCGGCCACCACCTCGCCGCCGAAGGCCACCACGAAGGTGCGCCCACGAAAGGCGTGGATGTAGGGAGCGGCCGAACGGAACCAGTCGACGAACCGATCGGGTGGCGGAGGCATGGAAGGGGCGCGCGGAACGACGGTTACTTCGGTCCCATGCGGATGGCGCCGTCGAGGCGGATCGTCTCGCCGTTGAGCATCACGTTCTCGGCGATGGCTTTGACCAGCTGCGCGTACTCGGCGGGCTTGCCCAGGCGCGAGGGGAAGGGCACCTGCTTACCCAGGGAGTCCTGCACGTCCTGCGGCATGCCGAGCAGCATGGGCGTCTCGAAGATGCCGGGGGCGATGGTGACCACGCGGATGCCGCTGCGCGACAGGTCACGTGCGATCGGCAGCGTCATCCCGACGACTCCACCCTTCGAGGCGGAATAGGCGGCCTGGCCGATCTGTCCGTCGAAGGCGGCCACCGAGGCGGTGTTGACGATGATGCCGCGCTCGCCGTTGGCGTTGGGTGCCAGCTTCGACATGGCATCGGCCGCCAGCCGGATCATGTTGAACGTACCGATGAGGTTGATGCCGATGACGCGGGAAAAGCTCGCGAGTTGGTGCGGGCCGTCCTTGCCCACGGTCTTCTCGCCCACCGCGATGCCGGCACAGTTCACCAGCCCCTGCAGGCCGCCGAAGGCGGACAGTGCGAGATCGACCGCCGCCTTGCCCTGCTCCTCGCTGGTGACGTCCGTCCTGATGAAGCGCGCCTGCTTGCCGAGCTTCTGCGCGAAGGCCTCGCCCTCGGCCTTGACGTCGGCGATGACGACGTTCCCGCCGTTGGCCACGACCATTTCCGCGGTGGCCGCCCCCAGGCCCGAACTGCCGCCTGTGACGAGAAAGGTGCTGTTGCGAATGTCCATGTGCTGCTCCGCCGGTCAACGTTACGAATTCCGCAAGTATAGGCGAGGGTGTGCGCCTAGAAGTCGCCCCATAGCGCGTGCATGGCCGCCACGGCCGCCAGCGCTGCGGTCTCCGTGCGCAGCACGCGTGGGCCCAGCCGCACCGGCGTGAACCTGCAGGCCTCGGCCAGTTCCTGTTCGTCGGGTGCGAGCCCGCCCTCGGGTCCGACCAGCAGGAGGACGCTGTGCGGAGCCGGCAGATCGCGCAGCCGCGTCTCGGCCGTGGGGCTCAAGAGGAGGCGCTTTGCCGGGTCGGCCCGGTCCAGCGCCGCCAGCCAGTTGGGCAAGGACGCGATCGGCTGCACCGGTGGAATGCGATTGCGTCCCGACTGCTCGCACGCGGCGATGACCAGATTCTGCCAGTGCTCCACCCGGCGGCTCGCGCGCTCCTCCCGCAGGCGCACGACGCTGCGCCGCGTCTCGAGGGGATGGACCTCGGCCACGCCGAGCTCGACCGCCTTCTGCAGCGTGAACTCCATGCGTTCGCGCACGCTGATGCCTTGGGCCAATGCCACGCGCAAGGTGGCTTCGACGTCGCGGTCGAAGCGCTGCGACACCAGAACCGATACGCCCGACTTGTTCATCGCGCAGATCTCGGCGGCCCATTCGCTGCCGTCGCCGCTGAATATGCGTACGGAATCGCCCGGCGCGAGGCGCAGCACGCGCATCGCGTGGTGGGCGGACGCCTCGGGGAGTGGCAGGCGGGCACCCGGGGCCGGAGGGCTGTCACAGAACAGGCGCGGTACGCGTACCGGATCGAGGAAGGACTTGGGTGCATTCATCGCACGATTCTGCCACTCGTGCCGCGACCCGTCAGCCGGGAGCCGGGTCCGGGCGTTGCGGCATGGGTGGCACGTGCCTTGCACCCGGCTGGCCGGCGCCATCCTGAGGATCGCCGGGCGCCCGCTTCCCTCGCAGGCACGCGATAATGACGACGATGCAGATCGGTTCGACACTGGACCCGCTCATGCTGGAGCGGGTGGCGGATGCCGTGCGCCAGGTGGCGGCCGAGGAGATCATGCCGCGCTTCCAGCGCGTCAGGCACGAGCGCAAGTCCGATGGCAGCCTGTTGACGGAGGCGGACCTCGTCGCCCAGTCCGCGCTGGTCGAGGCGCTACGGCGCATCCATGACGTGCCGGTGATGGGCGAGGAGATGAGCGCCGAGCGCCAGGGCGAGCTGTGGATCGGCGGCGACGCGGGTATCTGGTGCGTCGATCCGATCGACGGCACCTCCAACTTCGTCAACGGGCTTCCCTATTTCGCCATCTCGGTCGCCCTGCTGCGGGGCGGGCGGAGCGATCTGGCGGTCGTCTATCACCCTCTGTCCGACGAGGTATTCAGCGCGCAGCGCGGGCGCGGGGCCACGATGAATGGCCAGGCCCTGCCGTTGCGGGCGCCCGCCACCACCCTGCGGCATTCCATCGCCGGCATCGACTTTAAACGCCTCGCGCCCGAGCTTGCCTGCCTGCTGGCCTCCCGGCCGCCTTATTCGTCGCAGCGCAACTTCGGAGCGGGGACGCTGGACTGGTGCTACGCAGCCGCCGGTCGCTTCGACCTCTACCTGCACGGCGGCCAGAAGCTCTGGGACTATGCGGCCGGATCGTTGATCTTCGAGGAAGCGGGCGGCAGTTTGTGTTCGCTGACCTGCGACGACTTCTGGACCGACGATCTTTGGCTGCGCTCGGTCATCGCCGGCCTCGACCCTGCCGTGTTTCTGCAGTGGCGTGACTGGATTCGCGCTCAGCTCTGAGCGCACGGGCGGCACGGTATCCCGACGGGGTGCCACAAACCCCTCTTTCTCCACCATTTGTTGACCGGCATCGGGCGGAAAGGTATCTTCATCGGTTCCCTTGTGCGCCCTTCGAGCCTGGGCTCGACGGAAGCGAGCGGCCGGTGGCCGTCGCGCAGCCCAGGGGACCGAGACCCCATGAGGGACCCGTCCACGATCGAAAGGATCGACGCACATGGAAATGACCACCCCCGGCGTGAGTTCGCAGGTCGAACTGACCGGCGCAGAAATCACCATCCGCTGTCTGCAGGAAGAGAAGGTGCCGTTCGTCTTCGGCTACCCCGGCGGTGCGATCCTCCCGATCTACGACGAGATGTTCAAGCAGGACAAGGTCAAGCACGTGCTGGTGCGGCACGAGCAGGCCGCCGTCCACGCAGCCGAAGGGTATGCGCGCGCCACCGGCAGGGTCGGCGTCGTCATGGTGACGTCCGGCCCCGGCCTGACCAACGCCGTCACCGGGATTGCAACGGCATACATGGATTCCATCCCGCAGGTGATCATCAGCGGGCAGGTTCCCACCCACGCCATCGGCCAGGATGCCTTTCAGGAAGTCGACACCGTCGGCGTCACGCGTCCCTGCGTCAAGCACAACTTCCTGGTCAAGGACGCCCGCGACCTGGCGATGACGATCAAGAAGGCGTTCTACATCGCCGCCAGCGGTCGGCCCGGCCCGGTTCTGGTCGACATCCCGAAGGACGTGCAGCTGGCCAAGACCAGCTTTCACTACCCCGATGGCGTTGCGATGCGCTCCTACAACCCGGTGGTGAAGGGGCACGCCGGCCAGATCAAGAAGGCGATCCAGCTGTTGCTGCACGCCAAGCGGCCGATGATCTACACCGGCGGCGGCGTCATCCTCGCGGACGCAGCCAAGGAGTTGATCGAACTGGTGCGCGATCTGGGCTATCCGTGCACCAACACGTTGATGGGGCTGGGCGGCTATCCGGCGAACGACCGGCAGTTCGTCGGCATGCTGGGCATGCACGGGACCTACGAGGCGAACATGGCCATGCAGCACTGCGACGTGCTGCTCGCCGTGGGTGCGCGCTTCGACGACCGCGTGATCGGCAATCCCAAGCACTTCAACCAGGAACAGCGCCAGATCATCCACGTGGACATCGACCCCTCGTCGATCTCCAAGCGGGTCAAGGTCGACGTGCCCATCGTCGGGGACGTGCGGGAGGTGCTGCAGGAGATGCTGCGCCATCTCGGTTCGCTCAAGGAGCGGCCCGATGCGCAGGCGCTGAAGGAGTGGTGGACGCAGATCGATCAGTGGCGGCAGCGCGACTGCCTGCGCTTCGACCGTGGCGCATCGATCATCAAGCCGCAGTTCGTGGTGGAGAAACTCTACGAGGTCACCAAGGGCGAACTGATCTTGACTTCGGACGTCGGCCAGCACCAGATGTGGGCGGCGCAGTTCTACAAGTTCGACCGGCCGCGCCGCTGGCTCAACTCCGGGGGCCTGGGGACGATGGGCGTGGGTCTGCCTTATGCGATCGGCGCCAAGCTCGCATTGCCGGACGCCGAGGTCGCCTGCATCACCGGCGAGGCCAGCATCCAGATGAACATCCAGGAGCTGTCGACCGCCAAGCAGTACCGGCTGCCGATCAAGATCGTGAACCTGAACAACCGCTACATGGGCATGGTGCGCCAGTGGCAGGAGTTCTTCCACGGCAACCGCTACTCCGAGTCGTACATGGACGCGCTGCCCGATTTCGTCAAGCTCGCCGAGTCGTACGGGCACGTCGGCATGCGCATCGAGAAGCCGGCCGACGTCGAGCCCGCCTTGCGTGAAGCGTTCAAGCGCAAGAACGACCTGGTGTTCCTGGATTTCATCACCGACCAGACCGAGAACGTCTTCCCGATGGTGCCGGGCGGCAAAGGCTTGTCGGAAATGATCCTCGTGTGATGCCAGTCCCCCTCCGGAACGGAGGGGAGCGGCCTGGTTCAGGTTTTCTCCCCTTCAAGGGGAGGACAGGAGGGAGATGGGCGACCACCCTCCCTCCGCACCCCTCCTTCGCGGGAAGGGAGCGTTAGCGGCGGTTCGCGCCCTGGTCCGTTCGCCCCACGAGGGCGGTACGGAAGGCGCCGGTCCTTCCCGGGACGGCGACTGCGCTGCCCGCCATCGATCCATCGCAGCACAAGAAGAGCATGCAATATGCGCCATATCATCTCGTTACTCCTCGAGAACGAGGCCGGTGCTCTGTCACGGGTATCCGGACTGTTCTCGGCGCGCGGCTACAACATCGAGTCGCTCACCGTCGCGCCCACCGAAGATCCGACGTTGTCACGCATGACCATCGTCACCAGCGGCTCGGACGATGTCATCGAACAGATCACCAAGCAGCTCAACAAGCTGATCGACGTGGTCAAGGTCGTGGACCTGTCCGACGGCGAACACATCGAACGCGAGATGATGCTCGTGAAGGTGCGGGCCACCGGCAAGGACCGCGAGGAGATGAAGCGCCTGACGGACATCTTCCGGGGCCGCATCATCGACGTGACCGACAAGTCCTACACGATCGAACTGACCGGCACGTGCACCAAACTCGACGCGTTCCTGAACGCCATGGAGCGCGGCGCGATCCTGGAGACCGTCCGCACCGGTGCCTCGGGCATCGGACGCGGAGATCGGGTTCTCAAAATCTAGGGGCGAAAGGCGGGGGCCAGGGGCTGGGACTCGGAACCGGGGAAGCGCATACACGTGCCGAATGCTTCCCCAGCCTTGCGTCCTCAGTCCCGGGTCCCCTCACGGAGACTCCTGCCAACTACCAACGGGTGAAACTCATGAAGGTCTATTACGACAAAGATGCCGATCTGTCTCTGATCAAGGGCAAGACGGTCGCGATCATCGGCTACGGCTCGCAGGGGCACGCGCACGCGCTCAACCTGCACGAGTCGGGCGTGAAGGTGGTGGTCGGATTGCGCAAGAACGGCCCGTCCTGGCCGAAGGCCGAGGGCGCCGGTCTGAAGGTCATGGAAACCGCCGACGCGGTGAAGGCGGCGGACTTCGTGATGATGCTCATGCCCGACGAGCACATTGCCGCCACGTATCGCAAGGACGTCGAGCCGAACATGAAGCGGGAGGCGACACTGGCCTTCGCGCACGGCTTCAACGTGCACTTCGGCCAGGTGGTGCCGCGCGAGGATATCGACTGCGTGATGATCGCGCCGAAGGCGCCGGGTCACACGGTGCGCCGCACCTATGTCGACGGCGGCGGCACGCCCTGCCTGATTGCGGTCGCCCAGGACAAGAGCGGCAAGGCGCGCGATCTGGCACTGTCGTACGCGGCCGCCATCGGCGGCGCGCGCGCGGGTGTGATCGAAACCAATTTCCGGGAGGAGACCGAGACCGACCTGTTCGGCGAACAGGTCGTGCTCTGCGGCGGCACCACTGCGCTGGTGCAGGCCGGCTTCGAGGTGCTGGTCGAGGCCGGGTACGCGCCGGAGATGGCCTACTTCGAGTGCCTGCACGAACTCAAGCTGATCGTCGACCTCATGTACGAGGGCGGCATCGCCAACATGCGCTACTCGATCTCCAACAACGCGGAGTACGGCGACTTCACCCGCGGTCCGCGCATCATCACCGAGGAATCGAAGAACGAGATGCGCAGGATCCTCAAAGAGATCCAGACCGGCCAGTACGCCCAGGAATTCCTCCTCGAGAACCAGACCGGGGCGACCAAGCTGGGCGCCATGCGCCGCATCGGCCGCGAGCACCAGATCGAGGTGGTCGGCGAGAAGCTGCGTGCGATGATGCCGTGGCTGAAGAAGGACCGGCTGGTGGACAAGTCGAAGAACTGAGCGCGACCGCGGGCCTACCGGCGACAGCTGGGATTCCCGCTTGCAGAGCAGTGCCCATTCCGGCGATAGCCGGGATCGGGAGTGCAGCGTGACAAGCTGAACGGGCCCGGGCTTCCGCCGGAGCGACCGCGTGCGGTCGCGCCGGCAAACCGGGATCCGGTCTTGCCGCGCAGCATCGAGCGGCCAGACGCCGAGAGGCCAAACCTGGAGCAGCCAAACCCGAGCAGCCACACCCGTCATCAGAATGCCCGACTCGCATCCCATCATCGCCCGTGAGGGGTGGCCGCATGTGCTGGTCACCCTGGGCGCGGCGCTCCTGACCACCATTCTGTTCGGCTGGTGGTCGATTCCGTTCTGGATCGCCCTGGTGTTCGTGCTGCAGTTCTTCCGCGACCCCTCGCGCAGCATCGTCGGCTCGCACACCACCGTGCTCTCGGCGGCGGATGGGCGCGTGATCGTGGTAGGCAGGACGCGCGATCCGTATCTCGATCGGGACGCGCTCAAGATCAGCGTGTTCATGAACGTGTTCAACGTGCATTCGAACCGGGCGCCGGTCACGGGAACAGTGGTCAAGACCTGGTACCACGCCGGCAACTTCGTCAACGCGGCGCTCGACAAGGCGTCCGCCGAGAATGAGCGCATGGCGCTGCACCTGCGAACCGACGACGGCAGCGACGTCACGTGCGTGCAGATCGCCGGCCTCATTGCCCGCCGCATTCTCTGCTATGTGCGCGAGGGCGACCGCGTCAGCGCCGGGCAGCGGTACGGCTTCATCCGGTTCGGCTCACGCGTGGACCTCTACCTGCCGGTCGGCACCAGCGCGCGCGTGAGCGTGGGCGACAAGACCACCGCCGGTCTCAGCGTCGTGGCGGAGTTGGCCGCGCGCGCGTGACGAGCGACTCATGAGTCTCGCCGACAGGCAGCGCAGACGCCGGACGGGACGCCCGCTGGTGGATACAATCGCGGGCATGGACGAGCAAGACAAGCTGGACCGCGAGGACGAGATCGAAGCCGAGAACGAGCCCAGGCCCAAGTGGCTCGAACGCGGCCGCTTCCGGCGGACCGGCATCTACATGCTTCCCAACGCCATCACCACGGTGGCGTTGTTCGCCGGGTTCTATGCCATCGTCCAGGCCATGAACGGGCGCTTCGAACTGGCCGCCATCGCGATCTTCTTTGCCATGGTGTTCGACGGCATGGACGGCCGGGTCGCCCGGCTGACCCACACCCAAAGCCCGTTCGGCGCCGAGTACGACAGCCTGTCCGACATGGTTTCGTTCGGCGCCGCCCCCGCCCTGATCATGTACGAGTGGGCCCTCAAGGGGATGGGCCGCATGGGCTGGGTCGCCGCCTTCGTCTACTGCGCCTGCGCCGCCCTGCGCCTGGCGCGCTTCAACACCAACGTCGCGGTGGTCGACAAGCGCTTCTTCCAGGGCCTGCCCAGCCCGGCCGCAGCCGGCCTGGTCGCGGGCTTCGTCTGGACCATGGAGGCGTTCGACTTCGAGCCGTATCGGATCGACGAGATGCGCTGGGTGGCGTGGGGCCTCGCCGTCTTCGCCGGCCTGACCATGGTCAGCAACGTCCGGTTCTACAGCGGAAAGGACATCAACCTGCGTCGCCCCGTGCCGTTCAGCGCAGTCGTTCTGCTGGTGCTGATGGTCGTCGTGCTGTCCCAGGTGGTCGACAATGTCCCGGAGCTGCTGTTCAGCATCTTCCTGCTGTACGCCGCATCCGGATACGTGCACGCCCTATACACCAGGACGAAGGCCCGCCGTGAGGCACGCGAAAGCCAGCTGCCGCCACCCGATCTCCCATGACGGCGCTCTTGCGCCGCCAGAAAAAGACGGTTATGTTCTTTCGCATCATGTCGCACGCAGGCCAACCCCTCCCGTTCCTACCGACCAGCCTTCCCCTGCTGGCCGGCCTGCTGCTGCGCGGCCGCGCGCACTGACACGATCCCCACAAATTTGGCAGTATCCGGCGGATCCAAGAGGATCCGATAGAGCCCGTGCGTTCGCCGTCGGCCGTGACGGTTTCACCCGACCCGGGGCGACACCAGGAGAGCAGACATGAAAGACCGATTGATCATCTTCGATACCACGCTGCGCGACGGCGAGCAGAGTCCCGGCGCCTCCATGACCCGCGAGGAAAAGATGCGCATCGCGCGCCAGCTGGAGCGACTGCGCGTGGACGTGATCGAGGCGGGCTTCCCGGCTGCCAGCAACGGCGATTTCGAGGCGGTGAAGGCGATCGCCGACGCCGTCAAAGACAGCATCGTGTGCGGCCTGGCACGCGCCAACGATCACGACGTCAAGCGCGCCGGCGAGGCCTTGCGCAATGCCAACGCCGGGCGCATCCACACCTTCATCGCCACCTCGCCGATCCACATGGAGCGCAAGTTGCGCATGTCGCCCGACCAGGTGGTCGAGCAGGCGGTGAAGGCAGTCAAGCTCGCCCGATCCTTCCGTGACGACGTCGAGTTCTCGCCGGAGGACGCCGGGCGGTCCGAGCCGGAGTTCCTGTGCCGTATCCTGGAGGCCGTGATCGCCGCGGGTGCCACGACGATCAACGTCCCCGACACCGTCGGCTACACCATGCCGGAGCAGTTCGGCACGCTCATTCGTCAGCTGCGCGAGCGCATCCCGAACTCCGACAAGGCGGTGTGGTCGGTGCATTGCCACAACGACCTCGGTCTGGCAGTGGCCAATTCTCTGGCGGCCGTGATGAACGGGGCGCGGCAGGTGGAGTGCACGGTCAACGGACTGGGCGAGCGCGCGGGTAACGCGTCGCTCGAGGAGATCGTGATGGCGGTGCGTACTCGCCAGGACTACTTCCCCTGCGACACCCGCATCGATGCCACGCAGATCGTGCCCGCGAGCAAGCTCGTGTCGAGCATCACCGGCTTCCCGGTGCAGCCGAACAAGGCAATCGTCGGTGCCAACGCGTTCGCGCACGAGTCGGGCATCCATCAGGACGGCGTGATCAAGAGCCGGGAAACCTACGAGATCATGCGCGCCGAGGATGTCGGCTGGAGCACCAACAAGCTCGTGCTCGGCAAGCTCTCCGGCCGCAATGCCTTCAAGCAGCGTCTCAAGGAGCTGGGCGTCGAGCTCGAGAGCGAGGAGGCGATCAACGTCGCCTTCGCCAAGTTCAAGGACCTGGCCGACAAGAAGTCCGAGATCTTCGACGAGGACATCCAGATGCTGGTCGGGGACGAGGCCGTCACGATGGAGCAGGAGCACTTCAAGCTGGTGTCGATGATGGCGCACTCTGAGACTGGCGAGGCCTCGTTCGCGAAGGTGGTGGTGGGCGAAGCGGCCGCCGAGAAGCGCGCCGAGGCCCAGGGAGACGGACCGGTGGATGCCACCTTCAAGGCCATCGAGACCATCGTCGGCAGCGGCGCGCAGCTACAGCTGTATTCGGTGAACAGCATCACCTCCGGGACCGACTCGCAGGGCGAGGTGACCGTGCGGCTGAAGAAGGACGGGCGGATCGTCAACGGCGCCGGCGCCGACACCGACATCGTCGTGGCTTCCGCGAAGGCCTATATCAACGCGCTGAACAAGCTGCGGTCGAAGGCCGAGCGGCTGAATCCGCAGGTGTAGGCTGCGAAACCGCTCAACGCAAAGAACGCCAAGGACGCAAAGGAAGATGCTGGAGCAATCGATCTCTTGCGATTCTTTGCGCTCTTTGCGCCCTTTGCGTTTGGCGTTTTTCGATCTGACTGCCTGATGAACGACCACGAGATCCGCAGGTGTAGGCTGCGAAACCGCTCAACGCAAAGAACGCCAAGGACGCAAAGGAAGATGCTGGAGCAATCGATCTCTTGCGATTCTTTGCGCTCTTTGCGCCCTTTGCGTTTGGCGTTTTTCGATCTGACTGCCTGATGACCGAATCTGCCCGTGAGCCGCTGCATCGCATCGTCATCGTCGGCGGCGGCGCAGGCGGTCTGGAACTCGCCACGCGGCTCGGCCACACGCTCGGCCGCCGCAAAAAGGCGCTCGTCACCCTGGTGGACAAGTCGCGCACGCACCTGTGGAAACCGCTGCTGCACCAGGTCGCCGCGGGCAGCATGGACCTGAACGACCACGAGCTGGATTATCTCTACCAGGCGCGCTGGCACCACTTCCGTTCCC
>CAZNBS010000007.1:39258-41103 GCA_964570955.1 uncultured Burkholderiales bacterium | reverse complement strand
ACCCGAAGGAGAACCGGGTCGAACTGGCGGATGGACGTTCGGTCGAGTACGACTTCCTCGTCGTCGCAACCGGCCCCAAGCTCGCGTTCGACGAGATCGAGGGACTGGGCCCCGCAGGCCACACGCATTCGGTCTGCCACGTCGATCACGCCGTCCAGGCCGGGCAGGCATGGGACGCGTTCGTGAAGGAGCCCGGCCCCGTCGTGGTCGGCGCGGTCCAGGGGGCCTCCTGCTTTGGTCCAGCGTACGAGTTCGCGATGATCATGGATACGGACCTGCGCAGGCGCAAGATCCGCGACAAGGTTCCCATGACCTTCGTGACCTCGGAGCCCTATGTCGGTCACCTCGGGCTGGGCGGTGTGGGCGATTCGAAGGGACTGATGGAGTCGGCCATGCGCGACCGCCACATCAAGTGGATCACCAACGCCAAGGTCACGAATGTCGAGGCCGGGAAGATGCACGTCACCGAGTTCGACGACATGGGCAAGGAGAAGCGCACGCACGAGCTGCCGTTCAGGTACTCGATGATGCTGCCCGCGTTCAAGGGCATCGACGCGGTATTCGGCATCGAGGGACTGACCAATCCGCGCGGCTTCGTCCTGATCGACGAACACCAGCGCAATCCCACGTACCGGAACATCTACGCCGTCGGCGTGTGCGTGGCGATCCCGCCGGTGGAGCAGACGCCGGTGCCGACCGGGGCGCCGAAGACAGGCTACATGATCGAATCGATGGTGGAGGCGACCGCCGAGAACATCCGCGCGGTCCTCGACGGCAAGGAGCCGACCTCGCAGGCCACCTGGAACGCGATCTGTCTGGCCGACTTCGGAGACAGCGGCGCCGCCTTCGTGGCCGTGCCGCAGATTCCGCCGCGCAACGTCAACTGGTTCTCCGAGGGCAAGTGGGTGCATCTGGGGAAGGTCGCGTTCGAGCGCTACTTCATGCGCAAGATGAAGAAGGGCACCACCGAACCGGTGTACGAGAAGCTGGTCCTGCACACGCTGGGGATCAAGAAGGTGAAGGACATCGCGTAGCGCATGGGAATTTCCGGACGCATCGCCCGCCACTTTCAGGACGCGCAGCTCACGCCGCTGCTCGCCCTGGTGCTGTTTCTCCTCGGCCTGTTCGCTGTGCTCGTCACGCCGAAGGAGGAGGAGCCGCAGATCAACGTGACGATGGCGAACGTGTTCATTCCCTTCCCGGGGGCGTCGGTCCAGGACGTCGAGAGCATGGTCGCCACGCCGGCGGAGCAGGTGGTCTCGCGCATCGCCGGCATCGACCACGTGTATTCGGTCTCCCGCCCGGGCATGGCGGTGCTCACCACCCAGTTCGAAGTGGGCGTGCCGCACGAGCGCGCGCTGGTTCTGCTGTACGACACGATCTTCGCCCACCGCGACTGGCTCTCGCCCAATCTCGGCGTGGGGGAGCCGATCATCAAGCCGAAGGGCATCGACGATGTGCCCATCGTCTCGCTCACGCTGTGGACCGCGGATCCGGAACGGGGTGCGTTCGACCTCGAGCGCGTGGCGCACGCGATGGAGGCCGAGCTCAAGCGCGTGCCCGGGACGCGCGACGTCAACACCATCGGCGGCCCCAGTCACGTCGTGCGCGTGCTCGTCGAACCGGAGCGCATGACGGCGTACCGCGTGACGATGCAGGACATCCGGGAGGCGTTGCAGCTGTCGAACGCAGCCCTGCCCTCGGGGGCGGTGGTGCGCGACAATCGCGAGATCCTGGTCGAGACGGGTCAGTACGTGGGCGGCGCACCCGACGTCGCGGCGCTCGTGGTCGGCGTCCAGGACGGGCGCCCCATCTATCTGCGTGACGCCGCGCAGCGATTTTTCG
>CAZNBS010000007.1:30381-39248 GCA_964570955.1 uncultured Burkholderiales bacterium | reverse complement strand
AGCCGAGCCGCTACGTCTGGACAGGGATCGGGCCGGCCAGTCCGGACGCAGGCGCCGATGCCGGTGGCGAGCACCCGGCGGTCACGCTCGCCATCTCCAAGAAGCCGGGCGAGAACGCGCCGGAAGTCGCCGCCCGGGTGCTCGACGCGGTGGAGAACCTGCACGGCACGCTGATTCCCGAGGGCGTGAACGTGACGGTCACGCGCAACTACGGCGCGACCGCGGCGGACAAGGCGAACAAGCTCATCCAGAAACTGATCTTCGCCACCCTGTCGGTGGTCGCGCTGGTATTCGTCGCGCTCGGGAGGCGCGAGGCGCTGATCGTCGGGTTGGCCGTCGTGCTCACGCTGGCGGCCACGCTGTTCGCCTCTTGGGCGTGGGGCTTCACGCTCAACAGGGTGTCGCTGTTCGCCTTGATCTTCTCGATCGGTATCCTGGTGGACGATGCCATCGTCGTCGTCGAGAACATTCATCGCCATCGCCAGATGAGCGACGAGCCGCTGCTGGCGATTATCCCGCGCGCGGTGGACGAGGTCGGCGGCCCCACCATCCTGGCGACGTTCACGGTGATCGCCGCGCTGCTGCCGATGGCGTTCGTCACCGGACTCATGGGCCCGTACATGAGCCCCATCCCGATCAATGCGAGCATGGGCATGCTGATCTCGCTGGCGGTCGCCTTCACCGTCACGCCGTGGCTTGCGCACAAGCTGGCGCCTGCCACGCATGCACACGGCCATGCCCCCAGCCGCCTCGATGCGCGGCTGTCCCAGTTCTTCACACGCATCATGCAGCCATTCCTGCGCGGGCGGGCGGGTGGACGCAACCGGCGCATCCTGCTAGCTGGCGTTCTGCTGGCGATCCTGGCGGCGGTCGGGCTGGCAGCGCTGAAGCTGGTGGTGCTGAAGATGCTGCCGTTCGACAACAAGTCGGAGTTCCAGGTGGTGGTGGACATGCCCGTCGGCACGCCGCTGGAAACCACTGCCGGCGTCCTGCGTGAGATGGGAGCGGTGCTGCGGCAGGTGCCGGAAGTGACCGACTATCAGGCGTATGTGGGCACGGCGAGCCCGATCAACTTCAACGGGCTGGTACGCCAGTACTACCTGCGCGAGAGTGCCGAGCTGGCCGATATCCAGGTCAACCTCGCCGACAAGCATCGGCGCGATCGACAGAGCCACGAGATCGCGCAGTCGGTGCGTGCGGAACTGGAAGCGACCGGGCGCCGGTACGGCGCCGACGTGATGGTGGTGGAGGTGCCGCCGGGTCCTCCGGTGCTCTCGCCGATCGTGGCGGAGATCTACGGCCCGGATCACGAGGCCCAGATGGCCGTAGCCCGCCAGGTGCGGGCACAGTTCGAGGCGACTCCCGACATCGTCGCCATCGACGACACCGTGGATGCAAGCGCACCGCGTCTGCTGCTGCGCGTGCTGCAGGGCAAGGCCGCGCTCGCCGGCGTTGCGCAGAAGGATATCGTCGATACGGTGCGGGCCGGGCTGTCGGGCGAGTACGTGACGCCAGTGCACAGCGGCGAGGCGAAGTACGAGATTCCCGTGCGCCTGACACTCCCCCCTGAGCGGCAGAGCAGCGCCGACGAGTTGCTCAAGCTCACGGTGCGTAGTCGCTCCGGCGAACTGGTGCCGTTGTCCGAACTGGTGCACGTCGAACGCACGGGCCGCGAGCGAACCATCCATCACAAGGACCTGCTGCCCGTGGTCTACGTGATGGGCGACATGGCGGGCGCACTGGACAGCCCGCTGTACGGGATGTTCGACATCCGTGCCAAGGTGCGCGACATGCCCCTTGCCGAAGGCGGGACGCTGCGCGAGTACTTCGTCAACCAGCCGCTGGATCGCTACCGTGAATTCAGCCTGAAATGGGATGGCGAGTGGCAGGTGACCTTCGAGACCTTTCGCGACATGGGGATTGCCTACGCGGTCGGCCTGATACTGATCTACCTGCTGGTGGTCGCCCAGTTCGGCTCTTATCTCACGCCGCTGATCATCATGGCGCCGATCCCGCTGACCATCATCGGCGTGATGCCGGGGCACGCCGTGCTTGGCGCACAGTTCACCGCGACCTCGATGATCGGCATGATCGCCCTGGCCGGCATCATCGTGCGCAACTCGATCCTGCTGGTGGATTTCGTCAACCAGGAAGTTGCGCGCGGCGTGGACCTGCAGGACGCGGTGATCGGTGCCGCGGCCGCGCGAGCCAAGCCCATCGTGCTGACCGGCGTGGCGGCAATGCTGGGCGCCGTCTTCATCCTCGACGATCCGATTTTCAACGGTCTGGCGGTATCGCTGATCTTCGGCATCCTGGTGTCGACGCTGCTCACCCTGGTGGTGATCCCGGTGCTCTACTACGTCGCGCTCTGGCGCAAGGCACAGCGCTCCCCTGATCCTGCCACGCCAGGACCGGCTCCGGCAAGCGGTGCGGCCGGCAGCGCGACCGTGTGACGCAGGTCACCGACCGGAGCTTGCGACAGGTACTAGAGTGCGTATCGAGATCACCTACCGCATAGGAGCATGCACATGACCGTAGACAATATCGTGCACGTCGTTGCCGGATTCTTCGTCCTGCTCTCGCTCGCGCTGGGCGTCGAGGCCAGCCCGCTCTTCGTGAACGCCAACTTCCTGTGGTTCACCGCTTTCGTCGGTGCGAACCTTCTGCAGAGCGGCATCACGAAGTGGTGCCTGATGGCGTCGATCCTGCGCAAGCTGGGCGTGCCGGACACCCGCAAGCAGGTGTTGGTGCGGGGGTAGGCGCAAGCGGGTCCGGGCCGCGCAGGCGGTCGCGTCAGGCCGGCGAGAGCCGAATGCCGGGCCATTGGCCTGGATGAGTGAAGCCGGGATGCCGGCAAGCGCGGTGACCACCGTAGTCCGCACCCCGCCTCGTGCCCCGATGACGGACCCGGATGACGGGCCCGGGCGCGCAAACGACGTGTGTGGACGCGCCGGTGAGGTTTAGGCCGCGCCCCGGCCCACCAGCTCGCGCAGCCCGCCGGCGTTCACGATGCGGATGTTCTTCTGCTGCACGGCGATCAGCCCTTCCTCCTGGAACCTGGAGAACACCCGGCTGACCGTCTCCAGCTTCAGACCCAGGTAGCTGCCGATCTCCTCGCGCGTCATGCGCAGGTTGAACTCATTGGCTGAATAGCCCCGTGTCTGCAGCCGCTGCGACAGGTTGAGCAGGAAGGCCGCCAAGCGCTCCTCCGCGCGCATGCTGCCCAGAAGCATCATCACGCCGTGCTCGCGCACGATCTCGCGACTCATCACCTTGTGGAAGTGATGCTGGAGCGCTTCCATCTCCCGGCTCAACCCCTCGAGCCGGTCGAAGGGGATCACGCACACCTCGCTGTCCTCCAGCGCCACGGCATCGCAGGTGTGCTTCTCGGTACCGATCCCGTCCATCCCCATCAGTTCGCCGGCCATGTGAAAGCCGGTCACCTGCTCCCGCCCGTCCTCGAGCAGGAGCTTGGTTTTGAAGAAACCGGTGCGCGCGGCATAGAGGGAATCGAAACCCTCGCCCACGCGGAAGAGGTATTCGCCGCGCTTCACCGGACGCCGCGTGAAGACCAGGCCGTCGAGTTTCTCCATCTCGCCGTCGTTCAGACCGACCGGGAGGCACAGCTCGCGCAGACTGCACGTGGAGCATGCGGTCTTGAGCCGGGATAGATTCACTTCGGGAGCGATTTTGAAGGCGGTCATGTTCGAGGACACCGAGTTCGCCGGCTGATGCCTTTGATCCACGTCAATTCACGGCCGCGGCCGTGATGGCACATTGCTAGGCACTGAAGGAGTAGTGCCGAATCATGGAGCAACACCTGTCGGGTCCGCCGGTTCCGCTCGAGCTGCTGAAACGCTTCGACGTCAGCGGTCCCCGTTACACCTCGTATCCTACTGCAGATCGCCTGATCGAGGCGTTCGACGGCTCCACCTATGCCGACTGGCTGCGCAAGCGATTCATGGCCGGGCCGCCGAAGCCCGTGTCATTATATTTCCACATCCCCTTCTGCGAAAGCATCTGCTACTACTGCGGGTGCAACAAGGTCGTGACCAAGGATCACGCCCGTTCTGCCCGCTACGTCAAGTATCTACAGCGGGAAATGGCCCTGGTGCGTTCGCTGCTCTCCGGGTCGCGTTCGGTGGTTCAGATGCATTTCGGGGGTGGCACGCCCAACTTCCTCGACGAGCGGGAAATGCAGGGGCTGGTCGACGCGATCCGGGAGAATTTCACCCTGGAAGACAGAGGGGAATTCTCCATCGAACTGGATCCGCGCACGGTCAAGCCCGGGTCCGTCGAACGCCTGGCCGGCCTCGGCTTCAACCGCGTCAGCCTGGGGGTGCAGGACTTCGATCCCGTGGTGCAGAAGGCAATCAACCGCATTCAGAGCGAGGCGCAGACGCTGGGGGTGATGCAGGCGGCGCGGGATGCCGGCTTTCGCTCCGTCAACGTCGACCTGATCTACGGGCTTCCCAAGCAGAACGTCATCGGCTTCAATCGTACCCTGGAGCAGGTGGTCGCCGCCGGCCCCGACCGCATCGCGCTGTACAACTACGCACATCTGCCCAGCGTGTTCAAGCCACAGCGGCGCATCGCGGAGGCGGACCTGCCTACGCCCGACGCCAAGCTCCAGCTGCTGTCGCTGGCAATCCGGCGCCTGTCGGCCGCGGGATACGTATACATCGGCATGGATCACTTCGCGAAGCCGAATGACGAGCTCGCGGTCGCGCAGCGCCAGGGGCGCCTGCACCGCAACTTCCAGGGCTATTCGACACACGCCGATACCGATCTGATCGCCTTCGGCATCTCCGCCATCAGCCAGGTGGGGCCGACCTACAGCCAGAACGTCAAGACCCTGGACGAGTACTACTTTCGACTCGACCAGGGCATGCTGCCGGTGATGCGCGGCATCGAGCTGACCGCCGACGATCTGCTGCGGCGGGCGCTCATCCAGGCCTTGATGTGCCACTTCGAAGTGCCGATCCAGTCGCTGGAAGTCGCTCACCTCATCGACTTCCGCAAGTATTTCGCCGCGGAGTTGGACGACCTGCGGCCGTTGTGCGAACTCGGACTGGTACGCCTCAGCGATGAATACATGACCGTCACCCCGCTGGGGCGGTACTTCATCCGCAACATCTGCATGGTGTTCGACCGCTACCTACGCGAAGGCCGCGAGCGCGCGCGCTACTCCAAGGCCGTGTAGTCTGCCGGCGATGACCCTGACCATCTTCGCTGCCGTCTTCGTGACCGGGCTTCTCGGGGGCGTCCACTGCGCGGGCATGTGCGGCGGCATCGTGGCGGCCCTGTCCGGATCGGCAGGGGGGCGCCGATTGAGCCTGCATCTGGGGTATAGCGCCGGACGCGTGACGTCCTACGCCATCGCCGGTGCCATGGCCGGAACGGCGGGGAGCATCGGTCTCATGTTCGACGGCGTGCTGCCCGTCCAGATGACCCTGTACGTGCTGGCCAACCTCATGCTGATCGGGCTGGGGCTGTACCTTGCCGGCGTATCGCAGATCGTCACCCGCTTCGAGCGACTGGGTCTGGCGCTGTGGCAGCGGTTGCAGCCGCTGACGCGGCGACTGCTTCCGGCGGATACGTTGCCTCGCGCGGTCGGGCTCGGTGTCCTCTGGGGTTGGATTCCGTGCGGACTGGTCTATGCGGTCCTTGGCACGGCGCTGCTGGCCGGCAATGCGCTCGACGGCGCCGCCATCATGGCCGCGTTTGGGCTGGGAACGGTCCCCAACCTGCTGCTCGCCGGGCTGGCGCTGCACAGGCTCGGCGCGGTGACCCGCTCGCGCCGGGTGCGTGCGGCGGCCGGCGGACTGGTGCTCGGGTTCGGCGTCTACGGACTCGCCAATGCCGCCACGCTGGCCGAACACATCCGCGGCGGCTTGCTCTGCCTGACCTAGGCAGAAAGATTTTCCGCGCCTTGTCGCGGGTTGTGATTACCCCGTATAATCCGCGGCTTCCTTCGATCCGCCCAGGCTGCTCCTGGCGACGGATCTGCATCCTTGCCCTACCGGCTCGCATCCGGAGGGCTGACCAACCCACAAGGAGATTGCATGCGGCATTACGAGATCGTTTTCATCGTCCATCCCGACCAGAGCGAGCAGGTGCCCGCAATGGTGGAGCGCTACCGCGGGATGATCTCCGGCCGCAACGGCCAGATACACCGCCTCGAGGACTGGGGCCGCCGTCAGCTCGCCTATCCCATTCAGAAGATGCACAAGGCGCACTACGTGTTGATGAACATCGAGTGCGACCAGGAGACGCTGGACGAACTGGATCACGCGTTCCGGTTCAACGATGCGGTGCTGCGTCACCTGATCATGCACAAGACGGCCGCCGTGACGGAAGCTTCGCCCATGATGCGCGCCGAGCGGCCCAGGCCGGCCGGCGACCGCGAGCGCAGCGAGGCCCCCGCTCCGGGCGCCGCACCCAGCGCGGCGTAATAGGCGCGCGGCGCATTGGCAGAACGCGGCAGCCCGCCTGGACGCAACCGGGTGGTCCTGACCGGGAGGATCGTGGCACGCGACACCCTGCGCTTCACGCCCGCCGGGATTCCGGCACTGGACCTGACGCTCGAGCACGAGTCGGTCCAGAGCGAAGCGCAGCTGCCCCGAACCGTGAAGGCCGTCGTGGATGCGGTGGCCATCGGCGAACTGGCGCGCGCAATGGATGCGCTGGACACGGGGCGAACGGTCAGTGTCGCCGGCTTCCTTGCCAATCGCAGCCGCCGCAGTAGCCGCGTGATCCTGCACATTGACGAATTCGAATCACACTAGAGGACGACATCACCATGGCATTCGGACGAGGCAAGCCGAAGGACAAGCGCCGCGACGACCGCGCGAACCGCCCGCTGTTCAAGCGGCGCAAGTTCTGCCGCTTCACGGCGGAAAAGATCCAGGAGATCGACTACAAAGACGTCGAGTTGCTCAAGGACTTCGTCAACGAGAACGGCAAGATCATTCCGGCACGCATCACCGGCACCAAGGCGCACTACCAGCGCCAGCTCTCGGTTGCGGTGAAGCGCGCGCGTTATCTGGCCCTTCTTCCCTACACCGACGTGCACTGAGGGGGCTGGCATGCAGATCATTCTCCTGGAGAAGGTGGCCAACCTCGGCCAGCTCGGCGACATCGTCAAGGTCAAGGACGGCTATGCCCGGAACTTCCTGATTCCCAGCGGCAAGGCGCGTCGCGCCACCGAGGCGAACATCGCAGAGTTCCAGCAACGCCGCACCGACCTCGAGAAAAAGCAGAACGAGATTCTCGCTGCCGCACAGGACAAGGCCGCCAAGGTCGACGGACTGGTCCTGCAGATCTCGCAGAAGGCCGGAGTGGACGGACGCCTGTTCGGCTCGGTCACCAACCATGACGTGTCCGAAGCGCTGCAGAAGCAGGGCTTCGAGGTGGCGAAGGCGTCGATACGCATGCCCACCGGGCCGCTCAAGCAGATCGGCGAGCACGACGTGATGCTCGACCTCCACACCGACGTCAAGGTACCGATCAAGGTCGGCGTCGTGCCCGAGTGAGGGACGCGGCAAGCGCCGCCACCCAGCGCGCGCAGGAGGGGCTTCGGCCCCTCTTGTCATTTGTCCGCTCGGTCGTTCTCTGGCGCGGGCGACTTCGCGCGCGGAATGCGCCCGCAGTAGAATGGCTCGTCCTCAATCGCCACGCGACGAAACATCGCGTCCTCCGCTCCATCCACAACCCGACGCATGGCCACTCCGACCGCCGACGCCCAAGTCGAGTCCTTGAAGGTTCCGCCGCATTCGGTCGAGGCCGAGCAATCCGTCCTGGGCGGCCTGCTGCTCGACAACGCCGCGTGGGATCGCGTGGCCGACATGATCACCGAGAGCGATTTCTATCGCGCGGACCATCGGCAGATCTATCGGCATATCGTGAAACTCATCGGTGCGGCGCGTCCCGCGGACGTCGTCACGGTCGCCGAGAGTCTCGACAGCACCAAGGACCTCGCCGCGGTCGGCGGTCTCGCCTACCTGAGCGCGCTCGCCGCCGGCACGCCTTCGGCCGCCAACATCCGTCGCTATGCCGAGATCGTGCGCGAGCGCGCGATTCTGCGTCAGCTCGCGGCGGTCGCCACGGACATCTCCGACAGCGCCTACAGCCCGATGGGGCGCGACGCGAGCCAGATTCTCGACGAAGCCGAGTCGAAGGTATTCGAAATCGCGGAGCAGGGGGCGCGCGGCAGCCAGGGCTTTCAGGACATGCCGCAGCTGCTCACGCAGGTCGTCGAGCGCATCGACATGCTCTACAACCGCGGCGGCAACAACGAGGTGACCGGTGTGCCGACCGGATACATCGATCTCGATCGCATGACGTCCGGATTGCAGCCCGGAGAGCTGGTGATCGTCGCCGGCAGACCCTCGATGGGGAAGACCAGTCTCGCCATGAACATCGCGGAGCACGTCGCGCTCGAGGCGAAGCTCCCCGTGGGGGTGTTCTCGATGGAGATGGCGGGTACGCAACTCGTTCTGCGCATGCTCGGCTCGGTCGGTCGGCTCGACCAGCACAAGCTGCGCACCGGCCGTCTGCACGACGAAGACTGGAAGCGGCTCACCGACGCCGTAGGGCGCCTCAACGAAGCGCACATCCACGTGGACGAGACGGCGGCGCTCAATCCCCTCGAGCTGCGCGCGCGCGCGCGGCGGCTGCATCGGCAGTACAAGGGGCTCGGGCTGGTCGTGGTGGACTATCTGCAGCTCATGTCCTCCTCATCGCAAGGGGAGAACCGCGCCACCGAGATCTCCGAGATCTCGCGCTCGCTGAAAGGGCTCGCCAAGGAACTCGGATGTCCGGTGGTCGCGCTGTCGCAGCTCAATCGCAGCCTCGAGCAGCGTCCC
>CAZNBS010000007.1:0-30337 GCA_964570955.1 uncultured Burkholderiales bacterium | reverse complement strand
ACCTGATCCTGTTCATCTATCGCGACGAGGTGTACAACCCGGAGAGCCCGGACAAGGGCATCGCCGAAGTGATCATCGGCAAGCAGCGCAACGGGCCGATCGGCACCGTGCAACTCGCCTTTCTCGGCGAGTACACGCGTTTCGAGAATCTCGCCAACCCGAATCGCTACTGACCCGGGTTGCGGGGTTCACACCGCCTTCGCCCAGGGCCGCCAGGTTCCCGAGTCGGCAGCGGTCCACAGATCGAACAGCGCGTCGTTGAATGCCTCGATCTCCTCGAGGTTGATGCTGTGGCCGCTGTTGGGCACGACCATCAGGGCCGCGGTGCGGATGTGGCGCTTCATGAACAGGCCGGGCTCCAGGCACGGTGCGTCGTCGTCCCCGGTGACGATGAGGGTGGGGAGGTCGATGGTACGCATCGGTTCCTGAAGTTCGTAGATGGTCGGTCGGCGCAGCTGATAGCCGCGCATGGTCAGTGCGGAACCGATGTTCGAGTGCTCCGCGAACTGCCTGCGAAACTCCTCGAAGCCGCGCGGATCCTTCCAGAGCAGGGGCTGGCGCGTCGGGCTGCGAGCGTAGTTGGCGATGCCGGCCTCCATCCCCATCGCGACCATGCGTCCCGCCAACTCCTCGGCATCCTTCAGGAACTGTTCGCGTGTGGTTGGATCCGACCCGTGCCCGGCGCCGCAGATGGCGAGCGACCGGGCGCGTTGGGGGTAGCGGATGCCGAAGTGCAACGTGGCATAGCCCCCCATCGACAGTCCGCAGATGTGCGCCGTGTCGATCTGCAGGTGATCGAGCACCGCCACGGCGTCGTCGACCGCCTGCGCCTGACCATAGTCGTCCACGCCTTGCGGCACGTCGGACGGCGGATAACCGCGCGCGTTGTACACGATGCAGCGATAGCGCCGCGAGAAGCGACGGACCTGCGGTTCCCAGCTGCGCAGGTCGCCGCCGAACTCGTGGATGAAGAGGACCGGCGTGCCGGACCCGGTCTCCTCGTAGTACAGCCTAGCCCCACTGGCCTGCGCGTATGGCATTGCGGATCTCCCCTGTATCGATGATCGATGGTAGCCTAAGCGGGCTTGCCGTTCCGCGCGCTGCTGCCCGTCTCGTGCAATCCTTCCTTCGTTATCCCGAGAATATGATCCGAACATTGCTTCGTGCCTGCGTCGTCACGCTGGCCCTCGCCGCCGCGCTCGACCAGCCTGCGATCGCTCAGACCCAGCGGCCGATCCGGATCGGTCTGGTGACCTTCCTGTCCGGACCGGGGGCAGCCACGTTCGGGAAGCCCTCGCGGGGCGGCGCCGAGACGCTGGTGGCCGAGCTCAACGCGGGGAGGGTGCCCGCACCTTATCAGGCACGCGGCTTCGGCGGCGTGCCCCTGGAACTGGTGGTCATCGACGAGGCGGGCGCCAGCACCAAGCAGGTGACGGAGTACCGCAACCTGGTGCAGAAACAGCAGGTGGATTTCGTCGTCGGCTACATCTCGAGTGCGAACTGCCTTGCCGTGGCCCCGGTTGCCGATGAACTGCGCAAGCTGACGATCTTTTTCGACTGCGGGTCTCCGCGGCTGTTCGAGGAAAACACCTACAAGCACGTGTTTCGCACGCGCGCCACGATGGTGATGGATGCAGTGGGCGCTGCGATGTATCTGGTCGAGACCCGCTCGGAGGTCACGCGCGTGGCCGGCATCAATCAGAACTACGCGTTCGGTCAGGACTCGTGGCGCGACTTCGAGAGCGCGCTGAAGGTGTTGAAGCCCGACGTGAAGATCGTGGCCGCACAGATGCCTCGCTTCGGTGCCGGCCAGTACGGAGCGGAGATCTCCGCACTCGCCCGCGCACGGCCGCAGGTCATCCACAGCAGCTTCTGGGGCAGCGATCTGGACAGCTTTCTGGCCCAGGCCGGGCCGCGCGGCCTGCTGCGCAACAGCCAGCTCGTGCTCGTGACGGCGGAGCCTCACCTGGATCATCTGGCCGGCATTCTTCCGGACGGCACCATCCTCGGCGCCCGGGGTCCGGTCGGCGTGTTCGTTCCGGACAATGGGCTCAGCCGCTGGTTCAAGGCCGCCTACCGCAGGCACCTCGGCGGCGGCGACCCGCCCTATGTGGCCTACAGTCCGGTGCTGGCGATCCTCGGCCTGAAGGCCGCCTACGAGAACGCGCAGGCTGCGCGTGGCGGCGCGCGACCGACGCAGGACGAGGTCATCGATGCACTGCGCGGATCGAGTTTCGACACCCCGGCGGGACGTGTCCACATGGCTCGTGCAAACGGCCATCAGGCGATCCAGGGCACGGTCTACGGCATGACCAAGACGGTGAACGGAAAGATCACCATGGTCAACGTGCGGCACTACCCGGCGGAAACGGTACAGCCGCCCGAGGGCATGACCAGCAGCGACTGGATCAGCCGAGGCATGAAACAGGGCAAATAGACCGCTGCGCTGCACCCCGCCGACTGCAGCAACCAGTCGCGGCCCGCGTCGGTCCCTCGCCAGCGGCGCTCGTATCGGGCGCAGTGGCTTATGCATGATGAATCCGCTTGGTCGCCGCTCCGCTCGCGGCGGCGTCAGTTACGGGCGTCTTCCGGCACCGGGTGCTAATAGACGACACGAATCAGATTCATTAGGTCTGCAATATGCGGGGTCGTTTCTCGCTCAACCAGCGGTGCCCAAGTCAGCCAGCCACGCCCCAGGGCATGTTTCGCGGGTGGTCGCCAGCCATCTCCAGCACATACTTCGAACCGAGGTCCGTACCGTGTCCCCTTTCCGTACCCGTCTTGTCGGCTCCCTGGCTCTGCCGACTTGCATTGGCCTCGCCCTTGCGTCCCTGAGCGCGCCCGCGCAGGAAGTCACGCACGCCAAGGAGGTCGTGGTCACCGCCACCCGTACCGAAACCGCCGCCGAGGAAGTACCGGCGACGGTCACCACCATCACCAGCGAGGAGGTAAAGCTGCGGCTGCCGGCCGATGCCTCCGAACTGTTCGAGGACGAGCCGGACATCTCCTTCGGCCGCGATGCGCGCCGTTTCGGCGCCACCCGGCCCAACATCCGCGGCATCGAGGACAACCGTGTGGTGCAGATGGTGGACGGCGTGCGCCTGCCGAGCTTTTACGACGGGGGAGGTCCGACCAACCTCACCATGAACGCCCCGCAGGGTCCGTCGCTGGAGTTCCTGCGGCGCACTGAAATCCTGCGCGGACCGGCGTCCAGCCTGTACGGATCGGATGCGATCGGCGGCGTGGTCGGCTATCTGACCCTGGAGCCCGACGACATCCTGCAGCCTGGGCGCCGTCTCGGCGCGCGCGCGAGCGTCGGCTACACCGGCGCGAACGACGGCCTCACCGGTGCCCTGGTCGGCGCCGGCGGCAGCGACAGCGTGAGACTGCTACTGGGCTATTCGCACACCGAGGCATCGGAGTTCGACAACCAGGGGGATGTCGGCGGATCGTCGACCTCCCGCACCAAACCCAATCCCCAAGACGTGCGCGATCGCGGCGTGCTCGCCAAGCTGGTGCTGACGCCATCGTCCAATCACCGCATCGCGCTGTCGCTGGAAGGCCGTGATCGGGAGGTGTCGATCGACGTCCTGCGCCTGCACCCATCGCTGCCGAAGGTCACCGCAACCACGGGCGAGGACAGCGTCGAACGCGTGCGCGGCACGCTGGAATGGCAGCACACGCCGCAGGGCGGCTGGTATGACCGCATGACCGCACGCGCCTACCGGCAGACCAGCGAGACGCGCAACTTCAACGTGCAGACGCGCACCAACACCTCGCCCACCTGCTCGTCCGCGGCTGGTTCGGGCAACGACTGCCGCATCGATCAGTACTTCTCCTTCGACCAGACCTTGACCGGCGGCAGCCTGCAACTGGAGAAGATCCTGGGCGGACGTCACAATGTCACCGGCGGCATCGATGTGTGGCGGCTGGAGACCGAGGAATTGCGCGATGCCACCGTCTTCAACCTGACCACGGGAACCACGAGCAAGACTCTGGCTGGAGACGTGTATCCCCTGCGCGACTTCGCGCCTGGCTACACCGACACGCTCGGCCTGTTCATCCAGGACGAGATCGTCGACCTGGCAGGCGGCAAGCTGACGCTGACGCCTGGGCTGCGCTTCGACGTACGACGGCTCGAACCGGAGCCGGACGCGCTGTCGAGCGCGGTGCTGGAGTCGATGGACAGGCAGGCCGTGTCGCAAACCGACAGTGCGCTCTCGCCCAAGCTGGGGGTGCTATGGGCGTTCACGCCCACGTTCGCCGGCTATGGGCAGATCGTGCGCGGGTTCCGGGCGCCCAACTACGAAGAGGTGAACGCACATTTCCGCAATGCCGCGCAGAGCTACGCCATCAGTCCCAATCCCGATCTCGAGCCGGAAACCAGCACCGGAGTCGAGGTGGGACTGCGGCTGACGCGCGAACGGCTGCGCGCACGGATCGCCGCCTATGACAATCGCTACCGCAACTTCATCGAGAGCGTGCGGCTGAACTGCCCCGGTGATCCCAACTGCGTGAACGGCATCGGCACCACCTACATGTCGGTCAACCTGACCAAGGTGCGCATCTACGGCGTGGAGGCGCGCTTTGCCTGGGAGTGGGCGCCGGGCTGGCGGGTGGACGGCGCCATCGCCTATGCCCATGGCGAGGACGAGAGTGCGGACAAGCCGCTGGATACCATCGAACCGACGCGGGTATCGCTGGCGTTGATCCGCGATGCCGGCAGCTGGGGCGGCGAAGCGCGCCTGCGGGCCGCAGCTGGCGTCCGGCGCGTCAACGACATGGACGGGAACGTGTATGACCCGTGGTTCCGCCCGCCGAGCTACGAGGTGCTGGACCTGGCCGCGTGGGTGGCGCCGATCAAGAACATGCGCCTGTCGCTGGCAGTGAACAACGTGTTCGACGCCAAGTACTGGCTGTGGAGCGACATCCGTCTGGCCGACTCGCGCAATCCGATCGGCGTGGACTTCTACTCGCAGCCGGGCCGCAACATCGCCGCTCGGCTCGAGTACCTGTTCTGATCCATGCACCCATCTTTCCGATCCGAGGCGGCATGCGCAGCGCCGCCAGCGGCGAGACGGGAAGCGGCGACCGCGTGGCCTACCGCATGCAGGGACGGCAGCGTGATCCAGCGTCGGAGGAGGCGCGGCAGCGGCCTCGATGACGTGCCGGGATATCCTTCCCCGCACCACGCGTCACGCGTCTCAGAGCACCTCGGCCGCGTGATCCGCCAGCCGCGACCGTTCTCCGCGCTGCAGGGTGATGTGGCCGCTGTGCCGCCAGCCCTTGAAGCGGTCCACCACGTAGGTCACTCCTGAACTGCCCTCCGTGAGATAGGGCGTGTCGATCTGCGAGATGTTGCCCAGACAGACCACCTTGGTGCCGGGACCGGCCCGCGTGATGAGCGTCTTCATCTGCTTGGGCGTGAGGTTCTGCGCCTCGTCCAGGATCAGGAACTTGTTGATGAAGGTGCGTCCGCGCATGAAGTTGAGCGACTTCACCTTGATGCGCGAGCGGATCAGGTCGCGGGTGGCGGCGCGACCCCATTCCCCGGCTTCGTCGTCGGTCTTGTTGAGCACGTCCAAGTTGTCTTCGAGCGCGCCCATCCACGGCGTCATCTTCTCCTCCTCGGTGCCGGGCAGGAAGCCGATGTCCTCGCCCACGGGAACCGTGACCCGCGTCATGATGATCTCCGAGTAGGCCTTGTTCTCGAGCGTTTGCATCAGTCCGGCGGCCAGCGTGAGAAGCGTCTTCCCCGTGCCGGCCTGACCCAGCAGCGTCACGAAGTCGATATCCGGATTCATCAGCAGGTTCAAAGCGAAGTTCTGTTCGCGATTGCGTGCCGTGATGCCCCAGACGCCGTTGCGCGCGTGGTTGTAGTCCACCAGGGTCTGCAGCACGGCGCTCTTGCCGGTGATCTCGCTCACCAGCGCGTGGAAGGGCTTTTCACCCTCGAGCCACACGAACTCGTTGACCAGCAGACTGGGAACCAGCGGACCGTGCACGCGGTAGTAGGTCCGGCCGGCCTGCTGCCAGGACTCCATCTCCTTTCCGTGCGTCTCCCAGAAATCCGGTGGAAGCTCGCGTACCCCGGTGTAGAGGAGATCGGTGTCCTCCAGCACCTTGTCGTTGAAGTAATCCTCCGCGGCCAGGCCCAGGGCACGCGCCTTGATGCGCATGTTGATGTCCTTCGACACCAGGATCACCTGCCTGCGTGCGTGCGTATCCTGCAGGTGCCGGACCAAGCCCAGGATCTGGTTGTCGGCCTTGCCGCTGGCGAGCGTCGCCGGCAGGTCGCTGTCGATGGCCTGAGTCTGCAGGAACAGGCGCCCGCGCGCGCTGCGATCCCCCTGGCTCTCCAGGGGGATGCCGTCGTCGATGTCGGCCTCGCCGATCGAGAGCAGGCCGTCCAGGAATCGGCTGACCTGGCGGGCGTTGCGTGCCACCTCCGACATGCCCTTCTTGTTGGCGTCCAGTTCCTCGATGGTCGCCATGGGCAGGAAGACGTCGTGCTCCTCGAACCGGAACAGGCTGGTCGGGTCGTGCATCAGGACGTTCGTGTCGAGCACGAACAGCTTCGTGTCGGCGTGGAGGCGGGTGACGGAAGCGGGTCTGCGCTGGGCCATTACAGCCTCCGCACTTCATCCAGTACTGCCTGCGCGTGTCCCGCCACCTTCACGCCACGCCACTCCTTGCGCACCACGCCCTTGCCGTCGATGAGAAAGGTGCTGCGCTCGATGCCACGGACCTGCTTGCCGTACATGTTCTTCATCTTGATGACGCCGAACAACTGACACAGCACCTCGTCGGGGTCCGAGATCAGGTCGAAGGGGAAGCCCATCTTGGCTTTGAATCCCTCGTGCGACCTCAGGCTGTCGCGCGAAACGCCGTAGACGTCGCAGCCGCTCTCCTGGAACTGCCGGTACAGGTCGCGGAACTGGATCCCCTCGTCCGTGCAGCCGGGCGTGTTGTCCTTGGGGTAGAAATAGAGGACCAGGGGCCTGCCGCGCTGACCGGCCACGCTGACGGTCTTGCCCCCGGTGGCGGTCGCCTCGAACGCGGGGACGGGTAGGTACTCGAGCATGGTCGCTCCTTTGACGCGATCGGTTAGAGGAGGAATTCGGCCTGCTGCACCGTCGCCAGCCCACCGTCGGAGAGCGCGTCGATGCGCACTTCGTGCCGGCGCAGGTTCTTGTGCGGTAGTTCGTCGAAGTAGTCGGCCAGGCACAGCAGCCTGTCGCCGCGTTCCTTCCAGGTTTGCAGCATGCGCTCGAACACCCGCGCGTAGCGCATGCCTTCCATCTCCACCCGCAGCGTATACACGTGGCCGCCACCCGCGGTATCGGCGCTGCGCTCGAGGATGGCCTCGGCTGCCGCCTCCGCACTCGCATTGCGCATGCGCATCGCCTCGTCGAGCGTGGGAAGACTGGTCGGCAACTGTGGGCAGGCGACCAGTTCCGCCTGCCACACCGGCACGAAGGGGTCCACACCCCGCGTATCCGTGCCATATCCGAATCCCAGCTGCTGCGTCAGCCGCAACGCATTGCGGTTCATGCGCCAGCCCGGTGCGCCGTGCACGTTCGCATCCTCGCCGAACACCTCCCGGAAGGCCGTGCGTGCGCGCTCCATCTCCCTGCGCGTCCAGGCGCCGTCGGCGTCCAGTGCCTGTTCGATCCAGGCAGCGCGATCGTATGCGTGGATGCCGACCTCGAAGCCGGCATCCCGGGTGGCACGCATGGCCTCGGCACAGCGGCGGGCAATCAGCGGCGCGGGCAGCAGCCAGCCGTCCAGCAGGGTGCGCCGGGAGTACGACGCGATCAGCGGATCGCGCTCGCGGCGCAGCAGGCGCCCAAACAGGTAGCGACGCAACTGCCGGCCGCTGCCATCGGGGCCGAGCGTGAACAGGAAAGTTGCGCCCGCCTCGTGCGCGGTGAGCAACTGGACGAGCGGTGCGAGTCCATCGCGCGTACCGGCCAAGGTGTGCACCTCCACGCGCAAGCCGATGTTCATCGAGGGTGCGTGGGGTCACTGCACGTATCGGGCGCCATGCCGCTCATGCCGCAACCACCTCGCGCTGCGCGAGCGCCCGGGCCGCCTGCACGTAGGCCGCCGGGTCCGCGCTGTCGATGCGCAGTGCGGTCGCATCCGCCAGGCGTGGATAGTGCGACACGATCGATCGGCCATAGGCCGGATCGTAATGCCGCACCAGCAGGTCCTCGATCAGATCATCCCACTCGCCGCGCATTGCCTGGTCCTTCCAGCGCGCAATCGTCTCGCGGCCGTGCAGGGCGAGCAGGCGGTCGAGCTGGCGGTGCAGCGTTTCGACGTCGTCCAGGAAGTGCGCATACTCGTGCTTGAGCAGTTCGGCGCGCACGTGCGCGGGAACGTCGAGGCGCAGGCATTCGCTGCCCCACAGGCAGTCCATCAGCCCCTGCGGCACCTGCAGCCGGCCGATCTTCCTGCTCTCGGATTCGACGAACACTTCGCGTCCCGGGTCCAGCTCGCGCAGCGCCGCCCACAGCAGGCTCTCGAACATCTTCTGGGAGGGCTGCTGGCGATCGGGAAGATTGCCCAGGACCGAACCGCGGTGCGCCGCGAGCCCTTCGAGGTCGAGTACCTGGACCCCGTTCTCGCGCAGCCGCTGCAGAAGGCGGGTCTTGCCCGAGCCCGTGAGGCCGCACACCACCCGGTAGCGTAGACGCTGCGCCAGTGCCGGGAGGTCGGCGACGATGGCGCGCCGGAACGTTTTGTAACCCCCGACGAGCTGGCGGGCATCCCAGCCGATATCGCGCAGGACATGGGTGAACGAGGCGCTGCGCTGTCCGCCGCGCCAGCAGTAGACCAGCGGGCGCCACACGCGCGGATGATCGCGCAGCGGTCCCTCGAGGTGGCGGGCGATGTTGGCCGAGACCAGGGCCGCACCCACCTTGCGCGCGCCGAAGGGGGAGACCTGTTTGTACAGCGTGCCGACGTGCGCCCGCTCGAGGTCCGACAGGACCGGCAGGTTGATGGCGCCGGGGATGTGGTCGAGGGCGAATTCCGACGGCGTGCGTACGTCGATCAGCGCATCGAATTGTGGCAGCTGTGCAACGGTGGCCGTGTCGCGGGGCAGGGGCGGTTCGCTCACGTCATCGTTCGGGGTGGATACGCGCAGAGCGTAGCACACCTGTACGGCCGGACCCGGCCGCGCCTCAGCGCAGCCGGTCGAGCACCGGCTTCAGTTCCTTCCACACCGTGTCGAGCATCAAGGCCTGGGCCTCGGCCGTGGGGTGAATGCCGTCGGCCTGGAAGAGCGTGCGCCGGGCCGCAAACCCGTCGAGCAGAAAGGGCACGAAGGGAACGTTCTCGTCGCGCGCCACCTCGGCATAGGTCGACTGGAACTTCCGCGTATATTGCTGGCCGTAGTTGGGTGGAATCTGCATGCCGACCAGGACTACCTCGGCACCGGCTCCCCGGCTCGCCTTCACCATCGCCCTCAGGTTCTCGCGCATCCGCTCCAGCGACTGTCCGCGCAGCGCGTCGTTCGCGCCGAGTTGAAGAACGACTGCCAGCGGCCGATGCTGGGAAAGTGCCGCGGGCAGGCGGTTGCGGCCGCCGAGTGTGGTTTCTCCGCTGACGCTGGCGTTGACCACCACGAACGGCTGATCGTTCTCGGCCAGCCGCCGGCGCATCAGATCGACCCACCCAGTACCCAGCGGCAGGCCGTAGCCGGCGGAAAGACTGTCACCGAACACCAGGACGGTGGGGCGCGAGTCGGCGGCGAGCGCCGGGCCACCGAGGCACAACAGCAGGACAAGGAAACGAATGACGGACACGAAGCCGATCGTGCGGGCGGTCAGCCTTACCAAGATAGTCGATACGGGTCGCAATCAGCTCACCATTCTGCAGGATGTCGATCTGGAGGTCGCGCCGAGCGAGGCGGTGGCTATCGTCGGTGCGTCCGGTTCCGGCAAGACGACGCTGCTCGGTCTCCTCGCCGGGCTGGATCTCCCCAGCCTCGGTCGCGTCGAACTGGACGGCAACGATCTCTCGCGGTTGGACGAGGATGGGCGCGCGGAGTTGCGTCGCAAGCTGGTGGGCTTCGTGTTTCAGTCCTTTCAGCTGCTGCCAGCGCTGACGGCGCTGGAGAACGTGATGCTGCCGCTCGAACTGGACGGTGACGTGGATGCGCGCGCAACGGCGGCGTCGCTGCTCGCGCGGGTCGGACTGAGCGGACGGCTCGAGCACTACCCGCGCCAGCTGTCGGGCGGCGAGCAACAGCGCGTCGCAATCGCGCGCGCGTTCGCGGGGACCCCCCGCCTGCTGTTCGCGGACGAACCCACCGGCAACCTCGATTCGGTCACCGGCGAGGAGATCATCGATCTCATGTTCGAGCTCAACCGCGAACAGCGCACCACGCTGCTGCTGGTCACCCATGACGAGCGCCTGGCTGCGCGCTGCGGGCGCAGGGTACGACTGGACGCGGGGAGAGTCGCGGCATGACGCAGGGTGCGCAGGTGCTCGCGCGACCGGCTGGACGCGGTGCCCGGTCGGGCGCCGGGCGGCGGCTGTCCTGGGGACAGGGGGCCGCGCTCTCCGCACGCTTGCTCATGCGCGACTGGCGGGCGGGGGAGCTGCGCGTGCTCGCCATCGCCCTGGTCGTCGCCGTGGCCAGCCTGACCACCGTTGCGTTCTTCGCGGATCGCGTGCGCCTGGCGCTCGGGGTGGAGGCCAGCCAGTTGCTCGGCGCCGACCTGATGGTCCATTCGGATCGGCCATTGGATGTCGCGATAGAACGCAGCGCCAAGGCGCTCGGCCTGCAGACCGTGGGACTGCTGCGCTTCCCGAGCATGACCGGAAATGGGGACGAGAGCGTGCTCACCGAGATCAAGGCGGTCGAGCCAGGCTATCCGCTCAAGGGCAGATTCAGCATCCGCTCGCGCCCGGATGCGCCGGCGGCGCGTCCCCATGGCATCCCTCAGCCGGGTACGGTGTGGGTGGACGAACGGCTGCTCGCCCGCCTCGCCGTCTCGATCGGCGACGACCTGCAGGTCGGGGACCGGACACTGCGCATCGGTGCGTTGGTCCTCGAGGATCCGGAAACCAGCGTCGGCTTTCTCAATCTCGGCCCACGGCTGACCATGAACCGCGATGACCTGGCGTCCACCGGTCTCATCACCACCGGTAGCCGGGTGAGCTATCGGCTCGCGGTGGCTGGGCCGACGCCGGCCATTGCCCGGTTCCGGTCCGAGGTCCAGCCCCTGCTTGGGCCGGGACAGCGCGTCGAGGACGTGCGCGACGCGCGTCCCGAAATCAAGTCGGCGCTGGAGCGTGCCGAGAAGTTCCTTGGGCTGTCGGCTTTACTCAGCGTCGTCCTGGCGGCAGTCGCGGTCGCGCTGGCCGCGCGCCGCTATTTGCGCCGGCACCTGGACGGAGTCGCCGTGATGCGCTGCCTGGGCGCGACGCAGCCGTTGATCCTGCGGCTCCACGTACAGCAGTTCGTGATGCTGGGCGTGGCGGCGAGCGCGCTCGGCTGCCTGCTCGGGCTCGGCGGGCAGGCGGTGCTGGCCGCGCTGCTCGCGCCACTGGTCGACGTCGCGCTGCCCGCGCCTGGCATGCGGCCGATCGTGCAGGGGTTCGTCGCCGGCTTCGTGCTGCTGCTCGGCTTCGCCCTGCCGCCCATCTTTGCGCTGCGCCGGGTGCCGACGCTGCGCGTGCTGCGGCGTGACCTGGGATTGCCCGACACGGCCGGTTGGCTGGGCTACCTCGTCGGGGTGGCCGCGCTCGCCGCGCTCATCCTGTGGCAGGCGCTGGACGCCAGGACCGGCTGGACCGTTTTGCTGGGCACGGTGGCCACCATGATCGCTTTGGCGGTGTCGGCCCTGGCCATCCTCGGCCTGTTCGCGCGCCTGGGTCGGCGCGCCCCGTTCGCGTGGCGCTTCGGACTGGCCAACCTGCGCCGCCGGCGCTTCGGCACGGTGACGCAGGCGGTCGCGCTGGGCATCGGCATGCTTGCGCTGATCCTGCTGACGTTGGTGCGCAGCGATCTGCTGACGAGCTGGCGGCAGACGCTTCCCGCCGATGCGCCCAACCGTTTTCTGGTGAACATCCAGGCTGATCAGATCGGCGAAGTGAATGCCTTCTTCGCGGAGGAGGGCTTCCCCGCCCCAGCGCTCCACCCGATGATTCGCGGCAGGCTCACCGCCGTCAATGGACGTCCGATATCGCCGGCCGATTTCGGCGACGAGCGTGCGAAGCGGCTGGTGAACCGAGAGTTCAACCTCTCCTGGGCCGAACGCGCGCAGGTGGACAACGTGCTGATTGCCGGTCGCTGGTGGGGAACCGCCGATCACGGCCAGCCGCAGTTCTCGGTCGAAGAGGGGATCGCCGCCACGCTCGGGATCCGGTTGGGCGATCGACTGCGCTACGACATCGCCGGGAGCGTGGTGGAGGCGCCCGTGACCTCCCTGCGGCGCGTGCAGTGGGATTCGTTCCGCGTCAACTTCTTCGTCGTGGCACCGCCCGGCGTGCTCGAATCCTACCCGGCGAGCTACGTGACCAGCTTTCATCTGCCGGCCGAGCGCAGCGCGCTCATGGATCGCCTGGTGAAGCGCTTTCCCAATCTCCTGGTGATCGACGTCGCTGCAGTGATGACGCAGGTTCAGCGCATCATGGATCAACTGGTGAAGGCGGTGGAGTTCGTGTTCCTCTTCGGCCTGCTGGCCGGTCTGGTGGTGTTGTTCGCCGCCATCACGGCGACGCACGACGAGCGCGTGTACGACGCAGCCGTGCTGCGCACGGTCGGTGCGACCGGACGGCAGATGCTGGCCGCCCAGGCCGCGGAGTTCGTCGTGATCGGTGCGCTGGCCGGGCTGGTGGCGTCCATCGGTGCGTCCGTGCTCGGCTGGGCGATCGCGACGCGCATCATCGGTGTTGCCTACCAGATCGATCCTTGGGTATGGGCCGTGGGCCTGCTGGGTGGGATCGTCGGTGTCGCGTGCGCCGGGCTGGCGGGAACGCGTGGCATTCTGCGCACGCCGCCGATGCAGATCTTCCGGTCGGTGTCGTGACCGCACCACGCCATTGGTCTGCACGCGCGATCGGATGACGTTCGTTGCGCTGAACGCAAGATGACGCCGCATGGCCGGATGTTGCACTGCAATCGGGCGGCATCCCGGCTATGTTAGACTCCGCGACCCTTAGCCCGGCCGTTTCCATGACCCGCCCGATTCGCAACATCGCCATCATTGCCCACGTCGACCATGGCAAGACCACCCTCGTCGACAAGCTGCTGCGTCAGGCCGGGGTTTTCGCCGCCCATCAGCAGGTAGAGGAGCGGGTGATGGACAGCAACGACCTGGAGCGCGAGCGCGGCATCACGATTCTGGCCAAGAACGCGGCGTTCGAATACGAGGGCGTGCACGTCAACATCGTCGACACCCCCGGCCACCGCGACTTCGGCGGCGAGGTCGAGCGCGCCCTGTCCATGGTCGACGGCGTCCTCGTGTTGGTGGACGCGGTCGAAGGTCCGATGCCGCAGACGCGCTTCGTCACGCGCAAGGCGCTGGGTCGGGGACTGAAACCGATCGTGGTGGTGAACAAGGTGGATCGTCCAGGTGCAAGGCCCGACTGGGTCGTCAACCAGACCTTCGACCTGTTCGACAAGCTGGGAGCCACCGAGGAGCAGCTCGATTTCCCGGTGATCTACGCCTCCGCGCTGAAGGGCTTCGCTACCGCCGACCTGAACCAACCCTCCGAGGACATGCGGCCCCTGTTCGACGCCATCCTCTCCTACGTGCCGCAGCCGACCTTCGACGCGAGCGCCCCCCTGCAACTGCAGATCAGTGCACTCGACTATTCGACGTACATCGGGCGCATCGGCATCGGCCGCATCACCGCGGGAACGCTGCGAGCAAACCAGCAGGTCGCAATCTACGCGGGCGAGGCGGCGCCGCGACTGGCCAAGGTGACGCAGGTCTTCGGCTTTCAGGGGCTGCAGCGCACCCCCGTGGAGAGCGCACAGGCCGGCGATATCGTCCTGCTCCAGGGCATCGAGGAGTTGACCATCGGCTGCACCCTGTGCGATCCGGAGAACCCGAATCCATTGCCGCTGCTGGCAGTCGACGAGCCGACGCTGTCGATGAACTTCCAGGTGAACACCTCGCCCTTCGCCGGGCGCGAGGGGAAGTTCGTCACCAGCCGCCAGGTACGCGACCGCCTCCATCGCGAACTGCTCGCGAACGTGGCGCTGCGCGTGGAGGACACCGCGGATGCCGACGTGTTCCGGGTGTCCGGCCGCGGCGAACTGCACCTCACCATCCTGCTCGAGAACATGCGCCGCGAGGGCTATGAACTGGCGGTAGGCAAGCCGCGGGTGCTGTTCCGCACGATCGCCGGCGAGCGCTGCGAACCCTACGAACTGCTGACCGTAGACTGCGACGAGGCGCACCAGGGGGCCGTCATGCAGGCACTGGGCGAGCGCCGCGGGGACCTGCAGGACATGGTGCCCGACGGCAAGGGGCGGGTGCGCCTGGAGTACCGCATCCCGGCGCGCGGGCTGATCGGCTTCCAGACCGAGTTCCTCAACACCACCCGCGGCACCGGCATGATGAGCCACGTGTTCGACGACTATGGAGCGCTCAAGCCGGAGATGCCCGAGCGCCGCAACGGCGTGCTGATCTCCGCCGAGGAGGGCGAGGCGGTGGCCTACGCGCTGTTCAACCTGGAGCCGCGCGGACGCATGTTCGTCAGTCCCGGCGATCCGGTGTACGAGGGCATGATCATCGGCATCCACAGCCGCGACAACGACCTCGTGGTCAATCCGATCAAGACCAAGAAGCTCACCAACATCCGTGCAGCCGGCAAGGACGAGAACGTCACCCTGACGCCCCCGATCCGGCTGACGCTCGAGTCGGCCATCGAGTTCATCGCCGACGACGAACTGGTGGAGATCACGCCCAGGTCGATCCGCCTGCGCAAGCGCTTCCTCAAGGAGCACGAGCGCAAGCGTGCCTCGCGCACGGAAGCCGAACCGGCGTAGCGGCCTGCCTGTTCCGCCGAGCAAGCGGAGCCGTCCCCACAGGGCCCCGTCCCACGAGGCAGAGTCCATCGGGACGCGAGTCGGTTCCTCTCCGCTCGCGCGGCGCGCGCAACGTGCCCGGCGTCTCCGCCTGGTCCGGGCGCTATACTCCGTGCATGGAACCCGTCGCCGTTTCCCTCGCGCTGGCTGTGCTGGTCGCCATCACCCTCATCGCGGTGATCTGGGTCGGCCTGCGCGTGGGCAGTCTGTTGCAGCGGCAGGAAAACCTGCCGGAGACCGTCACCCAGGTACTCGAGCGCAAGCATCTGGAGATGCTGAAGGATCTGAACGACGGCCTCAATACGCTGGCCGACCGGGTCGGCGCGACCCTTGGCGACAACTCCGAACGCCTGCGCAACACGGTATCCCAGGATCTGAAGCAGACGCGCGACGCGTTGCTGGTGCTGCAACTGTCGCAGACCGAGGAGTTGTCGGCCAACCGCGAGACCACCGCGCAGCGCCTGTCGACGCTCACTACTGAACTGCAGGGCAAGCAGGACGAACTGCGCGCGGAACTGCTCACGCGCGTGCTGGAGCGGCTCGGCGAGCAGGGGCGGGCGAACCAGGAGCTGATCCAGAACACGCTGCGGTCCATCACGCAGCAGCTCACCGGCACCATCGAGGGATTGACGCGCAGCACCGACTCGCGCCTCGAGCAGATCAGCGGCAAGGTCAATGAGCGGCTGGAGGAAGGATTCCGAAAGACCAACGAGACCTTCACCAGCGTGATGGCGCGGCTCGCGACCATCGACGAAGCACAGCGCAAGATCGACGGACTCACCACGAACGTGATCACCCTGCAGCAGCTGCTCGGCGACAAGCGCGCGCGCGGCGCCTTCGGCGAGGTGCAGCTGGAGGGATTGGTGCGAAACCTGCTGCCTCCGTCGGCATACGAGTTCCAGTACACGCTGCCCAATGGCCACCGCGTCGACTGCATGCTCCTGTTGCCCGATCCCACGGGGCTGGTGGCGGTGGATGCGAAGTTTCCCCTGGAGAATTACCACCGCATGTTCGACGACGCGCTGGCCGAAGCCGATCGCGCCGGTTCCGTGCGGCAGTTCCGCGCCGACCTGCGCAAGCACGTGGGCGACATTGCCGAGCGCTACATTCTCTCGGGAGAGACCTCCGACGGGGCGGTGATGTTCGTCCCCGCCGAGGCGGTGTTCGCGGAGATCCATGCGCACCATGCGGAGGTCGTCGACTACGCCATGCAGCGTCACGTGTGGATCGTCTCGCCCACGACCATGATGGCGGTGCTCAATACGGCACGCGCGGTCATCAAGGACGTCGAGACGCGGCGCCAGGTGCACATCATCAAGGACGAGCTGTCCAAGCTGGGCAAGGAGTTCGGACGCTTCGACCAGCGCATGCGCAAGCTGGCCGAACACATCCGGCAGGCGCACGAGGATGCGGAGGACGTACGCATCACCAGCGACAAGATCTCGCGGCGCTTCCTGCAGATCGAGCGCGTGGAGCTCGACATGCCCGCCGGGGTCATCCAGCCTGCTCCAACGATGGCCGCGTCGCCGGACGAGGATGCGCCGCCCGATGATCGGGACATCGTCGTCCCGTTGCCCTCGCAGCACTCGGGGTGAACGAGAGGTGCTGGGAAGCGTGTATCGCAACTGGCGCCGCCAACGGATCCTGCGCCAGTCCGGCATCGACGACGCGTTGTGGGACGAGACGGTCAGGCACTTCCCGTTCGCGTGGACGCTGGAGCCCGAAGACCAGCGCCGGCTGCGCGAGCTGGTCGTTCTGTTCCTGCACGAGAAATCCTTCAGCGCCGCGCATGGCATCGTGCTCACGCCCGCGATGCAGGTGTGGGTCGCTGTCCAGGCGTGCATCCTGGTGCTCAATCTCGGGCTCGACTATTTCAAGGGCTGGAGCGGGGTGATCCTCTACCCCGAGCAGTTCGTGCCGCGCCACCAGCACGTGGACGAGACGGGCGTGGTGCACGAGACCGAGGATCCGCACATGGGCGAAGCCTGGCTGGGCGGGCCGGTGGTGCTGTCATGGGCGGACATCCAGACCGGCGAGTATCCCGATGGGGTGAACGTGGTCATCCACGAGTTCGCGCACAAGCTCGACATGCTCAACGGCGACCCCAACGGCTTTCCGCCCCTGCATCCGGAGATGAGCCGGGAGACCTGGAGCAAGGCGTTCCGCGCCGCCTACGACGACTTCTGTGCGCGCGTGGATGGAGAGGAGGACACGCTCATCGATCCCTATGCGGGCGAAAGTCCCGGCGAGTTCTTCGCGGTGCTCTCCGAGGTGTTCTTCGAGACGCCGGACATCGTGCAGGACGAATATCCGGCGGTGTACGACCAGCTGACCCGGTTCTACCGGCAGGATCCCGCGCAGCGCTTCGCGCTGGCCAGTGCACGGCTGCCCGGATGAGTGCGCTGCGTTCGATCCTGGCAGGTCTCGTCCTGGTGCTTGCCCTGGGATGCGCTGCGCTGCCGGCGTGGGCGCAGGAGCAGGTGACCGAGGTGATCCAGCTGCGCTACCGCACCGCGGAGCAGATCCTGCCGGTCCTGCAGCCCCTGGTGGAGAAGGGCGGCACGCTCAGCGCCATGAACAGCCGCCTGATCGTGCGCACGACGCCGGAGAACCTGGCCGAGATCAAGGACGTGCTGGCGCAGATCGACACCATGCCGCGCCGGCTGATGATCTCGGTGCGCCAGGACGCCGACGTCGAGCGCAGCGCGCGCGGCGGCCAGGTTTCCGGGCGGGTGGAAATCGGGGACGAGGTGGTCATTTTCTCCCCCGGCGAGCCGACGCCGCCAGGCGCGACGGTGCAAAGCAATGGCGTTCGCGCCAGGGTCTACAGCAGCGAAGGGCAGCGCGGTGAGCGCATCTCCCAGCAGGTGCAGGTGGTCGACGGCGGGCAGGCGCTGATCCGGGTCGGTCAGTCGGCGCCGATCCTGTCGCGCCAGTGGGTGGACACGCCCAGCGGCAGGCGGCTGACGGAAGTGATCGAGTACCGCGAGGTCGATGCCGGCTTCGTGGTCACGCCGCGCGTGGCCGGAGAGCAGGTCACGCTGGACATCTCGACGGCCGGGGACCGGCTGCAGGGCAGTCCCACCGGGCCGGCGCAGGTGCAGCGGGTGCAGACCAGCGTGACCGGCCGCCTCGGCGAGTGGATCGAGATCGCCGGGATCGGCGAGGAGGCGGTGCGGCGCGAAAGCGAGATTCTCGCGAGCAGCCGGGACGCGCGCCGTGAGGCGAGGCGGGTGTTGCTGAAGGTGGACGAGATCAAGTGAGGCCCGCCGCCACGGCGAACCCCCGCCGCCCTGGCCTTCGCTACCATCTCGTCCTGCTCACGATCGGCGTTGCCGTGCTGGCCTGGTCCGCCTGGCAACCCCGGGACTATTTCATCTGGTTCCTGGAGGCCTCGCCCGCGATCTTCGGCGCGATCGCGCTGATCCTCCTCTACCGGCGCTTCCGCTTCACCGATCTGGTCTATCTCCTGATTCTCGTGCACGCGGTCATCCTGATGGTGGGCGCGCACTACACCTACGCGGAGATGCCGCTGTTCAGCTGGCTGCGCGATGAGTTCGGACTCGCGCGCAACTACTACGACCGCCTCGGCCACATCGCGCAGGGCTTCATTCCCGCCATGATGGCGCGTGAGATCCTGCTGCGATTCACGCCCCTCGTGCGCGGGCGTTGGCTGTTTTTCCTGGTGGTGTGCTTCTGCCTGGCGTTCTCCGCCTTCTACGAACTGGTCGAGTGGTGGGTTGCCGTTGCTTCCGGCACCGCTGCCGATGCATTCCTCGCCACCCAGGGCGACGTGTGGGATACGCAGTGGGACATGTTCCTGGCGCTGTGCGGCGCGATCGTGGCGCCGCTGTTGCTCGGGCGCATGCACGATGGGCAGCTGGGCGCGGGAATGGGAATCGCAGGGCGTCCGGTCAGTCCCAGGCATCCGGACGAAGGCATGCGTCGGCCATAGCCGGGGCGCGTCTGTGGAGTCAGGCCGGCTCGCCGCCTTCGGGACCGTAGAACACGACCCACACTGCGAGATCGCCGCTGAAATCCTCGAAGCGATGCACCCTGCCGGCAGGGACGAACAGGACATCGCCACGGGCGAAGCGATGCCGCGTCTCGCCGTTGATGAACCAGCCGGATCCGGCGGCGACGAAATAGAGCTCATCGCGCGTGTGAGGCGGCTGCGGGTCATGGCCGTGGGGTGCAAACAGCTTCAGCAGCATGCTGCCGTGCCGGAACACTTCCGCCGAGCGTGGGTGCGTCCCGGGGGGCGGCAACAGCTCGCGTGCCTCGGCGAGCGTGAAGTGTCCTCGAGAAGACGCGTTCATCGCATGCTTCCGTGATGCATGGGCCACGCAGGCCGTGTACGCACAGCGCTCGTCAACGCCGGAAGATCCAGAGGATCAGCGTGATGACCAGCGAAATCAAGATCCCGGTGGTGAGCGGGAAATAGAAGCCGAAGCCGTCCTTCTCGAGACGGATGTCGCCGGGCAGCCGCCCCAACCCCAATCGGGAGATCCAGGGCCAGATCAGGCCGATGGCCAGCAAGATCGCGCCGGCGACGATGAGCAGGCGTTGCATGGGCAGGGATGGCTCGCTTCGACGGGGAAATATAGCACCCGGGGCGCGCCTGCGCGTCAGATGCCGACGGCGCGTACCGCCGAACGGGGGACGATCGCCTGTTGCTCGAGCAGGATGCGGAAGTAATCGATCGTGCGCTGCAGGCCCTCCTTCCAGTGCACGCGGGGCGAGTAGCCGAGCTGTGCGCGTGCGAGGGCGAGATCGGGGCGTCGCCGGCGCGGGTCGTCCTGCGCGACGGGTCCGGTCGTGAGCGCCGATCGCGATCCCGTCATCAGGACAATGTGCTCGGCGAGCGCCAGGATGCTCATCTCGTCGTCGTTGCCGAGGTTGACCGGCCCGCTGAAGCCATCGTCCGACTCCATCAGCGCCAGCAAGCCATCGATCAGGTCGTCCACGTAGCAGAACGAGCGCGTCTGCCGGCCGTCGCCCTGCAGGACGAGGGGCTCGCCGGTGAGCGCGGCCACGATGAAGTTGGACACGACGCGGCCGTCGTCGACGTGCATGCGCGGCCCATACGTGTTGAAGATGCGCGCGACCTTGATGCGCACGCCGTGCTGGCGCCGGTAGTCGAAGAACAGCGTCTCCGCGCAGCGTTTGCCTTCGTCATAACAGGCGCGCGGGCCGATCGGATTCACGCTGCCTGCGTAATCTTCGCGCTGCGGATGCATGTCGGGATCGCCGTAGACCTCGGAAGTGGACGCCTGCAGGATATGGGCGCCGGTGCGCTTGGCCAGACCGAGCATGTTGATGGCGCCGTGCACGTTCACCTTGGTGGTCTGGACCGGATCGCCCTGATAGTGCACCGGCGACGCGGGGCACGCGAGGTTGTAGATCTCGTCGACCTCGACATACAGCGGAAAGGTGATGTCGTGACGCATGAACTCGAACATGGGATGGCCGAGCAGATGCTGGATGTTGCGCTTCGTGCCGGTGTACAGATTGTCTACGCACAGGACGTCGTGGCCGCGGGAGAGCAGCCGCTCGCACAGGTGCGAGCCAAGGAACCCGGCGCCTCCCGTCACCAGCACGCGTCTGCCGCCCGAACGTCGCATGGCCTGCTCCGAGAATGATGTCGAACTGCGGCGAGCAAACGGCATTCCGCGCCCGGATGTCGACGTCGTGCTCGCGGGGCCGGCATGGCATACCGGGTGGGCTAGAATTGACCGCCCCTGCTGCCCGCCACATGTCCACCCGCGCCATCTCCGAGGTCTTCGCCAGCAACGGTCCGCTCGCGCGCACCATCCCCGGCTATCGGGTCCGCGCACAGCAGATCGACATGGCCCAGGCGGTCGCAGACGTCATCGAGCGCCGCGGAGTGCTCGTCGCGGAAGCGGGCACGGGAACGGGGAAGACTTTTGCCTACCTCGTCCCCGCGCTCCTGTCCGGAGGCAAGGTCATCCTGTCGACGGGCACCAAGACGCTGCAGGATCAACTGTTCCATCGCGACCTGCCCACGGTGCGCGAGGCTCTGCGTATCCCGGTCACCGTGGCGCTGCTGAAGGGACGGGCCAACTACGTGTGCCATTACCATCTCGAGCGCAATGTCGAGGCCGGCCGCTTCGTCAGCCGTGAGGACCTCCGCCATCTGCGTGCGATCGAACGCTACGCGCGCACGAGCAAGAGCGGCGATCGCGCCGGGCTGAGCGACGTACCCGAGGACGCGACGATCTGGCCGATGGTGACCTCGACGCGCGAGAACTGCCTGGGCGGGGAATGTCCTCACCACAAGGAGTGCTTCGTACTGGAGGCACGCAAGCAGGCGCTTGCGGCGGATCTGGTGGTGGTGAACCATCACCTGTTCTTCGCCGATCTCGTCCTGCGCGACGAAGGGGTGTCGGAACTGCTGCCTCAATGCAACACGGTCATCTTCGACGAGGCGCATCAGCTTCCCGACACCGCCACGCTGTTCTTCGGCGATAGTCTATCCACTTCGCAACTGGTGGAACTCGCGCGCGACACGCGTGTGGAGGCGGCTGCCGGTGCCCGCGATTTCGCCGCCTTGCCCGAGGCCGCGCACGCCATGGAGCGTGCGGCACGCGACCTGCGCCTGGCCGCCGGCGAGGATCTCGGCCGTCAGGCGGTGCGACCGATCGAGACGCGCCCGGAATTCGCCGATGCACTGGAGACGCTGGCGCAGAAACTGGCTGGACTGAATGATCTGCTCGAGTTCCAGGCCGACCGCAGCGAGGGGCTGAAGCAGTGCGCACAGCGTAGCGCCGACCTCGCCGGGCGGCTGGCGCGCTGGCGCGGGCAGGTGCAGGTGGACATCGTGCGCTGGGTGGAAGTGTTCGCGCATGCCCTGCAGCTGCACGCTACGCCGCTGTCCACCGCCGACATCTTCCGCAAGCAGCTCGAGGGCAGCGCACGCGCCTGGATCTTCACCTCCGCCACCCTGTCCGTGAAGAAGGACTTCTCCCACTATCGCCAGGCGCTTGGGCTCGATCAGGCTGAGGCGATCAGCTGGGACAGCCCGTTCGACTATGCGGCGCAGGCGATCCTGTATGTGCCGGAGCGCATGCCGGGGCCGAACACCGAGGGCTACACCGCCAAGGTCGTGGACGCGGTGCTGCCGGTGTTACGGGTTAGCCGAGGGCGAGCCTTCCTGCTCTTCACCAGCCTGCGGGCGATGCGTGAGGCGCACGCGCTGTTGTCGGAGCGGTTCGTGCGCGAGCGCCTCGACTTTCCGTTGCTCCTCCAGGGCGAGGGCTCGCGCAGCGAGCTGCTGGAACGCTTCCGCAGCCTGGGCGACGCGGTGCTGGTGGCGAGCCAGTCGTTCTGGGAGGGAGTGGACGTGCGCGGGGAGGCGCTGTCGCTGGTCATGATCGACCGCCTGCCGTTCGCCCCTCCGGACGATCCGGTCGTGGCCGCCCGCATCGAGCGCCTCCATGCAGAAGGTCGCAACGCGTTCATGGAGCACCAGCTGCCCGAAGCAGTGATCGCGCTGAAGCAGGGGGCCGGACGACTGATCCGCGACGAGAGCGATCGCGGCGTGCTCATGATCTGCGACACCCGTCTGGTGGAAAAGCCCTACGGGCGCCGCATCTGGCAGAGCCTGCCCCCCATGCGCCGCACCCGGCTGTTGTCCGACGTGGTCGCCTTCTTCAACGAGATCCGCGAGCGCGTACCGGCCGACTGACCGGCCTCAATCGCTGCGGATGCGCCGGCGCAGCCGTCCACGCACCAGATCGATGTGCTGGCGGAAACTGTACAGATTGGCGGAGAAGGCGAGTGGGGTCGGGATGTGATTCACCGCATCCTCGATGCTGTCGAGGCGCGCATCCATGTCGCGCAGATCCTCCTCGCTCTGCTTCTCCTCGAGCTGTAACTCGATTTCCTTCAGGCGCGAGTACCAGCGGTAGATCCGCGAGCGCACGCGCCAGCTGTACAGGGCGGGCACGATGCGCGCGAGCGGGACCAGCACCGCGAGCAGCGGCAGGATCACCACCCACATCCGGTCCACCAGGTTCGCGGCCCAGAACGGCAGGTAGCGCTGCAGAAAGGGGGGGCCGGCCGCGTAGTAGCGCTGCGCCTCGGCGCTCAGCGGGAAGTCGGCATTCTTGTCGCTCGGAAACTCGCCCCGTGCGTTGAACATGCCCGCCTCGGCGTGCAGTTCGCTCGCCGCGCGCATGAGCAGGTAGGCAAGCGCCGGATGCAGGTCGCGTTCCGCGAGCAGGTTCGCGGTCGGCGCGATGAGTACGACGTCGTCTGCGGGAACGTCGCGGGCGAAGTCGACCGCTCCGCGCGGGAGCACCAGTCGGGTGAGGAAGGGGAAGCGCCGGGTGTAGGCTTCGGCGCGCGCGAAGCTGAGCAGGCGCACCCCCGAGGTGGCCATGAGCTGCAGCACGGCGGGCGAATCGGCGGGCGCGACGAACAGGGCTGCCCCGATGCGTCCCTCCGCCAGCGCCTGCGCCGCCTGATTGCCGTCCAGGTCGAGCAACTCCGTCGGGGGCAGGACCGCGTCGTTGACCGCGAGCAGTTGCAGGGCGAGCGTGCGCACACCGCTGTAGGGGAGTCCGATCGCGATCTTCTTCCCGCGCAGCCCGTCCAGGTCTTCGATGGCGGGGCCGCGATAGAACACCCACAGGGGCTCGTAGTAGAGGCTGCCCAGCGACACCAGTTCGGGCGCATTGGTGGCGAAGGCGGTGCCTGCCTGCAGGAAGCCGACGTCGACGTCGGATTCCGGATCGGTGAGGTGCGCGACGTTCTCCAGGCTGCCGGCAGAAGTGCGCAGTTCCACGCTGATCCCGTCGCGTGCGAGGATCGCCTGATAACGCTGCGCGAAGGCGTGGTAACCGCCGTCGGTCGGTCCGGTCGTCATCGACAGGGTGCGAGGCGGCGCCGGCTGGACGAATCGCAGTGCAAGGGCAAAGGCGCCCGCAACGATGACCAGCGCGAGTCCGAGGGTGAACCACAACTCCCGGCGCAGCGCGTGCTGTAGTCGGGCGAGTTCCGCCATGGGACGCAAGGGCATGCCGCATTATAGGCGTAGCCGATTTCGAACAGCGACGAGGAAGCGATGGGGGGATGGGCGGTCGCGGTGCACGGCGGGGCCGGCATCTGGCGTGACGAGGACGAGGCGCGTGCCTGCGCAGGGGTGGCGGCCGCTGTGGCGTGTGCGCGTGTCGTGCTCGAGGGCGGCGGCAGCGCACTGGATGCGGCCGTCGCCGCGGTCGGGCAACTGGAGAACGATGCCCTGTTCAATGCCGGCACAGGGGCGGTGCTGAACCGCGACGGCGACGTCGAGCTCGATGCGTCCGTGATGACGGGGCACGACCTGCGTTGTGGGGGCGTGGCGGCACTGCGCGGCGTGCGCAATCCGGTGCTCGTGGCGCGCTGCGTGATGGAAGCCAGTCCTCACGTGCTGCTGGCGGGCGAGGGCGCCCGGCGCTTTGCGCAGGAACAGGGATTCGATGTCGACTACGACCCGGAGACGCCGCGCGCCCGCGAGGCATGGAGGGTCCGCAGGCAAGCCGTCCTGGATGCCGTGCCGCCTGCGCCCGCCGGCGATACGGTCGGGGCTGTGGCGCTGGACCGCGCCGGGCGCCTGGCTGCTGCCACCTCGACCGGCGGAACGATCCTCAAGCTGCCGGGCCGCGTCGGCGATTCCCCGGTACCGGGTGCCGGAAACTACGCCAGCGCGTGCGCTGCATGCTCGGCGACCGGGCAAGGTGAACTCATGATGCGCATCCTCGCCGCGAAGGCGCTGTGCGATCGCGTGTGCACCGGCGCCACGCCGCAGCAAGCGGTCGATGCGCTGTTGACGGAAATGCACAGCACGGTCGGCGCCGACGCGGGCTTCATCCTGCTTTCCTCCTCGGGAACGCTCGGGATCGCGCACGCGACGCCGGCCATGCCGCATGCATGGCAGGTCGAGGGTACCCCTGTCCAGGCACGTTTCCGCCGCTAACGCCCCTGGCCGCATCGTCGACGGGAACCGTGCATGTGTCGGCCTACCAGGCGCGCGGCGCGATCCAGCTCCACAGCACCCACAACAGCACGACCCACACGGTGACGATCAGCGCTGCGCCCAGTAGGCTGCGTGGCCGGGGTTCTCGTCGCGCCAACCAGTCCGACGCTTGCCGGCGCGCCTGCTCCAGGACCGGTGCCGGCAGCAGCCGGCGCAGCAGCCAGATCGCCGCGGGAAGCAGCATCAGCTCGTCCAGATAGCCCAGGACGGGAATGAAGTCCGGGATCAGGTCGATCGGACTGAGTGCATAGGCGACCACCAGGGTCGCCAGGATCTTGACGAGTACCGGGGTGCGGGGATCCCGGCAGGCCAACCAGAGCGCGAGGACGTCGCATTTGAGCGCGCGGGCCCACTCGCGCAGCCGCTGCCGCACCGGCTTATGCCGCGAGTCGCCCGTGCAGGTCGTGCGCGTCGGCGTGCTCGACGCGCACGTGCGCGAACTCGCCGACGCGTAGTGCGCCGCCGTCCCCGATATGGACCAGGCCGTCGATCTCCGGGGCGTCGGCGGCGCTGCGCGCCACCGCCCCGTCCTCGCGCACCTCGTCCACGAGAACGGTGAGCGTCTGGCCCACCCGGCGCTGCAGACGCTGCGCCGAGATCGCCTGCTGGCGTTGCATGAAACGGCCTCGGCGCTCCTCACGCACCTCGTCGGGGACCGGATCGGGCAGCGCGTTCGCATCCGCCCCGTCCACCGGCGAATAGGCGAAGCAGCCGACGCGGTCGAGCTGCGCCTCGTCCAGGAAGTCGAGCAAGGCCTCGAACTCCGCCTCGGTCTCGCCGGGAAAGCCGACGATGAACGTGCTGCGCAGCACGATGTGCGGACACAGCTCGCGCCAGCGGCGGATGCGGGCGAGCGTGTTCTCGAGGTCCGCCGCCGGCCGCTTCATGAGTTTGAGGATCCGCGGCACGGCGTGCTGCAACGGCACGTCCAGGTAGGGCAGGATCTTGCCCTGCGCCATCAGCGGCACGACCTCGTCCACGTGCGGATAGGGATACACGTAGTGCATGCGCACCCACACGCCGAGCTCTCCCAAGGCGGATGCCAGTTCGGTGATGCGCGTCTTGACGGGTCGGCCCTTCCAGAAACCGGTGCGATAGCGCAGATCCACCCCGTAGGCGCTCGTGTCCTGCGAGATCACCAGCAGCTCCTTCACCCCCGCGCGCACGAGATTCTCGGCCTCCTGCATCACGTCAGCGACGGGCCGGCTGACCAGGTCGCCCCGCATGGATGGGATGATGCAGAAGGTGCAGCGATGGTTGCAGCCCTCGGAGATCTTCAGATATGCATAGTGCCGCGGCGTGAGCTTGATTCCCTGTGCAGGGACCAGGCTCGTGAACGGGTCGTGCGGTTGCGGCAGATGACGGTGCACCGCCGCCATCACTTCCTCCGTGGCGTGCGGGCCGGTGACGGCCAGCACGCTCGGGTGGGTCTGCCGCACGGTGTGTTCGCGCGCGCCCAGGCAGCCCGTCACGATGACCTTGCCGTTCTCGGCGAGTGCCTCGCCGATGGCATCGAGCGACTCCTCGACGGCCGCATCGATGAACCCGCAGGTGTTGACCACCACCAGGTCGGCGCCGTCGTAGCTGGGGGAGATGGCGTAACCTTCGGCACGCAGCTGCGTGAGGATGCGCTCCGAATCGACCAGCGCCTTCGGACAGCCCAACGAAACGAAACCGACGGTCGGCGCAGGACCTGCCTTACGACTTGCCTTCCGGGCCACTCGTGCTTCCGCTCGGGCTGTTCTCGTCCGGCGCAGTCCCGAAGGGCTGCTGGAAGTTGGGAAAGGCGAAGTTGCCGAACAGATTGCGTGCCTGCTTCTGCAACTGCTGTTGCATCTCGAGGAAAGCCTGGGCGCTCTGCTCCAGGTAGCTGGTCATCAGCCCCTGGATCGCCGGGCCCTGCATCTTCACGAACTGGCTCCAGGCGTCGGTGTTGAGCATCGGATTCTCGCCCAGCTTGCCCATGGACTGCTCGTGCAGCCGGCGCTGGATCTCCATGAAGGTCTGGATGTTCTTTTCCAGGTAGTTGCCCATCATCCCCTGCATGGCATTGCCGTAAAAGCGGATGATCTGGGACAGCATGTCCGACGAGAACATCGGGGCGCCGGTACTTTCCTCTTCGAGGATGATCTGCAGGAGGATGCTGCGGGTCAGGTCGTCGTTGCTCTTGGCGTCGACCACCTTGAAAGGGGTCTGCTGCAACACCAGCTTCTTGACGTCGGCCAGCGTGATGTAGCTACTGGTGGCGGTGTCGTAGAGGCGCCGGTTTGGGTACTTCTTGATCAATCGTGCGTCTTCGCTCATGCGCTTCCGGCTCCGATTTGTAATTCTGCCAGGGACGGGGCAGCAAAAACCGTTGGGATGCCCCCGATGCCATGCAGTTTAGTGCATTGAAAACAAGCCGCAAACGTTTTTCTTGCGCTGCGAAACGGAGTACTTGACTTAGCTGGATCGCAACCTTAGTATAGAGCTTGTGCGATGCAGCATATGCGCGTTTTTTTACGGCGCTCGATGTGTGAAGAAGAGCATTGGTGATCAAACACCTTGCGCACATTGTGCATCCGACGGTTGATTTGCGGCGGCGTAGCATCGACGAAGCTGGTACGACGCTTGCTACATCCAGGCTGTTGCCCGCGTCCCCCTGGGTGGGGGCCGGCGACGGCGGTAAAGGCTCCTCCCCCTTTATATAAGGTTCGCCTTATATCAAAGGTTTAACCCCGGCTCTATCGGCCGGGGTTTTTTTTCGTCCGCCGGGCGGCACGTCAGTACATGTGTTGGCCGCCGTTGATCGAGATGTTGGCGCCCGTGACGAACGCCGCCTCGTCGGAGGCCAGGTAGATGATCAGGCCGGCCACTTCCTCGGGTTTGCCGAGGCGGCCAAGCGGAATCTGCGGCAGGATCTTCTCGGTCAGGATGTTTTCGGGAATCGCGGTCACCATCTTGGTGCCGATGTACCCGGGCGAGATCGTATTGACCGTGACCCCCTTCTTGGCGACCTCCAGGGCCAGCGCCTTGGTGAAGCCGTGCATGCCGGCCTTGGCGGCCGAGTAGTTGGTCTGGCCGAAGGCGCCCTTCTGGCCGTTCACCGAAGCGACGTTGATGACGCGTCCCCAGGTGCGCTCCACCATGCCGTCCATCACCTGCTTGGTCATGTTGAAGACGCTGTCCAGGTTGGTACGAAGGACCGCATCCCAGTCCGCCTTGCCCATCTTCTTGAACGTCATGTCGCGGGTGATGCCGGCGTTGTTCACCAGTACATCCACCGGACCGATCTCGCTTTCGACGCGGCGTACCGCCTCGGCACACGAGTCGTAGTCGCCGACGTCGCAGGGGTAAGCATGGAAGGTGTAGCCGCGCTCGCGCATCTGCTCCAGCCACCCCTCCCATCGATTGTTTCCAGGGGAGAAGGTCGTGACGACCTGGTACCCGGCATCGGCCATCTTGGTGCAGATCGACTCGCCCAAGCCTCCCATGCCACCGGTTACCAGTACGACGCGCTTGCCCATGTTGCCCACTCCTCGCAAAAGACGCTCAATCGGAACGAACGCTCGCTATTGCTCCGGAACGACGCGCTCGCGCACGTAGCGACCGGGCGCTGCCTCGATCACCGGATAGGCGTCGGATCCGGGTCGACCGGGTGCGCGTTTCAAGGTTCCCGAGCGCGCCACGATCCAGTCGGCCCAGTGCTCCCACCAACTGCCTTCGCAATGTCGTGCGGACGATGCCCATGTTCCGGCATCCTCGCCCAGCGCCGGGCCGCGCCAGTATCCGCGCGCCGCTTGCGGCGGCGCGACGACGCCGGCGACGTGCCCGCTCGCTCCCAACACGAATTCGATTGTACCCGCAAGCAATCCCGCACTTGCCCACGCTGCACCCCAGGGCACGATGTGGTCACCCCGCGTGGCGAGCACGAAGGTGGGCATGCGCAGCCGGCCGAGATCCGCCGGCCGGCCGCATACCGACACTGCGCCGGGAACGCGCAAGCGGTTGTCCTGGTACATGTGACGCAGGTACCAGGCGAACAGCCGGCCCGGGACATTGGCGCTGTCCGCATTCCAGTACAGCAGGTCGAACGCAGCGGGCGCCTGTCCCTTGAGGTAGTTGTCGACCACGAAGGACCACACCAACTCGTCGGGCCTCAGGCTGGCGAATGCCCACGCGATACGCGCGCCGGGCATCACCCCGCCGCTCGCGAACTCGCGTTCGCAGTCGGCCACGTAGCGCTCGTCGATGAACACGCCGATCTCGCCGACGTCGGAGAAGTCGAGCAGGCAGGCGAGCAGGGTGAGGTTGGCGACGCGCTTCGCGGCGTCGGTGGCGGCAAGTGCGCTGGCTAGCAGCGTACCGCCCACGCAGAAGCCCAGCGCGTTCAGACGTCGGGTTCCCGCGATCGCGAGGGTCACCTCGATGGCGCGCTCCACCCCCTCGCGCACGTAGTCGTCCCAGGTGGCCTCGCGCAGGGCCTCGCCGGCGCTGCGCCAGGAGATCATGAACACGCGCAAGCCTCGTTCGAGCGCGAAGCGCACGAAGGAGTTGTGCGCCTGCAGGTCCAGGATGTAGTACTTGTTGATGAACGGCGGGACGATCAGCAGCGGTCGAGCATGCACCCGGGCCGTCAGCGGCGTGTACTCGATGAGCTGCAGCACCTCGTTCTGGAACACCACCGCACCGGGGGTGGAGGCGAGGTTGCGCCCGACCTCGAACGCCGAGTCGTCGCTCATCGAGATCGATCCGCGTGCGATGTCGCGCCGAAGGCGGTCCAGGCCGACGCGTATGCTGGCGCCCTGCGTGGCGTACGCGCGCCGGATCGCATCGGGATTGGCGGCGAACTGGTTGGTGGGGGCGAGGGCAGCCACGAACTGCTTGGCCAGAAAGCGCACCCGCTTGGCGGCCGCCGGAGGCAGTTGCAGGACGTCGACCAACTCGCCGACCCAGCGCACGTCCTCCTCGTACGATTCGCGCAGAAAGCGGAAGAACGGCTGCGTCCTCCATTCTTCCGCGCTGAAACGCCGGTCTGTCTCGGGAGCAGCGGGCGGGCACTCCGGTTCCCCGTGCAACAGCCGGCTCCACTGCGCGAGTCGGACGCTATAGTGACGGGCGTTGACCTCGGCAACGCGCTGCGGCTGTGCGGCGAGCGCGCGAAGGAAGGCGTCGAGCGTCACGTGGGCACGCGGCAGATTCGCGAGCAGGTCGTTCGCCAGGCGCATGCTGGCTTCCTGCAGTTCCCGCAGGCTGGATCG